>JBEKKH010000096.1:0-16785 GCA_050010815.1 Streptosporangiaceae bacterium | reverse complement strand
GCCGCCAGACGACGGCTAAAGTCACGACTCCATGTCAAGGGATGCCATGAACTGATCGTGCGGCAGGCCAGGCTCATTATGCGCATTGATCGCCACGCAGAGGGCGATATCACTGTCGTCCTGGAACCGCTGGAGTTCATCAAGATCATCGACCGATATGAGCACCGCTGCGGGTTGCCCGTGCTCCGTCAGCACAATGCGTTCATGGCTGCGCCGGGTCCGGTCGACCAGCTCGGCGAGATGACTGCCGGCGTGGGGAACGGGACACGTAAACGTCACTCCAGCACTGTACAGCTGGATGCTGACGGTTGCCGGTACGGCACGCTGGATCAGCAGCAGCACAGCGACGCGGGCCGTCCGCGGGACGCCTCCCGGCCGGGTCGCAGGTTCGTGGACAGTGCTTTGGCTAGTCGAGGGAGTAGTCGGTGGGGGTGGTGGCGTAGGTCCGGCCGCGCGGGGTGCGCCAGAGCGGGACGCCTGGTTCAGGCTGGGTGAGCTGCCACCCTTTGGCCTGCTTACACCGATGATGATGACGGCATAGAGGGGTGTGGCTGCACTGGCAGACACCGCTGCTGACCTGGGGAGCATCCTGGGAACCGGAGCCGACAAGCGAAGGGATCGTTTCGGCGCAGCAGTCACCGGGGTTCTTGCAGGGTAGTGGTGTGCCTGCTCCCGCTGTCGGTATTGTCCGGGGCGGGCAGAACCCGTCAAGATCGCCTACGGCGTCTGCTCCGCCGATCTTCAACTCTTGACAGAACCTGCCCGACAGTCCCGGAGTTCGCAGCTATCGGGAGCATGGGCACGAGTGGCCAGGACGCTTGCCGGGGCTGACGCTTAAGCGTCACCGACCTGGCGGCGCACGTGGCCGGCGAAGTGTCGAACTCAGTAGCATGGTGTGGAGCCGATGAGGGGTGAATGCTGGTGTCTCGGAACGCCGGTGGGCTTGTCTTCGCGCCCTGGTCGCGGGCGCAGGTTCATGTGGAGTGGGGAGTGGTCGGCGCGCGGCATGCCGCCGATCGCGGCGATGTGGTTGTGATCGTGGACGTCTTGTCGTTTTCCACAGAGGTGGCGCTGGCGGTCGCGGGAAATCTCACCTGCCTGATCTATAGCGACGCGGAACTCGACGCGATGGGCGGGATCGACGTGGCCGCCGCTGCTCTTGACGCCCGGCCACACCGGCGGTTCCACTATCCCGGGCTGGACGAGGCCGTGGTGCTGCCGCCAGCCTCTGAGGCCGCCCAGCGCGGGGAACGCGTGCTGTTCAGATCGACTAATGGCGCCGCAGCTACCAGCGCAGCCACGGCGGCGCCGGAGGTGCTGATCGGGTCCTTGCGCAACGCCCGCGCTTGCGCCGCCCACCTCGGCCAACTGCTGGCCACTACGGCGCTGCTGGCCGGATCGCCGCCTACCTCGCCGACCGTAGACTGGTCTTGTCCCCGGAGGCGCATGCCGCCGCCTGCGGCTGGCCAGGAAGTGACATGCTCGCGGCCTGTGTGGCAGCCGACGCACTGATCGAAGCCGACCTCGGCGATGCTGTCGAGCTCGCGTTCGCCATGGACAACACTGACGCCGTCCCAGCCCGCCTTGCCAGCGATCCCTCTGGGCGTGTCTTCACCCAAGCGGACACAGCAGCAACGATCCGGTAACGTCCACCCTCCTAATCCAGAGTGCCGATTGACGCTTAAGCGTCAGCGACGGTACGGCCGGGCATTCGCAGTTACAGGCTTTGAGCTGCGAAAACATGGTGCAGATGGCGCCAGGCATCGGCCTTGCGCCTGGTTGCTGATATGCGCCGGTGAAGCTCGCCCGCTGCCTGCCTCCTTACGCCCTCTTCGGTGCCCCCAGCGTTGTCCGCTATCACCCGTACAAGTCGCCGGATGAAACCAGGATCAGGCCAGGACCGGTGGCCGAGCGGAGGTCAGCGCTGAATCCGGCGGCGGAATAGCAGGCCAGCGTGCAGTCGCTGATATCAAAGCTGGCCGCGAGCAGGTCGCGTGCCCGGGCCAGCCTCGCGGTGTGTTGCGTGGTCATCACCTGGCCCCACTTAACCTCGCCGAGGGAGAGCAGCCGCCGGGGGTGCCCCGGCTCGGGTGGCGCCAGCACGGCGACGTCCACCTCGATCTGGGTCCGGTTCACTGGGTCGTTCACGATGCCCGAGCCGACCTCCCCGGCAGTGGCGCCGAAGAGCCCGGAGCCGGCCTGCAGGGCGAAGGACCGGCACAGCGACTCGAAGTGCGGGCCGACGACCCTGCTGTAGAAGTCCGCCTGCTGATCGTGCCAGGCGGCCTTCGCGTGCCCCGACTCCAGCCGGTACCACTCAGGGCGCATCACGACCTCGTAGAAGGTGATGAGCGGCTCGGTGACCCGGTAGAGCCACCTGCCGCGGCGGAACACGTCTGCCTCCTTGGCGACCAGCGCGGCATCCTCGAGGACGTTCAGCGGATGGGTGATGTCGGCGGACTTGCGGCCTACGAAGCTGGCAATGGCCCCGTTGGTACGGTTGCCGTCCGCGATGGCGGCCAGCACCGAGTGGTAGAGAGCTGGGTCCCTGATCTCTGTTTCCTCCGCAAGGAGGTAGCGTGCCTCGCGGAAGAGCGGGCTCTGCGGGTTCAGCACGGTACGCAGCAGCCAGGCCTCGAAGTCGCCGCGCCCGTCCGGCGCGTCGAATGCTACGAGCTCACGCCGGTAGGCGGGCGTGCCGCCGACCACGGAATGCAGCAGTACCGCCAGCTCCGGGTCAGCGGCTCCCCAGAAACGCGCTGCGTCCCGGTAACCAAACGGGCGCACGAGCAGTTCGAGGGAGGCCCTGCCGCGCAGCGGGGCATGTCCCGCAAGCAGGCCCCCCATCACGGACATGGCAGACCCGCATAGCAGCAGCCGGACGGAGCTGCGCTGCCCCGAGCCACCGGGGCCGAGTTCGCGCTGAATAATCGACGGCAACGACGGGCTTGCCTTGGCCAGGAACGGGAACTCGTCGATCACCGCCACCCGGGGCTGCCCCGTGACCGCGGAGAAGAGCAGCGCGATCGCGTCGTCCCAGCTCTGCACCGGACGGCTGACACTGACGCCCTGACGGACCAGCGCCGCAGTGAACGCGCGCATGCTGACCGTCTCGGTAGCCTCCACCGCCGGGAAGTACAAGCCCCCCGTGGCAGAGGCAAGCGCCTCGAGAAGGAAGCTCTTACCTTGCCGTCGCCGCCCGCTGACGACGCCAAGCATGGCTCCCGGGTACGCGTTCCGCGCGAAGGCGTCCAGCCCTGCCCACTCACGCTCCCGGTCGAAGATGTGCTCCGGCTTGACTGTCACTGTGCCTCCGCGGATCCACCATACGGTCTGCGCAAAAGTATAGTTTTGAAAACTATACTTTTGCGCCAAGCGAGCTACACCCTTGCACTAGCGTGGTTGCCTGCTCCTCTGGCTCGCCCGAGGGTAGCGGACCTCCACGAGGCCGTCTTCGGGAAACGGCCGTCGGTGTCCTCGTCCACCGGTCGGCTCCTTGCCTAGAAGCCACCTGCAAAGTGTGTCGTTATCGTTTGCACGGTGGGTCGCGGTGCCATCATCAGTAACGCTTGCTTCTGTTGCCCCGCAGCAACTGGACAGGGATGCATTGTGCACGAGGATGCTTTCTGTTATGCGCTTGACTGGTTAGGTGTTTGCGGTGACGATGCTTGAGAATGTTTCTCTGTCATTCGAGCAAGGAGAACTTCTCATGCACGTCCGCTTCCTCGGCAAGGACCCCGACTCGCAGGAGGGGCAGTCGCCTACCCTGTTCGCGACCGACCGGACAGACCGCAAGACCTACATCGCCCAGGGGTGGATCGTAACCGATCCCGTGGCGCTGGCGGAGCTGGGCGACATCCCGCCCGGTGAGGCTGTGATCGAGATTCCCGCCGATGTCCTGCGCTTTGCGGAGGAGGACCGCTGAGCCTGCTCATCGGCGAGGAGTTCTCCCGGCTCTTCCGCACGTTCAAGGACACGGCCTTCCGCCTGGAGGCGCGAGATTACTACTACTCGCCCAACGAGGCGAAGGCGCTGGCTCAGTTCGTCGCGGGAGA
This sequence comes from Streptosporangiaceae bacterium, assembly GCA_050010815.1. Taxonomy (GTDB): domain Bacteria; phylum Actinomycetota; class Actinomycetes; order Streptosporangiales; family Streptosporangiaceae; genus Palsa-504. The sequence continues at coordinate 12,730 of JBEKKH010000096.1, read as the reverse complement.
GCCGGCTGACATGGGCTGGTTCCAGAACTGGCTGTCGATGATCCGGACGGCAACCGCCGAGGGACGCCGGTTCTCGCGCGTCCGCGTGGTCAGCGTGCCGCTGACCGACTACAGCCGCTTCGGCGTGTTCTGCTCGCAGTACACGAACGCGGCTGGCGAGGAAATTCGTTACCTGACCCGCGATCAAGCCCGTGACCTGCCCGACTACGATTACTGGCTATTCGACTCACGGCTGCTGGTCAAGATGCACTTCGATACCGAAGAGCACTTCCTCGGCGGTGAGGTGATCAAGGACCCGGCCGTGATCGAGCAGCATGCCTACTGGCGCGATGCTGCCTGGCACCGCGCGGTTCGACGGGACGACTTTGCCACCGAGCAGAACTAGCGGCGTCCTCAGCGTTCACGAGGCACGCCACACGCTGGGCCAGCGGCTCCGCGAGCTTCGCCAGCAGGCCGGGCTGACCGGCCGGGAGGTCGCGGACTCGCTGTCCTGGCCTGCCTCGAAGGTCTCCAAGCTGGAGAACGGCCGGCAGACACCGACCGACGACGATGTCCGCGGCTGGGCCAGCGTCACCCACGCCGGGGCTGAGACTGAATCGCTTCTCGCCTCGCTGCACACCCTGGAGGTCCAGCACGCCGAGTGGCAACGCCAGATCAAGACCGGGCTGCGCCCCCACCAGGACGAGATCGCCGGCCTGGACGCGAAAACGCGGCTGTTCCGCGCGTTCGAGCCCACGTTCATTCCGGGGCTATTGCAGACGGCGGAATACGCCCGTGCCCGTTTCGCGCAGAGCATCACCGTGTTCAAGGTGCCCAATGATATTGATGAGGCGGTACGGGCGCGCGTGCGGCGTCAGGAGATGCTGTACCGGCCGGACAAGCGGTTCCATTTCGTGCTGACCGAAGCGACGCTGCGGTACCGGCTGTGCGCGCCCGCGGTGATGCTCGGGCAGCTGGACCGGCTGATCTCATTCGCGGCACTGCCCAACGTGCGGCTCGGCATTGTCGGCTTCGATACCGCGTACGTGGTCGCGCCGGCGCACGGTTTCTGGCTGCTGGACAGCGACAGGGTGATGGTTGAGACGTTCTCGGCGGAATTGAACCTCGCTCAGCCGCAGGAGATCGGGCTGTACAGCGGCATCTTCGACCAGATGGCGGCCGTGGCCAGTTACGGCCGGGCGGCGCGTGCAATCGTGACCCGTGTCGTCGACGACATTGCACCAGAGGTACCTGAGGATGGCTCGTGATTTCCCGTCGGGCCTCATTCGACAGCTATTTCTAGAAACTCTGAGAAACTTTCTGGTCATCCGTTACCCGTCGGTCCACTCTCCCAGTGAAGCGCCCGCGCATACCGGGCGACCGGGAGGCCGGAGTGAGTACGTTCGTCCCGCTGCTGGACACCGAACAGGTCCTGCGCCTGCCGGCGGGTGCCCGTGAGGTGGTCGAGTACCGCAAGAGCGGGCTGAGCCTGAACCATATTCAGGGCTGCCCGCTGGACTGCGCTTACTGCATCCGTCATACCTACCGCAGGAGTCCCGGCTAATACCTGGGTATTACAGCCCGCAGTCGGATGATCCCGCATGCGGCGCCGCCTACCCTGGGGGACGTGCAGGTCAGGCTGGCCGCAGCGGCGGCGATCACGCGGGCCCGGGACGCGACGGGACCGGCCTGGCGCGCGCTGGCCCAGGTGGCCGTGGGCCCGGACCCGGTTCCCGCCCCGCGCTCACCGTGGCACCGCCGTGCGGCCTTGGGCCTGGCCGGGGCGGCCGGAGCGGCGATCGCGGCCCCCTGGTGGGCCGCCTGGTAGGCAAAATCGTGCGTCATGATGTCCCGGGAAGCCTCCACGGGATCGTCGGACACTACATACCCGAGCTTTATTTCCAGCGAATAGCGCCAGCGTGGCTGGGGGCGCTGCTCGTCCTGGTGGCGCTGGCGGGGGTACTGCCGATGGCGATGCTCAGCCGCCCGCTGCTGGGCTGGCGGCTCGGCTGGCTGGCGCTGCTCGCGGCGCCATGGATGGAGGCCCGCTGGCTCTGGTTCAACCGTAACTTCTCGTGGGAACCGGTGCAGGTGGCGGTGCTGGCCGTGGTGTTCATAGCGGCCGGGATAAGGAACAGACGGGGCATCGTCTGGTGGATGTGGGCCCTGACCGTGCTGGGATGGTGGCTGAGCACGCTGGCATGGTGGTTGCAGGCCGGCGGTGCTAAGCCTGGACTGGCCCTGCCGGCCGGCACCATTTTTCTGACTGCCGCGGCGGTCGCCGCGGACGTGCTCGGCGACCGCGACCGCGCCCGGCGCGCGCTGGCCGGCGCGACCGAGCGGGCCGAGGCCGAAACGGCCCGGCGTGCCGTCCTGGAGGAACGCGCCAAGATCGCGCGGGAACTGCACGACGCGGTAGCCCACCACCTGGCGCTGATCGCGGTGCGGGCCGACGCCGCGCCGTACCGGCTGGCCGGGCTGGCCAGTGAAGCACGCACGGAATTCAGCGATCTCGGCGAGACCGCCCGCGAGGCGATGACCGAGATGCGGCGGCTGCTCGGAGTGCTGCGCACCGGCCAGGCCGCCGAGCGCGCCCCGCAGCCGCAATTCGCCGACCTGCCCGAACTGGCCGACGCCGCCCGCGACGCCGGGCTGGTCGTTGAACTCGCCCGGCACGGACCGGTCAGCACGCTGCCCGCGGCAGTGGGCAGCTGCGCGTTCCGGATCGTCCAGGAGTCGCTGTCCAATGCGGGACGGCACGCCCCCGGTGCCGCGATCAACGCCGGCGTCGAGGTGGAACCCTCCATCGTCCGGCTGAAAATCAGCAACGGGCCGCCAGCGTCGGCGCGGAACAGCACCACGGCGGTCAACGGTCACGGGCACGGCCTGGCGGGCATGCGGGAGCGGGTCACGCTGCCCGGCGGCGCGTTCTCGGCCGGGCCGACGGCGAACGGCGGCTTCGTGGTGGCCGCGGAACTGCCGACCGGGGAGCCGGCATGACCGCCGGGTGCACGAATGAGACGGATGGCGCGAACAGCGCGGCGATCCGGTGCCTGATCGCCGACGACCAGGCAATGGTCAGGGAGTCGTTCGCGGCGATCCTGGCCGCCCAGCCCGGCATCAGCGTGGCCGGCCAGGCCGCTGATGGCGCGCAGGCGGTGCGGGAAGCTGCCCGCCTGGGACCCGGCGTGGTGCTCATGGACGTGCGGATGCCGGTCATGGACGGGCTGGCGGCGGCCCGGGAAATCCTGGCCGACGGCAAACCGGGCCCGCGCGTGCTGATGCTGACCACGTTCGACCTGGACGACTATGTCTACGAGGCGCTGCGTGCCGGGGCCAGCGGGTTCCTGCTCAAGGACGCCGGCACCGCCGAGCTCATCCGCGCCGTGCGGGTGGTCGCGGCGGGCAACGCGCTGCTCGCGCCGTCGGTGACCCGGCGGCTGATCGCGGGCTTCGCCCGCCAGCGCCGCGACCGGCAGCCGCCGCCCGGGGTGCTGGACCGGCTCACCCCACGGGAGACCGACGTGCTGCGACTTATCGCGGGCGGGCTGTCCAACGGCGAAATCAGCCAGGAGCTGGTGATCGCCGAGCAGACCACCAAAGCGCATGTCGGCCGGATCCTGGCGAAGCTGAACCTGCGCGACCGCGCGCAGGCGGTCGTGCTCGCCTACGAGACCGGACTCGTCACGCCAGGCGGCTGACCACTCGCCCTAATCACCACGCTGATCACACATTTCACCGGCACACAGTCAGCCTCGACCACGCGGCGCGCGGCCCACGCCTCGGCCACCTGAAACAGCCGTCGGCCTGGCCATGCATCGCGACCAGGAAGACGAGGCCATGCGTTGCCTGGGGCAGCGTGGCAGCCATCCGCCGCCCGCGCGACCTGTTCCGGCAGAGAGTGCGGCGCTGTCGAAGGATCTAAGTGTGTGGTTATGACTTGCTAGCGGGATCATTGTTTCATCCACAGATACGGCTGTGACCTGGAATGATTCCTCGCGGGCATTAATATTGAAAGCGTGAATGCTCGCTGCTGCAACTATGACCGCGTGCGTCGATAACGCCTATTAGGGCTGTGAGACGGAGCCGTGGCTTCTACGGCCCCGCTGTTGATGAGATCCTTTAGCGCGTTGATGACGCTGCTTCTGCTAGCTCCTGTGGCTTCTTGCAATTCTTCACGACTAGCAGAGTCCGCTCCGCCGAGTGCTTCGAGGATGCGTCCTTGCAGGCCAGCGCCATGCGATGATGCGGCTTCTTCCGTGACAGCGATATTGGACAGGCCGAGGGCTATCCGATAAGAACCATCAGAACCATCGTCCCGGGCCCTGCGGGGTTGGAGTAGGCCGAGGTCGCTCAGCTGGCCGAGCTGGCGGCGTGCATCTGAAGGTCCTAGACCCATTCTGCGCAGCAACGCGATATCGACGTCGTAGCCAGCGTTGGCTAGAGATAGGACAGAAATCTGTGCCTCCGAAAGCGGCTGGCCACGGCCGAGTCGTCTTGTCAAAGCACGTAGTTCTGGGGTGTGAAGTGGTGTCCGCGGGATGGTCAAAGGTGGGTCGCTACCTGGGCTGGCTGAGTTGATGCATATCTTCCGGTTCGGCGTGCTTGGTACCTGCCCAGCAGACGCGCAGGCGTGGTCTTACCGGCGTCATGGGCGTCTTCCAGATATTGGCGCGACAGCTTGGCGGTCCTCCCGGGTCGCCCTAGCGTTGTCTGCATGGCGGACGCGCGCTATGAGATGCCCCGTCTCGTGAGGCTGTATGACTTCCTGTACGCGAACGATTCTGCCCTGGGTACGGGCTGGGGGCTTCACTGCGGCTTGAAGTGGGGCGAGCGTTACCTGCCACGGCACGGGCCGGGGTGGGGCGGTAAGCGGCCGGAGACCTCCGGGTAACGATCGGAATCAGTCATCTCTGGGCCAGCCAGTGGGTGACCGTGACCGGGTGGTCCGGGTCGGTGAGGGCGCGGACGCGGTCGAGGCGGTCCTGATCGCGCGTGGTCACGCGTTCGTGCTGGCGGAGATGCTCGTCCCAGGACGCGACCACGAACTGCTCGAGGATCCGGCTGGGGTCGCTCGCGTCCCGCCAGGCCCGCCAGGACGTGGCGCCGGTGCGCCGGCGGCTGAACCTGGTGTCCTGCAGGATCGTCATCAGCTCATGTTCGCGGCCGGGGCGGGCCCGGTACTCCACCGTGACCATGATGGGGCCTTGGCGGCCTTCGGCGTCGGTGTCCGCGGCGAGCTGCGGTGCGGGCCAGTCGCCCGCGGGCTGCAGCTCCTCGGGGCGGATGGGCTGGAAGCGCCAGGCCAGCGCGGCCAGCGGACCGAGCGCCAGCCCCGCGGCGGCGATCGCCAGCGTCGGCGACAGGCCCGCGTATCCGGCCGCGATGCCCAACACCGCGCTGCCGATGGCGTTGCCACCCTGGAACACCACCAGGTAGAACGACATGCCACGGGCCTTGATCCACTGGGGCAGGGACAGCTGGTAAACCGAGTTCAGGGTGGACAGCGCCAGGATCCAGCAGGCTCCCCCGACCACGAGGGCGACCGCGTCCACCACCGTCACATGGGCAAAGGCCAGCACCAGGGTCACCGCCGCCAGGCCGATCGAACCGGCCGTCAGCATGACATCGGCGGAAAGCCGGGCCCGCAGCCGGGGCAGCATGGCGGCCCCGGCGACCGCGCCGATCCCGACGCTGCCGAGCAGCAACCCGTAGCCGCCGGAGCCCAGATGCAGGGCCGAACGAGCCGTCAGCGGCAGCAGCGCCCAGACCGCGCTGGCGAAGAAGATGAACAGCCCGGCCCGGATCAGCACCACGCGTAGCGCCGGGCTGGCGGCGACGTAGCGGCCGCCGGCTCGGACCGCCTCGCCGATGTGCTCACGCGGGAGCGCGCCGACCGCGCGGGTGGAATGCCATGCCGCCAGGACGGCCAGCACGGCCAGAAAGGTGACCGCGTTGACTTCGAAGACGGTGCCGACGTTGGTCGCCGCGAGGATGAGACCGCCGATCGCCGGCCCCACCGCGCGGGCCAGGTTCTGGTTCACCGCGCCGAGCGAGATCGCCTGGGGCCGTTCGGCCGGACCGACCAGCTCGGGCTGCAGGGTCAGCCAGGTGGGTGAGGTCAGCGCCTGCCCGGTGCCGACCGCGAAGATCAGCGCGAGCAGCACCCAGGGTGTCACCAGCCCGGCGATGGCCAGCGCGCCCAGGGCGGCCGCCGCCACCAGCATGAGGGTCTGGGTGACCAGCAGGAAACGGCGCCGGTCGACCAGGTCGCCGATGGTTCCAGCCAGCACCGCGAAAAGCACCACCGGCAGGCCCGCCGCCGTCTGCACCAGCGCCACGTACGCGGCCGAGCCGGTCAGGGTCAGCATCAGCCACTGCGCGGCCACGGTCTGCATCCAGCTGCCGATGTTGCTGACGAACTGAGCGCCCCACATGGCCGCGAACAGGCGATGCCGGAACGGCGACCACGCCGATGGCGTGGTCGCCGTTCCGGACGTCGCGGCCGGCTCAGCCATGGCCCGGGCGAGCGGGAATCGTCATGCTGCTACCTTCACCCAGGCGGGCCGCCGCCGTCACCAGTTACCGCGACTTAAGTTCCGTAACAAAACGGGCGGGTGAAGCGCTAGCGCAGTCCCGGTGGGCGGGCTGCCGTGGCCCCCGGCGGAGCAGGTGCCCCTGGCTCAGGCGGGCGAGCGCGTGCCATCGCCGCGCGAGCGAGGCGGCGAGCTCGCCGGCGCTGCGGTCGATCGCCCGCTGCTCGGCGGCGGTCTTGGTGCGCTCGGCCTGGTAGATCAGGTACGAGGTGTTCATGTCAGTGGCTCCTTGGCCTGGGCTGCGGTGGCTCTGCTGAGAACGGTAGGAAAGGCCTGTTCCCGCGGTGTTCCCGCCGGTTCGGGCCGCGGGACAATGGGGACGTGACCGCAGAACAGGGCACGCCAGCGGGGCAACCGGTGCAGGTCAGGCTGCTCGGCCCGTTCTCCGTCGCCGCAGCAGGCCGCACCGCCGGACCGTGGCCGCGGCCGAGCGCCCGGCGGCTGTGTGGGCTTGTCCTGGTGAGCCCGGGGCGCCGGGTCAGCCGCGACCTGATGCTGGATGGCCGGGCCGACCTGGACGCCTTGCGCGGCCAGTACGACCTGGCCCTCGCGACCCTCGATGCGGCCCGCCCCGTGCTGGAAGCCCGGGGCACGTCCGCCAGGAAGTGCAGCTTCTACCATGTCCTCGCGCTCGGGCGGGTAGCCAGGAACCGCTTCCGCGTAGACGAGACCGATGTCGCCAACATGCGCGCGAGCGCGGCCGCGGCGGCCCAGGGCGATGACGACAAGGATCTCGGCTACGCCACGTATTTCGTCGGCTGGCTCTTGTGGCTGCATGGTGACCTGGCCGCGGCGCACGAGGAGCTGGAACGGTCACTGGCGCTGGCGGAGCGGATCGGCGAGGCCATCCTGCTCGGTGAGAGCCTGCTGAAACTCGCCCTTACCGCGCTGCGACGCCACGACGCCGAGGCCGTGCGCTCTTTTGCCCGGCGGGCCATGGCCGCGCACCTGGACACCGGCCAGGTCGCCGAGGCCGTCGCGGCGGGCCGCCAGCTTCTGCATCCCGCCCAGCAACGGCTCCCCGATGAGCTCGAGTCGGCCGTCACGGCGGCGTGCCTGGCCTGGGACCAGGGCGAGCGCGAGGCGGGCGGGAAGACGCTGACCGCCGCGCTGGCCCTGGCCCGGGACCTGCGTTACATCTGACCCGGCCGGATGGCGGCTCAGCCGGGCGGTTCAGCCGGAGCCGGGGACGGCCATCTCGCCGAGCAGGGACCAGTCGTCCTGCGGGACCGTGACGTTGACGATCCGCGGCGTCTGAGCCAGGTGGGGCGGCAGCGACTGCTGGGCCTTCTTGAAGTGGTCGGACTGGACGTGCGCGCCGCCGGCCTCGCCGTCACGGAACGCCTCGATCAGGATGTACTCCTCCGGGTCGGCCAGACTGCGGGACCAGTCGAACCACAGGCAGCCCGGCTCGTTCCTGGTCGCCTCGGTGAAGTCAGCAGAGATCTCCGGCCACTGATCGGCATCTTCTGGCCGGATCTTGAACTTGGCCGTAATAAAGATCATTAGTCCTCCTTGACGAGCCTGGTTGTCACCCATGATCCCGCAGCCGCGGCCCGCAGTGTCAAACGACGAGCCGTCTCACCTCCAGACACACGCGTTTGCCGCCGTTACAGGTCGGCCTGGTAGTGCGCGACCGCGTCTTCGTCCCACGCCAGGCCGTTGCCTGGCACGTCGGGCAGGTGCAGCTCGCCCGCGCGGACCTCGAAGGGCCGCGCCAGCACGGGGTGGGCCCAGTCCTGCCACTCCAGCCACTGCCGGGTCGGCGTGACCCGGAGCAGATGCCCGGACACCTCCGGGTACAGGTGCGAGGACATCGGCAGGCCCGTCACGTCGGCGATCGCGGCGGCCTGCAGCCAGCCCGTCACCCCGCCGATCCGCATCAGGTCGGGCATGACCAGGTCGCAGGCCCGGGCCCTGATGGCGTCGTGCATGGCCCGCGGACCGTAGAAATTCTCACCGAGCATAACGGGGGTGGCTAGATCGGCCGCGAGCCTGGCGTGCCCGTCCAGGTCGTCGTAGCGCAGCGGTTCCTCGATCCAGGTCAGGCCCTCGCCGTCCAGCGCGCCGCAGCGCTCGAGCGCCTCGGCGAGCCCGAGTCCCTGGTTGTAGTCCGCGACCAGCGTGACCTCGTCGCCGACCGCGGCCCTGACCCGGCGCACGGCGGCGATGTCGTCGGCCGCGCGGGCCCGCCCGACCCGGACCTTCAGCGCCGTGAACCCGCCCTCGGCCAGCAGCTCAAGCGCTTCGTCGGCGACGTTTCCCGGCGGGATGAGCCCCAGGCCGTTGCTGTTGTACGCGGACAGCGGCGCCATCGTCCCGCCCAGCAGGACGGCCAGCGGCAGCCCGGCCGCCTGGGCCAGCGCGTCCCACAGCGCGATGTCGAGCCCGGCCACCGCGGCCAGGGCCAGGCCCTGATATCCGGCCAGCCCGAGCCAGCCCCGGGCGCTCGCGTACGCGGCGGCGGGCGCGACCGGCTGCCCGCGCAGGGCGGCTCCGAGATCGCTGAGGATCGTCCGCAGGCCCGCGGTGGCCCGGGTCAGGTAGGGAGCCAGGTAGCCGCGGCCGGTGATGCCCTGCTCGGTGGTCACGTCGATGAGCAGCAGCGGCCACTGGGAGAAATCCCCCACCTTGGTGGCCAGCGGCCGCCCCAGCGGCACCACCACCGCTCGCACCGTCACGTCCCGCACCACCAGCCCCGCATCGACATCAGCCATGCACCTAGGTATAGCGCGCCGACCCGGACGACACCGTCTCAGCACCGGACGCGGGCGCCGGTCCCGGGCGGCCGGTCAGGGCGGCCGGTCTGGGGCCCGGGCCAACGCGGCCCAGCTCCGTCCGGCCGATTCGGTTCTGTCACAATCACCTGGTGAGCGAAAACGGCGATCGGGACACGCGGACCGAGTCCGCGGCCGCCATGGCGGCGCGGGTGCGGACCAGCTTCGACCGGCAGGGTCTGATGTCCACCCTCGGCGTGGACGTGCTCGACGTCGAGCCGGGCCGGGTAGAGCTGCAGCTGCGCTACGACGAGCGGTTCACCCAGCAACACGGGTTTATGCACGCGGGCGCGGTCGCCTCCGTGCTGGACACCGCGTGCGGGTACGCGGCCTACACGGTCCTGCCGCCGGAGGCGGCCGCGCTGACCGCGACGTTCACGGTCAACCTGCTCGCGCCCGCGGCCGGGCAGCGGTTCACGATGACCGGCCAGGTGGTCCGGGCGGGCCGGACCCTGGTGGTCTGCCGCGCGGAGGCGTTCGCCGACGGCGACCAGCGCCCGTTCGCGGTCATGCAGGCCACCATGAGCGTCCTGTATAACCGGCCGGGCATCAGCGGATCCTGAGGGCGGCGGCGACCAGCCGGTCAGCACGGGCCCGGGCCGCGGGCTCCTCGTGGATGGTGTCGGCCAGGAACTGGGCGGGGTCGAGCCCGTGCCGTTCGGCGTCCTGGTCGCCGCCCGCGTCCAGCCAGCGCTTCAGCAGCGGGCCGTCGACCTCGGGATGGAACTGCACGGCCAGGTGGCGGCCGAGGCGGAAGGCCTGCACCGCCACGTCGTTGCGGGCCAGCACCGTCGCCGCCGCGGGCGGCAGGCAGCGGTCGCCGTGAAATTCCAGCCAGGGTCCGACCGGGACAAGTTCGTGGTCCACCGAGTCGACCAGCACCCAGCCGATCTCCTGGCGGGCCATGATCTCGACCCGGCCGCCGAACGCGGCACAGATCGCCTGCGCGCCGAAGCAGATGCCAAGCACGGGCACGCCGGCCGCGTCCGCCGTCCGTAGCCAGGCCAGTTCCTCGGCGATCCAGGGATGGGGATCGTTCACCGAGCTCTCGGCGCCCAGCAGCACGACGTGGTCGAAAACGTCCGGGGCGGGCAGCGGCCCCTCGTCGGGCAGCAGGTGCACGGTCAGCTGGGCGCCGCGCGCCTCGAAGGCGGCGCCGATGAACCCGGCCGAATCCACGCCGTGGTGCCGGACGGCGAGCACTCGCATTATGCGGACGCGCTGTAACCCGCCTGGCTGAGCAGCCGGCGCAGGTCGACCACCATCTGCACATCGATGTCCTTGCCGGCCGGAGGGTCGAAGATCTCGGTCTGCTCACCGACCCTGACGGTGACCTTGCCGTCGTGGTGCGTGGTGACCGTTCCGACCGCGTCGAGCAGCGACGTCACCGCGTGCCACTCGACGTTGTGGCTCGCGGGGTGCTGGAAGATCTGACGCAGCGTGTTCCGGTGATGGTTGTCTAGGTGCGGCAGCTCCGACGACGATGACATCGTGTTCCTTTCCTGGCCGGCGATCACTCCGTCACGCTACACGCCACCGCGCCACCGCTAGGCCGTCCAGGGTAAGCGCGCAGGCGAGCACCACTGCGGTGCCGAGCGCGGCCCCGGCCACGACGTCGGTGAAGTAGTGCGCGTTCGCGGCCACCATGGCGAGGGAGACCGTGGTCGCCGCCAGCAGCGCGAGACAGGCCAGCAGCAGGCGGACCGCGGCGGGCACCCGGTGGCCGGGCGGGTCGAGCAGCAGCACCGAGCAGGTGGCCGCCAGCGCGAACATGACCGTGGCGTGCCCGCTGGGAAAGCTGTCGTAGCCGCCGATGGTGCGGCCGACCAGCGGCTTGAGCACGAGCTCGGTCAGCGCGCTCGCGACGGGCGTCGCGAGCGCGGCCAGCACGGCCCCGGACCAGCGGCGGGTGACCAGGCACGCGACGGTCAGCGCCAACGTCATCAGGCTCACCGGGACCGCCAAGCCGGCCGCGTTCGAGACGTTAAGCAGCACGGTCAGCCGCCCCAGACTGGACCACAGGGCCGGGTCCACCGCCGCGTCAAGTCGGCTGGGCCGCGTATGGCCCGCGAAGACGACCGCGAGCGGCACCGTCACCGCCGCGCAGACCGAGAGCAGCACCGCCGCGGGCGCACGCAGGGGGCCGGGCAGCAGCACCCGGCCATGGTAGGAGCGCCGGCCGGGTGGTTGAGCTGGGCGGGAGCGGGAAACCACGGTCCGTTCGGCTAAAGAATGGTCAGGAGCTGCGGGCCGTCGGCGGTGATGGCCACCGTGTGCTCGATGTGAGCGGCGCGGCTCCCGTCACCGCTGCGGATCGTCCAGCCGTCGTCATCGATCTCATAGCTGTCCTTGCCGCCGCTCAGGAACCACGGCTCGATCGCGAGGACCAGCCCGGGCACGAGGCGGTGACCGCGGCCCCGGCGTCCCTCGTTCGGGATGTGCGGGTCCTCGTGCATCGTCCGGCCGATGCCGTGACCGCCGAAATCGGTGCAGATCCCGTAGCCGCCCCGGCGCCCGACCGCGCCGATCGCCGCCGAGATGTCGCCGATCCGGCCGCCGGGGACCGCGGCGGCGATGCCCGCGCGCAGGGCCGCGCTGGTGGTCGCGATCAGGCGCTCGTCGTCTGGCCGCGGCGGGCCGATCGTGAAGGAGATGGCGGCATCGCCCGCCCATCCGTCAAGCACGGCTCCGCAGTCCACGCTGAGCAGGTCCCCTTCGGCCAGCCGGTACCCGGTGGGGATGCCGTGCAGCGCGGCGTCGTTGACCGAGGTGCAGATGACCGCGGGGAACGGAATGGGCGCGAACCCCGGCTGGTAGCCCAGGAAGGGCGAGGTGGCTCCCGCCTGGGCCAGCACGTCACGGGCGACCTCGTCCAGTTCGCTCAGCCGGATGCCTGCCTTCGCCTGATCCCGAACGGACACCAGGATCTGCGCCACGACCTGCCCGGCGGCCCGCATGGCCTGAACCTCTGCTGCCGTCTTGATCTCGACCACCGATGTACGCCTCCCTTGGCTTGCGGGATAACTATACCGGTATTAATATCCCGGTATGGTCCGACCCCCGCTGAGCCGGCTCGAGCACGTCCGCGGCGAACGCCTCGGCATGCTGCTGCGCGAGGCGCGCGGACCGCGCAGCATGGCCGAGATCGCCGCCCGCTCCGGGGTGCCCGCGGAAACGCTGCGCAAGATCGAGACCGGTCGCACCGCCACGCCCGCGTTCTTCACCGTAGCCGCGCTGGCCGCCGCCCTCGGGCTGTCGCTGGAAGAGATCGTGCGGGCCTGCGCCGAACCCGACGAGGCCCTCACCGCCTGACCGGGCCGCACGCGGGACCGGGGCCGCGGGCGGGGATCCGTACGCGGGACCGGGGCCGCGGGCGGG
>JBEKKH010000095.1:0-19377 GCA_050010815.1 Streptosporangiaceae bacterium | reverse complement strand
GCCACCCCCGTCGTGCTCGGCGGCGGCGTCATCACCGCGCGGAACCCGCAGCTGCTGAGCGGCGTCACCGGCCAGCTCACCGAGGCGGCCCCGCTGGCGCAGGTGCGCGTGATCGACGTGCCACCGGTCGTCGGCGCGGCGCTGCTCGGCCTGGACCACGTGCACGCGCCCGCCACCGCCGAGGCCCGCCTGCGCGCCGCCTACGAGAGGACCGGCGTGGGAGAATAGGAGGCTCCCAGGCACCTGCCGTACCGGCACCGCATGCTCCCGCTCGAAACGCCAACGGAAACCCGGTGACGAGGCCGGGAACGACTCCTGATGTGACAGGTGGGATGAGTGCGGTGGGCGGTACGGGAGCCACCATCCAAGTCGAACAAATATCACGGAAGATTTGGGTTCTACGGTAGATTTTGGGGATCATAGTGCACAAAAGTCTCCACCAAGCCGAAATACTCCACGAAAATCCTTGGCTGGCTGAAACGAAAGTGATTCACCGATGCGGATGGGGCGAGGGATAGCGCGGGTGTTCCGCCGAGCCGGCCGGGAGGTAGCGGGCCGCGAGCCTGGACCGGCCGGGCGGCTGGGCGGCACCGCTGAAACACCGGAAACCGGAGCCGTTAGCCACACAGCCGAATGCCTTCATTACCGAACGGACCGGCCGTCCTGCCCCGCGGAGACGGTGGCCGTGGCACCCGGGTTCGTTCCGCCGTCATCATGATCGGCTCCGAGCCGGCCGAGCGGGTCAGCCGCCGACGTGGGCCAGGCGGACCAGGTCCAGCACGGCGTGGGTGGAGCTGCCCGGTGCGGTGATCAGGGTCAGCGCCTGCTGATGGGCCATCAGCTGCTTCCTGACCAGGTAGAGGGCGCGGACCCCGGCGCTGGCCAGCTGGGTGACGGCGGTGAGATCGGCGGTCAGCGGGACCGTGCCGCCCCGGCTGACGGACAGCAGCCGCCGGGACAGCTGGTCGGCGGTGACGATGTCGACGGGGCCTGCCACCAGCGCCCGGGCCGCCCCGCTGGCCTCGATCGAAGCCGCCACGGTGAAGGGCGGCTCGTCCGTGCGGGCGGCGGCACGGGCGCTGTGGTGACCCGACGCCAAGACGGCGGGGCGGCGCAGCCGGAGCCGCAGCACCACCACGGTGCCCCGGACGCCGGGCGAGCGGGCGCCCGGCGGGGCCGGATGGCTCACCACCATGCTGTCGACGACATGACCGGCGACCATCAGCCCGTGGCCGCGGTCGGCGTCGCCGGAGTCCGGCGGTCGCCAGGTTCCGTGGTCGACGATCCGGCACTCGACGGTCCCGTCGTCGCGCAGGGCCGCCGTCAGCTCCACGATCCCGGGCTCACCGGGCGGGTAGGCGTGCTCGATGGCGTTGGTGACCACCTCGACCATCGCCAGGTGCAGCGCTTCCGCGTCTTCCGCGGTGGCGCCGACCCGGATCAGCCAGTCACTGAAGGCGCCTCTGGCCACCGTGAGGCTGGCTCTTTCACTGGGCAGTTCTAGCTCCAGGGCCGGGACCGGTTCGGCCAGCCGCTCCGCGGCCAAGGTGGTGACGTCATCCGCGTAACCGGTGCGGGTCAGCAGTTCCACCGTGAGCTCGCACACGCGTTCGGCCGCGGTGGGCGCGGCTACGCTCAGCGTTCGGTTGGCGGCGGCGTCGGCGGCGACCTTCGCGAGTTCGGCCAGCCCTTCCTCGATGCTCTTGTTGGGCCGTTCTATCAGGCCGTCGCTGTAGAGCAGGAGCAGCTCACCAGGGGCCAGCGTGGCGCGGGCCAGGACCGGCGCCGAGCCGGTGCCCAGCGGCCCGGTGCCGGTGCCGGCCAGGAACCTGGTCGTCCCGTCGGCCCCGACCACCAGCGGGGGAGGATGCCCGCACGTCGCGTACCGGAGCTCGTCGGCGGCCTGGTCGAAGACCGCCAGGGTCAGCGTGGCGGCCTGCAGGGCCGGGGTCCGGGCAGCGAAGGCGTCGGCCCGCGCCAGGACCCGCCCGAGGTCGGGCTCGGCCACGAGCAGCTCGCCAAGCACCGCCCGCAGCTGGCCCATGGCGGCCGAGGCGGCCACGCCGTGCCCGACCACGTCGCCGACCACGAGCGCTACGCCGCCGCCCGCCAGCGGGACCGCGTCGAACCAGTCTCCGCCGGCGGACTGCTCGTGCCCGGCCACCAGATAGCGGGCCGCGATCCTGAGCTGGGGCAGCACCGGCAGCGCGGTCGGCAGCAGTGCTTCCTGCAGTTCGGCGACCATGCCGACGACCCCAGAAACCCCAGAAACCCCAGAAACCCCAGAGACCCCGTTGACCCCGTAGACCCGGCCTGCGGCGCCGACCCCCGAACTGGCCTGGGCGCCGGGCCCGCCGTCGGTCATCCGCTGCTCCGCGGCCTGCCGCTGCTCCGCCTGCCGCTGGGCCACCCGGTCCGTGACGTTCGTGGCGACCATCAGCAAGCCGTTGATGGCCTGGTCAGCGGACCGCTGCGGCGTCACGGTGAAGTCGGCGTAGACCTCCCGGATCCCGGCGGGACCAAGATCGAATTGCGTCCGCCACTCGGTTCCCGTCTCCGGCTTCCCCGTCGCGTACACCCGGTCGAACAGCTCGTACAGCTGCTGCCCGATGACCTCGGGGAACGCCTCCCGGCAGGGCACGCCGATCACGCCGGACCGGCCTGTGAACGACCGGTACGCCGCGTTCGCCGCCACGATGCGGTGGTCCGGGCCCGCGAGAGCCACCATCACCACCGGCATCTGCTCAAAGGCATCTCGCACGGCGCCTGCGTCGCCCACCAGCTGACCGAGGCTGTCCACCGGGTGGCCCAGCCTGTCGTCATCGTGAGCAGCGTTCGCCAAGATGCGGCCTCCTGCTTCTTCGGGTGCCAGGCCTTCTACCCCGGCTGCGGGGGTCAAACGGGCACCACGAGTATCAGAGGAGGGAAAACTGCCCGCCGGGCGTTATGAACCCGGCCTCGTGGGCAGTGAAGGCCGGACACGCACCACGGTCTTCAAGGGAAAGGAACGGCCATGAGCACTGCCGACAAGGCAAACAACAAGGCCGAAGAGGTCAAGGGCAAGGCCAAGGAGACGACGGGCCGGGCCGTTGGCAACGAGCGGCTTGAGGCCGAGGGCACCGCCGATCAGACGAGTGCCAACGTCAAGCAGGCGGGCGAGAAGGTCAAGGACGCCGTCAAGAGCCTGAAGCCGTAGCACCACATGGTTTCCCGGCTATCGGCCGATTCTGTACCGGCTCGGCTGGTGTGAATCCCCGATAGCCGGGTACTCGGTTCCCGCCCCCGTGGCCATACAGAAAGAAGGAACAACCTCATGGCCATCATTTTGCTCGTTCTCCTGCTCGCCCTAATCCTTGGCGGGCTCGGATTCGCGATTCACATCCTGTGGTGGATCGCTCTCATCGTCTTGGTGATCTGGATCATTGGCTTCCTCGTCCGGATGGGCGAAGGCTCATCGCGGGGTCGTTGGTACCGCTGGTGACCACGCCACCGCCGCCCGCTCATCCGGCGGCGGTGGCATCCGGCTCGGCTGACCCCCTGGCGCCGCCCCGAGCGGCGTCGGCGCCAGGGTCAGGCCGGGCGGCTGACAGGGCCTCGCCGACGCTGTCGTACATCGGCAGCCGGTCGGCGAGGCCTGTTATCCACAGGGCCTTGGTGTAGCGGTAGCGCGCGCCGGCCAGGAGGAACATGCCGCCGGAGTCGACGTGGCGACGCCAGTGGCTGACGATGACGGCCAGCGCGCTTGTGTCCATGAAGTCCACGCCGGACAGGTCAAGGATCAGCCGGTCGCGGCCGGGGCTGGCTTCCGACAAGAAGTCATCAAGCTGCTGGCTGGAGGTAACGTCAAGCTCGCCACCAATGGCCACCACGACGCTAGCGTCGTGCGGTTCGATCGAAAAGCGGGGCTCTGCCACCCGGCGCTCCAACGTGTCGGCTGAACGAGGACGGTTACCCGAATCGTATGCCCCACCCCGCATCGTAGGCCCGGTCCTTTCCGGGCTTGCCGTCCGAGCGCTACCCTCGACCCGCCCGATGTACTGTTGGCCCGTACGGGCGAACCTCATTAGCCGGCCACCGATGCACAGGGATGCGTACTCATGGACGTTGACGGCGGCCAGGCGAGGATGGCCGCGTTCATGCGCGACCATCAGGACAAGATCGTCGGCCGCTGGAGTGATCTGGTCGCGGCGGGCGTCCGCGGCCGGAGCTCGACCCTCGAAGTGCGGCGTGAGCTGGAAGACATCTACGCACTGGCCGTCCGGGCCATGGCCGGAACGGACGAGTCGGCGGCCGGGGAGCTGCGGGCGGCCCTGGCCGAGCTCTCCCGAGCCCGCGCCCGGAGCGGCTTCACGCCGAGCGAAACGGCGCTGGCCGTGTTCTCGCTCAAGGACGCTGTCTACGAACTTGTCGCAGACGCCGCTGACCTGGTCCCCGAGTTCCTGGCCTTCTCCCGCCTGATCGACGAGCTCGGCCTGCATACCTTCGAGACCTACGTGACCGCCCGGGAGCGGATCATCACCGACCAGTCCGCTTCCATGATGGAGCTGTCGACCCCCGTGGTCCGGCTGTGGGACGGCATCATCGCCGTGCCGCTGGTCGGCACGCTGGACTCGGCCCGCACCCAGCTGGTCATGGAGAAGCTGCTCGAGACCCTGGTGGCGACCGGGGCCGACCACGCCGTGCTCGACATCACCGGCGTCCCGACGGTGGACACCGAGCGGCATCGAGTTCGGGGACATTGCCACCAAGGCGACGCTCGCCGACGCGCTGGCGCACGCGCTGCGCCGGGCCGGGCTGAAGGTCGGCCCGGCCTGATGGACCGGGTGCCGATCCTGAAAATCGGATCTACGCTGTTCGTCTCCATCCAGATCGACCTGCAGGACGAGAGCGTCATCCAGCTCCAGGAAGACCTGGCCGAGCAGCTGGTCGCCACCCGGGCGCACGGCGTGATCATCGACATCACCGCGGTGGAGATCGTGGACTCCTTTATCGGCCGGATGCTGACCATGATCGGCTCGATATCGAGGTTGTTCGACGCCGAGACGGTCCTGGTCGGCATGCGCCCGGCGGTGGCGATCACGCTGACCGAGCTAGGCCTGTCCCTGCGCGGCGTGCGCACCGCCCTGAATGCGGAGAAGGGCCTGGCGCTGTTGAACGGAAGCTCGTGATGGATGAGCTGCCGATCTCCTCAGGTGACGATGTCGTCCGCGTCCGGCAGCATGTGCGGGTGGCGGCGGCGAAGAACGGGCTTTCCCTGGTCGACCAGACCAAGATCGTGACCGCCGCCAGCGAGCTGGCCCGTAATGCCCTGGTGTACGGCGGCGGCGGGATGGCTCGGGTCGAGGTGGTTACCTCGGACCGCGGCCGGTCCGGCGTCAGGATCGACTTTACCGACGATGGCCCGGGCATCGGTGACATCGACCTGGCCCTGACCGATGGCTGGAGCTCGGGTGCGGGACTTGGCCTGGGGCTGTCCGGGGCGCGGCGGCTCGTCGATGAGTTTGAGCTGACCTCCAAGCCAGCCGGCGGCACCAGCGTCGTGGTCGTCAAGTGGTCCCGCTGACCTGGCCGGTGCAGGCCCCCTCGCCCGACGACATGCGCTGGCTGTCGGTCGAGGACGCCAGCGCCGTCGGGGGCCTGCCCAGGCACGCCCGCCAGGGATCGATGCTGCTGCAGGTCAACCGGGGGGCGGAGCGGCCCGGGGTCGACATGGTCACCATCGATGCGGGGCCGGGGCTGCCGGATGTCGGCGCGGCCCTGCGAGACGGCCATTCCACCGCCGGGTCCCTGGGCATCGGGCTGGGCGCGATCAGGCGGCTCGCGGACGTCAGCGACCTGTACTCCACGCCGGGCCACGGAACGGCGCTCCTGGCCCGGTTCTGGCCGGTGCCCGGCCCGCCGGTCATCCGCTGCGCGGGCCTGGTCAGGCCGATCAGCGGAGAGGCCGTATGCGGGGATGCGTTCGGGGCGGTCCGTACCGACGACGCCGTCACCGTCGTGCTGGCCGACGGCCTGGGTCATGGCCCGCTGGCCGCGGCGGCGTCGGCGGAGGCGATGGCCGCGGTCCTGGCCGGGCCCGCGGGTGAGCCGGCCGCCTTGCTTGAGCGGGTGCACCGGCGGATGAGCGGCACCCGCGGCGGGGCCGTCGCCATCGTGCAGGTCTGCGGGCAGGTGGCGCGGTTCGCGGGGCTCGGCAACGTGGCGGGGTTCATCTTGTCGGCCGACGGCCGCAAGAGCATGCTGTCGGTGCCGGGGATCGCCGGCTACCAGGCGCGCGCCTTCCGGCAGTTCGACTACGAGGTGCCGCCGGGTGCGGCCGTCATCCTGCACTCCGACGGCATTTCCAGCCGCTGGGAGGTCGCCGCCGTGCCCGGCGTACAGACCAAGGATCCCCTGCTCATAGCGGCCGTGCTACTGGCCGAGGCGGGAATTCACCGCGATGACGCCGGCGTTGTGGTGCTGACCACATGATCAGCGACACCAGCAGCGAACTCGCCCGCCTGGACGTCCGCGATCTGGCCGGGGTCTACGCGGCGCGTCAGCTCGGTCGCAGGGTCGGCGCCAGCCTGGCCCTGGAGCTCCAGGATCAGATCCGGGTGGCCACCGCGATCAGCGAGATCGGCCGCAGCGCGATCACGGCCGGGCGGACCGCGGTGATCGCGTTCGGCATCGACGACACCGACCTGCTGGTGACCGCCACGTTCGACGGCGAGCCGCCGGCCGAGGGCATCGCCGCGGCCAGCCGGCTCATGGACTCCGTCGCCGCCAGCGGGCCGGTCGTCCGGATGGCGAAGCGGCGGCCGCCGGATGTCCGGCCGGACATCCGGGTGGTCGACGAGCAGCTGGCTGCGGTCCGGCCGCCGTCCGCGACCGATGAGCTCAGGCGGCAGAACGCCGACCTGATCTCCGCGCTTGACGATCTGCGGCAGCAAAAAGAACAGCTGGTCCTGCTCAACGCCGAGCTGCAGGAAACCAACCGCGGCGTGATGGCCCTGTACAGCGAGCTGTCCGAGGAGCTCGAGCAGACCAACCGCGGTGTCGTGGCGCTGTACGCGGAGCTTGACGAAAAGTCCGACCGGCTGCGAGCGGCCTCAGAATCCAAGGACAGGTTCTGGGCGAACGTCAGCCATGAGCTGCGGACGCCGCTGAATTCCATCATCGGGCTGGCCAGGCTCCTGGCCGAGCCCGACGCCGGCGGCCGCGGCCTCGATCCGGAGCGGCTCTACCAGGCCGACCTCATCAAGAATTCGGGCAGCGTCCTGCTCGCCCTGGTGAACGACCTGCTGGACGTGGCCAAGGCCGAGTCGGGACAGCTGCGCATCGACCCGGCCATGGTCAGCCTGCGCGCGCTGTTCGGCAGGCTCAGCGCGCTGGCGCGGCCGATGGCGGAAGGCAAGCCGGTCAGCGTGGTCGTCGGCGACCAGGGCGACCCGGATACCCCAGACCTCATCTTGACCGACGAGATCGCGCTGACTCACATCCTGCGCAACCTGCTGTCCAACGGCATCAAGTACACCGATCGCGGTGAGGTCGCGCTGAGCGCGCAGGTCGTGGGCGATCACCTGGCCATCAGCGTTTCCGACACCGGCATCGGCATCCCGCCCGGCCTGCACCGGCACGTCTTCGAGGAGTTCTACCAGATGCCTGGCATCCGCCGGGGCGGCACCGGCCTGGGCCTGCCCTACGCCAGCAGGCTCGCCCGGATACTCGGCGGAAACCTCGAATTGACCAGTGCGCCGGGTCAGGGGACGACGGTCGTGCTCAACTTGCCGCACGGGACTCCGGCCCTCGGTACCGTCGTAGTCGCCGACGACGACGCCGGCTTCCGGCAGCTGCTCAAGGGAATGCTCACCTCCATGGCGGACCGCCTGATGGAAGCCGCCGATGGCGACGAGGTGATGGCCATCCTCGCCGACCACCGTGTCGACCTCGTGCTGACCGATTACCGGATGCCGGGCCTGGACGGCAGCGCCCTGCTGGCCCAGCTGCCGGTGTCGCTGCCCGCGATCGTCATCACCGGCGCGGATGTGCCGCCGCTGCCCCGGGCCGGCGCTGTGCTGCGCAAAGATGAGCTCACCGCGGAGCGGCTTGAGTTCACCATCCGCGCGGTCCTGCGAGGTACCCGATGACCGATGCCGATGCCCCGGCCAAGGTCCTGGTCGTCGACGACGACGAGGCCAAGCGCTACATCTTGTCCACCTGGCTGCGGCGGGCCGGTCATACCGTGACCGAAGCTGCCACCGGCCACGAGGCGCTGGAGCTGGCCGGCGCGGCCGAGCTGATCCTGCTCGACGTCAACCTGCCCGACATGACCGGCTACGACGTCTGCCGGCAGATCAAGGGCAACCCGCAGACCGCGGCGATTCCGGTGGTTCAGGTCTCGGCGACCGCCATCACGGTCGCTGACCGGGCCGCGGGACTGACCCAGGGCGCCGACGCCTACCTGACCGAGCCGACCGAACCCGAAGAGCTGCTCGCCGTCGTCATGGCCGCGCTGCGCTACTACCGGGCCCGGCAGCGCGCCGAACGGGCGGCGGCCCTGCTGGCCGCGCTGACCAGGGTGACGCTCCGGATCAACGCCGCGGAAACCTTCGACGGGCTGGCCCGCGCCGCCGCCGCCGGAGCCGCGGAGATCTTCGCCGTGGAGGCCGTTCTCATCCTGGAGATGCCGGACGGCCAGGTCCGCAGGATGTCCGCGTCACCGCAGCGACCCGAGCCCGCGCAGCGCGGCGGCCCCGCAGGGCTGGCGGACCAGGTGGCCGGGCATGCGCTCCGCGCCGGCGAGGTTAACGTGGCCATGATGGTGCCGCGGGAAGACTGGCTCCGGCTGGTTCCGGACAGCACGCTGCGGGGCGATGTCTGCCTGGCGGCGGCCAGGATCAAGCCGGACCGCCCGCCGGTCGTGCTGACCGTGGCCCGCGCGGGCGTATCAGGCCAGGATGACCAGCAGATCCTCCGTCAGCTCGTGCAGTCCGTCGCGCTCGCGGGGCAAGCGCTGCGCTCCTACGCCGACGAGCACCTGGTCGCCCTGACGCTGCAGCGGAGCTTCCTGCCCGCCGCGCTGCCCGAGGTCCCGGGCCTGGCCATGTCCTATCGCTACATGCCGGCCAGCGACCAGGTCGAAGTCGGCGGCGACTTTTACGAGGCGCTGCCCTGGCGGGGCAAGGTGCTCGTCGCGATCGGCGACGTGCAGGGGCACTCGCTGCACGCGGCGACCGTGATGGGCGAGCTCAGGCACGCGCTGCGGGCCTTCGCCGTCGAAGAGCACTCGCCGCTGGCCATCACCGGCCTGGTCAACGAGGTCTTGCGGCGCTATCACCCGGGCATCATCGCGACGCTGTGCCTGGCCCTGGTCGATCCCGCCTCCGGTGAACTGCAGGTGGTGAACTGCGGGCACATGCCCCTGCTACTCGTCACCGGTACCAGCGCGACCTACCTGGCCGAGGGCGGCCTCCTGCTCGGGCTGCCCATGCATGAGCCGCACGTAGAAACGGCTTTCCTCCCGATGGGAGGTACCGTGCTACTGATGACCGATGGCCTGGTGGAGGAGCGGAGCGTCTTCCTCGACGTTAACCTGGAGAAGCTGCGCGTGGCCGCCCAGGAAGTCCACGCCGTCGGCATCGAGGCGTTCAGCAACCACCTGACCTCCATCTTCGGCCCCCGGGAGGATGACGTGGCGATGATCGCGCTGCGGCGGATTCCGGTGACGGGGTAGCGGGAGGGACTGGTCGATGAGCGAAGCATCTCCTCCGGTCCGGGCCGCCCTCCAGGTCACCGAGCTCGAGGGCAGGTACGCTGCGCTGCGGCAGGCGGCCAGGTCCCGGGGAGCCGAGCCCCATGACGTGCTCGATGCCGCGTTCGCCGAGCTCGAAGGGGCCATAGACCTGCTCAGGGCGGCCGAGGCCGCGCCGGACGGCGCGGCCAGGCGGCCGGCCGAGCCAAGCCAGCCCCCGGGCAGCGACAACGCCGAGCGCAGCCTGCTCCGCGCGGCGTTCCAGGACACGCCGGTCCCGTTGTTCCTGCTCACCCGGGACGGCACCGTCCAGCGGGTCAATCGGGCGGCCGGCGATCTGATCGGGGCCAAGCCCGGATACGCGACCGGCCGGCCGTTCACCGCCTTCGTGAACCTGCCGTCGCGGGCCGCGGTCAACTCCCAGCTCACCGCGGTCACCAGGACCGGTAAGCAGCGCCGGATCACGTGCAGCCTGCTGGCCGAGGACGGCCTCGTGCCCGCGGAGCTGATCATCGGCCGGGTCGCCGTCCGCGGCGAGGCCGACCCCGTGATGATCGCGGTCCGGGAGACCGCCGGCCCGCCGAAGTCCGCCGGCCCGCCGAAGTCCGCCGCCCCGGCGAAGTCCGCCGCCCCGCCGGACGAGGCCGCCGCACCGGACGAGGCCGCGGCACCGGACGGTGGTCGTTCCCGGCTGGGAGCGGTGCAGGCCATCACCCGGCGCCTCGACCTGATCACGGCGGTCGCCCGGCTGCTGCTGGAGAACCAGGGTTTCAGCGAGTCAAGGACGCTGCAGCGGTGCGCCCGCCTGATCGCCGGCGAGCTGACCGCCTGGGTGATCGTCGACCTCGAACGCAGGCAGCGGATGCGGCGGCAGTTCGTGCTCGGGCCGGACGACGTGGGGCTGGCCGAGCTGACCAGCGCGGTGGCCGCGGTCGACCCGCCACCCGGATCGGTGCCCGGCACGGTGCACGAATCGGGCCGGCCCGCCCTCATCGCCCACGCCGAGGACACCGGCGTCCTCGGCGACGGGCCCGACGGCGAGCCGCTGCTGGCCATGCTGGACGCCACCTCGGTGCTTTCCGTGCCGTTGTCGGATAGCGAGAACCGGTACGGCGTGCTGACCCTGGTCCGGCGCGCCCGGGACGGGCACTTCAAGGTGGCCGACCTCGCGCTGGTCGAAGAGCTCGGACAGCAGATGGCCCTGGCGATCCGGGTGGACCGGACGTTCAGGCGGCGGTCCGACACCGCCGACGCGCTGCACGCCAGCCTGCTGCCGCGGAAAATGCCCGACATCCCCGGGGTCGACGTCGCGGCCACCTACATCGCGGCGGCCGAGGACCCGGAGGTCGGCGGCGACTTCTACGACGTGTACCGGACGCCCGACGGCTGGGGCGTGGCCGTCGGCGATGTCTGCGGGAAGGGCGAAGAGGCCGCCGCCGTGACGGCCGCGGCGCGGCACGCGATCCGGGTCCTGGCGCGCCACTGCGCCGAGCCGGGTGAGGTGCTGGCCGGGACGAACGAGATCGTGCTGGCCGAGGAGTTCGCGCTGGACGGCGGCTTCGTCACCGCCAACGTTGCCCATCTGAGCTGGCTGGACGGCAAGCTGCAGGTGGCCATCGCCAGCGCCGGCCATCCGGCCGCGGTCCTGCTGCGGGCCGACGGCCGGGTCCGGATGATGAACGGCGGCGGCCTTCCGCTCGGGCTTTTCCCCGACGCCGAGCCTGTCGTCCAGGAGCTGGGGATGGATCCGGGCGACGCGCTGTTCCTCTACACCGACGGGGTGGCTCAGGCCCGTGGCCCGGGCCGCACCTACTTTCAGGACCGGCTGGCCGATGAGCTCACCGGCCTGGCCGGGTACCCGGCTGACCAGCTGGTGGCGGCGATGCGCCGGGCCATGCTCGATTTCAGCGGAGGTAACCTGCTCGACGACGTGACCATGCTGGTGGTGCGGGCGGGTCGGCTGCCTAAGGGGCGGTAGTGTGCCCGCGCCCGCGCCACGCCGTCGTCGGTGCGTTTAGTTCCGGGCGGCCGACGCGCCCCGGTCCGTTCGGAAGGATCGCTATTGTCAGCACCCGGGCAGACCAGGCACTATGTGCGAGTGATCGATGTACCAGGGGCGGCGCTCATGACCAGTGCCCGGGTGGACGGCGCGGCCGTGACGTTCCGGGTGCCCGATCCCGGGTACCGGCTCGCGGGGGTGCGGTTGAGCCAGCAGGTCCGCATTCCCGGCGACCGGCTTGACTTCCGCCGCGCCGGGCCGGACTGGGAGCTGGTCATCGCCCGGCCGCCGGTGTGGCGGATGGAGTACCTCTTCGAGCTGCGCTATCCCGACGGGGGCGGCCAGACGGTCACCGATCCGGGTAACCCGCGGCAGGCTCCGGGGGCGTTCGGGCCCAAGAGCGTGCTTGAATTCCCGTCCTATGTCCCGCCCGGATGGCTCACGGCTCCGGCCGCGCCCGGCCGCGGCGCCACCTTCGAGGTCCCCGGCGGGTCGCTGGACGAACCGGTCCAGGTGCGCACGTGGGCCCCGGCCGACGCGCCGGACGACGAGGTGCTCCCGCTGCTCGTGGTGCACGACGGGCCCGAGTACGATGCGCTGGCCAGCCTCACCGGCTACCTGGCGGCGGGCGTGGCGGGCGGCTGGCTGCCCCGGCTGCGGGCCGCGCTGGCCATCCTGCACGCCTACTGCCGTTACCCGGACACGTTCGACGGGCTGTTCCTGCAGTCGGGCAGCTTCTTCTGCCCGCGCTTGGATGCCCATGAACGACGGTTCCGCTATTACCCACGGGTGGTCCGGTTCGTGGCGGGCGTGCTCGAGGACACCGCCGCCAGGCGGCCGGGCCTGCCGGGCCGGCGGGTGCCCGTCGCGGCGACCTGCGGGGCGATCGAGGAGAACCTCGGCAACAACCGGCTGGTGGATCAGGCGCTGCGGGCGCGGGGGTACCAGGCGGAACTGCACGAGGTGCCCGACGTGCACAACTACACCGCCTGGCGGGACGCGTTCGATCCGCATCTCACCCGGCTGCTCGGGCGGGTGTGCGGATGAACCGCGAGGCCATCGAGCTGTGGTCCGACGACATCGGCGCGGCCGCCACGGTCATCCGCTACGGCCACTGGGGACGTCCGGCGCTCGTGTTTCCTTCCTCGCGCGGCCGGGCCGCCGATTTCGAGAACTTCGGCATGGTCGGCGCCGTAACCGACCTGATCGACGCGGGACGGCTGAAGCTCTACTGCGTCGACAGCTACGACGCGGCGTCCTGGTTCGACGCCGGCATCCCGCTCGAGGAGCGGGCCCGCCGGCACGGCCGGTACGAGTCATGGATTCTCGGCGACGTGGTCCCGTGGATTCACCGGGACTGCGGCGGCCCGGCCGAGCTGATCACCCTGGGGTGCAGCCTGGGCGCGTTCCACGCGGCCAATTTCGCGCTCAAGCGGGCCGACCTGTTCCCGCTGGCGATGTGCTTTTCCGGCAACTACGACCCGTCGGCCTGGAACGGATGGGGTGAGCGGGGCCTGGCGGCGTACTTCAACAGCCCCCTCGACTACGTCGCCAACACCGCTGGTGACCACCTGGACTGGCTGCGCGGCCGGCTGAGCCTGCTGCTGGTCTGCGGCCAGGGCCAGTGGGAGGACACCACCGGCGCGCTGGGCAGCACCAGGCAGCTCGCCGCGCTGCTCGCCGACAAGGGCATCAAGCACGAAGTCGACCTGTGGGGGTACGACGTCCCGCATGACTGGGCTTCCTGGCGTGCCCAGCTGGCCCGTAACATGCCGCGATTCTGCTGAGAGGGGAGCCTGCGTTGACCGCCACCAGGCACATAGTCGGCCTGCTGCTCGGCACCGAGGAGGACTGGCCGAAAGCGTTCGAGGAGATCTTGCGCCGGCTGGGCCCGGTCGCGGGCCCGGATGGCAGCCGTCACGCCTTCGACTGCGAGCGGATCACCATCGAGCCGTTCAGCCTACGGGACCACCCCCGCTACGATCTGGTCATCGACCGGCTCGCGTACTGGTATTACCACCCCAGGGAGTGGCTCAAGAAGGTCTCCCTGATGGACGACGTGTACCTGCTGAACAGCCCGTTCACCTTCCAGTCGATGGAAAAGCACGCGGCCTACTGCGCCATGATGCGGCTCGGGCTCAAGGTTCCTGAGACCGTGCTCGTGCCGTTCAAGAACCCGGTCGACAACGCCCGCTACGCCTACACCGCCGCCCGCTATAACCAGCCGTTCGACCTGGACGCGATCGCCGAGCAGATCGGCTATCCGCTGTTCATGAAGCCGTACGACGGCGGCGCCTGGCGCGGCGTATCCCGGATCCGCAACCCCGACGAGCTGCACGCCGCGTACGACCAGAGCGGCGGGATGCTCATGCACCTGCAGAAGGCCATCGACTTCGACGTCTTCGCCCGCTCGCTGTCCATCGGCGCCGAGACAATGGTGATGCGGTTCCAGCCCGACCAGCCCATGCACCTGCGCTACGCGGTGGACCACAACTTCCTGTCCGCGCAGGTCGGCGCCGAGGTGGTGACGATCGGCCGGCTGGTCAACGCGTTCTTCAAGTGGGAGTTCAACTCGTGCGAGACCCTGGTCAAGGACGGGGAGGTCTACCCCATCGACTACGCCAACGCCTGCCCGGACGTGGCCCTGACGAGCCTGCACTACTACTTCCCCTGGGCGATGAAGGCGCTGGTCAAGTGGTGTGTGTTCGCGCTGGTGACGGGGCGGCGGGCCAAGCTCGACCTGGAGACGGACAAGTATTTCGCGATCGCGGACGAGCCCGGGATGTCGTACGCCGAGAAGCTGGACGGATACCGCGCCCTGGCCGATGCCTATTTTGATTCCGAGCGTTACCAGGACTTCTGGGCGGGCAAGCAGGCGCAGCTCGACGACATCGTGCTGGACTGGGTGGCCGGCCCGGCCTTCGACGAGCTGCTGATCCAGACGGTGAAGTCGGTGTACCCGGCCGGGGAGCAGGACAAGTTCGTCGCTCACCTGCGCGGGCTGCTCGGCCTGTGGGTCAGGGACGAGACCGCCCGGCTGGCCGCAGCCTGAGACGCCGTCTGGCGCCCGGGCCGGCGGCGTGCGAATGTTGTAAGGAAGCCAGCTAGGCGCCTGCCCCCTATCTCGTTGAGCGGAGACCTATATGGGCCGTGACATCCAGGCCATCAAGATCAGCGGCGAGGACCGGCGCAGGTACCGGGACAAGGTGCGGCGCTCGCTCGATGTGTTCGCCCGGATGCTCCGCGAGCGGCGCTTCGACGAGAATCCGTCGACGGTGGGCCAGGAGATCGAGCTGAACCTGGTGGACGAGCGCGGCATGCCCTCCATGCGCAACGACGACGTGCTGACGGCGATCGCGGATCCGGCCTGGGCGACCGAGGTCGGGCAGTTCAACCTGGAAATCAACGTGCCGCCCCGCCACCTTGACGGGGATTCGCTCGGGCAGCTGGAGGCCGAGCTGCGCGCCGATCTCAACGCGGCCGACGCTAAGGCGCAGTCGGTCGGCAGCCGCCTGGTGATGGTCGGCATCCTGCCGACGCTGGCCGAAGGCGACCTGCACGAGGGCACGATGTCGGCCAACGAGCGGTACAAGGTGCTCAACGAGCAGATCTTCGCGGCGCGCGGTGAAGACATGCGGATCTCGATCGACGGCCCGGAGCCGCTGCTGACGCATTCGGACAGCATCACGCCCGAGGCGGCCTGCACCAGTGTCCAGCTGCACACCCAGGTCAGCCCGGATGCCTTCGCGAGCTACTGGAACGCGGCCCAGGCCATCGCGGGCGTGCAGGTCGCGCTGGGGGCCAATTCGCCGTTCCTGTTCGGCAAGGAGCTGTGGCACGAGACCCGGATCACGCTGTTCGAGCAGGCCACCGATACCCGGCCCGATGAGCTGAAGGAGCAGGGCGTCCGGCCCCGGGTCTGGTTCGGCGAGCGCTGGATCACCTCGGTGTTCGACCTGTTCGAGGAGAACCTCCGGTACTTTCCCGCGTTGCTGCCCATCTGCGAGGACGAGGATCCGCTCGCGGTCCTGGACGGCGGGGCCGCGCCGCAGCTCGCCGAGATGAGCCTGCACAACGGGACCGTCTACCGCTGGAACCGGCCGGTGTACGCCGTGGTCGACGGCATTCCGCACCTGCGGGTGGAGAACCGGGTCCTGCCGGCCGGCCCGACCATCGCCGACATCGTGGCCAACGCGGCGTTCTACTACGGGCTGGTGCGGTCCCTGACCGAGGCGCAGCGGCCCATCTGGACCCAGATGTCCTTCACCACCGCCGCGGAGAACCTGCACGAGGCCGCGCGCCACGGCCTGGACGCGCAGCTCTACTGGCCCGGGGTCGGTGACACCCCGGTGGCCGAGCTGATCCTGCGCCGGCTGCTGCCGCTGGCCCGCGAGGGACTTGACGGCTGGGGCGTCGGCTCGGCGGATACCGACCGGCTGCTCGGCATCATCGAGCAGCGCTGCCTGACCGGCCAGACCGGAGCCTCCTGGCAGCTGGCCACCGTGGCCGAGATCACCAGGCACAGCGGCGTCGGCCGGCCCGAGGCCCTGCGCCAGATGACCCAGCGCTACATCGAGCACATGCACACCAACGAGCCGGTCCACACCTGGCCCATCAGCTAAGCCGGCTCCGCCGACGGCGATCAACGCCACGCAGGCCGCCGCGAGGCCCAGCCCGGCCAGCCGCAGCCGGGTCAGCCGCTCGCCGAGCACCGCCCGGGCCGCCGCGATGGTCACCGCCGGGTAGAGCGAGGTGAGCACGGCGGTCACCGCCAGGAAGCCCTCATGCGTGGCGAAGAAGTACAACAGCGTGCCCGCTGCCCCGGTCACCCCGGTGATCACCGCCAGCCACCCGGCCCGTGCCGCGGGCCGCCGAACATTCCCCGTGACCACGGCCACCGCCAGCACGGCCGCGAATTCGGCCAGTTGCGCGGCCGCGACCGGCGCCCTCGTCCGCCCGGACAGCGCTCGCGGACACGCCGAGGATGGCGGGCAGTGCCAGCGCGATTCCGGTCAGCGCCAGGGCGCTGGGCCGCTCACCGAACAGCAGTCCGGCGAGCACGGAAAATCCAGCGGCCCCGACCGCGCTCAGCGGTCCGGCTACGCTGAACGCCGCCTGGCGGAACCCCAGGTACAGGGCCAGCACGCCCGCGGTGCCGCCGAGGCCGGCCCCGCCCCCCCAGGCCAGCGCGGCCGCCGACGGCGGGTGACCCGCCGTGAACGGCAGCGCCACCGCCACCGGCAGCAGGCCCACGGCCGAGGCGACCAGGGTCACCTGGATGATCCCGGCCTGGCGCGAGGCGATCCCGGCGGCGAAATCGGAGGTGCCGTAGCCGAGCGCGGAGGCCAGCGCCAGCACGATCGCTAGCATGCCAAACGAGCCGTGCCTCTCCCGCACCCCCTCGCCGCCCGCCCCGGTCGGCCAGCGCCCGCGGGCCCGTCAGGCATCAGCGGGTCACGGTGTAGGCGGACCGGCGCGCCCGCCGGGTGCGCGCCCAGTACTCGAAGGAGAAACCCGGCCACAGCGCCCGGTTGATGCCGTCGGCGTCGAGGTACCAGCTGGCACACCCGCCCGCGCTCCAGACGGCGCGGCGCAGCCGCCGCTGCAGGCCCTGGTTGTAGTGGCGCAGCGCGGGCTCGCGGACCTCGATCGTCTCGGCCTGGTCCCGGGCTAGCCTGCGCAGGCAGCTCAGCACGTGCTGCACCTGACTCTCGATCATGAACACGACCGAGGTGTGCCCGAGGGCGGTGTTCGGGCCGAGCAGCATGAAGAAGTTCGGGAACCCGGTCACGGTGATGCCGTGGTAGGCCGCCAGCGTCTGCGGGGTGAGCTTGCGGCCGTCGCGGCCGGTCACGTTGAGTCCGGTGACCGATTCGATCACCTGGAAGCCAGTGGCGTAGATGATCACGTCGGCCTCGTGCGCGGTGCCGTCCGCGGTGATGACGGCGTTCTGCGTGATTGCGGTGATGTCGCTGGTGACCAGATCGACGTTCGGCCGCTGCAGGGCCGGATAGTAGTCGGAGGACAGCAGGATCCGCTTGCAGCCGATGGTGTAGTCCGGCGTGAGGAGGGCGCGCAGCTCCGGGTCGGTGATCTGGTGCTCGATGTGCCGCCTGGCCAGCCGTTCCAGCGGGGCCATCAGCTTCGGGTGGACCGCGAAACCGAGCGCCCGGGCCTCCAGCGCCAGGTAGATGGCGTCGCGCGACACGCGGGCGGTCACCGGGTGGGCCTCGAACATTTCGCGCAGCCGGGCCGGGACCGGCGCGTCCGGCCGGGGATGGACCCACGGCGGGGTGCGCTGGAAGACGTCGAGGTGCCCGACCCGTTTGGCGATCTC
This sequence comes from Streptosporangiaceae bacterium, assembly GCA_050010815.1. Classification (GTDB taxonomy): domain Bacteria; phylum Actinomycetota; class Actinomycetes; order Streptosporangiales; family Streptosporangiaceae; genus Palsa-504. The sequence goes on along the minus strand of JBEKKH010000095.1, from coordinate 1,308 downwards.
GGGGATGAACTGGATCGCCGACGCGCCGGTCCCGATCACCGCGACCCGCTGGCCCGCCAGGTCGAGCGAACGATCCCACCGCGCCGAGTGGAAGGCTGGCCCGCCGAACCGGCCGGCCCCCGGAATCTCGGGGTAGGCCGGCAGGTGCAGCGCGCCCCCCGCCGACACCACCGCCCGCGCCCGGTAACTCTGCCCGGTGCTTTCCCCGGTGCTTTCCCCGGCGCCCTGCCCGGTGCTTTCCCCGGCGCCCTGCCCGGTCGCGGTCGCGATATCCCAGCGCCTGGCCTCGTCGTCCCAGTCCATGTGCTCGACCGTGACGCCGTAACGGATGTGCTCGTCCACGCCGTACTTGCGCGCGCACATCCGCAGGTACTCCCAGATCTCCTGCTGCGGCGCGAACATCCGGCTCCACGACGGGTTCAGCTCGAAGGAGTAGGAGTACAGCGGCGACGGCACGTCGCACGCGCAGCCCGGGTACTGGTTGTCATGCCAGGTCCCGCCGAGGGCGTCGCTTTTCTCCAGGATCACGAAGTCGTGGTAGCCGGCCTTCTTCAGGGCGATTGCCATCCCGATACCGCCGAATCCGGCGCCCACAATCACGATCCCGGTCATGTCTGGACGATAACGCAGCTCAACCCCACCAGGCCATCCCGCCGCTCCCATGCCACCCCCGGCCGCCCCATCCCGGCACTTCCACGCCACCCCCGACCCGCCCCTGTCCCGGCACTTACCTCGCGTCCGCGCTGATCCCCAGGGCATCCAGTGCCATAGTTTAACTCTGGTCACTTTGTTCGAAATTAGAGTTTAAGGTTGCATATTATGAATAAATTAGCTATTATGTTCGTACATCATTTCTTCCGAACGGACGGTGGTTCATGGCCACGGGACCGGCTTCCCCAGACCCCGGGCGGGACGACGATCCCGCTGGGCACGCTGGCGAGCCGGGAGATCCGGGAGAGGTACCCGAGGGGTGGCGCGAGCTGCCGCCCTCCCGTGAGGACTGGCTCACCGAAGACCAGTGGGTGGCGTGGCTGGCCGAGATCGAGCCCGAGGAATGGGTTGACGGGTCCGGTCCCGACGAAGACGACGAGCCCGGCCCCGGCACCGGCACCGCGAAAGAACCCGGCACCGCGAAGACGACCCGTCTTCCTAAGGGGGTCGCCAGCCGTTCCCAGGGCCGCCGCCGGGGTCCCGGCCAGCCCGGCTCGGCCCGCCGCGCCCCCGGCGCGTCCCCCGGCCCGGGCGGCGCGTTCGCCACCGGCCACACCCTGGACCTCGCCCCCGGCGGCGCCGCCCTGCACGGCCTGG
>JBEKKH010000094.1:0-17937 GCA_050010815.1 Streptosporangiaceae bacterium | reverse complement strand
TCGGGCTGGTGCCGGCCATCATGCCGAGGTTGTAGTCGTACGGGCTAGTACTGGTGCCCATCGTCCACAGGCTGCCGGTATTGGCCTGGAACGCCACTTCGTAACCGCCGTCCTGCAATTCGGCGACGCTCGGGCTGGTACCCGCCATCATGCCGAGAGCATTGTCGCTGACGCCGCCCTCGTCGTTCACCGTCCACAGGTTGTGGTTGCTGCCCTGGAACGCCACCTCGTAACCCTCGCCCGAGAAGATCGGGGCGATGCTCGGGCTGGTACCTGGCGCCGCGGCGAACCAGCTTTCCGCGCCGATATCCCCGGTGGTATCCACGATGCCGTCAACGCCGACGTACGCCACCTCGTATTCTCCCGACGGCATGGCGGTGATGCTGGGGCTGGTGCCTGCCTTCTCCGCTCCCCAGTTGAGCACGCCATCGGGTCCCCAGGTAATCAGGCTGCCGGTAGTGTTCTGGAACGCCACCTCAAAGCCCCCGGTCGAGAGCTGGGTGAGGCTCGGACTGGTACCCGGCATGATGGTGAATCCTGAGGCACCATTGTCCACCGCGCCCACCAGCGACAAAGTGCCGTCGTTGTTCTGGAACCCCACCTCGAAGAAGGGGCTGGCGGCCTGCGCGGCCGGGACGATTCCCCCGGCCAGCCCGGCGGTCAACGCTACCGCGCACGCTCCGCTGAGTGCCCCGCCACGCAGCCAGCGGCCGCGCTTCACCCGTTTCCCGTTCAGATGTCGAAGCATGTGCTTACTCCCCTGTGTTAGTTGGCCATCGCGCCGATGCGCTTCTGGACACCGGCGTGCACACCCAGGGTCGTCCGGCGGCACTTAGCACCGTCTTAATTTCTTCTGACCAGACCTAGTCAGTCCGGCGGCGAGGGTGACGGGGTACGTCGGGGCCGCGCAACCGGGAAGGTGCGGTGGCCTTTGCGCCATGCGAGCGTGATGACGCGGCCAGCAGCTAGCCGGTCGCCGATCCGCGCGCACACGCTGATGGACAGTGAGCCGTTGATGACCCGTGACAGCACCGGTGAAGCAAGACCACCACTAGCGGCCTTTCCCCAGGAACCGACGCGGTACCCGCTGTCGTTCACCCGCGCTGGACGATGTGGTCGCGCGCCATGAACTGCTCCGCACCCTGGTGGTCAGGGACGCCGATCCGCCGTATCAGGTGGTGCTCCCGCCGTGCCCGGTGCCGCTGGAGGTCCAGGACCTGCCGCCGGCCCCCGGCACGTCCAGGGACACCGCCGTCCAGGACCTGATCCTGCAGGCCGAGGCAGGCTCGGTCAGCGCCCGCGAGGTACCCCTGATCAAGGCGCTGCTGTGCAGGTTCGATGACCGCGACAGCCTCCTGGTCCTGACCGTGCACCACGCCGTCTCGGATGGCTGGTCGACCCAGGTCATCTTCCGCGACCTCGGCGCCTTCTACACGGCCCGGCGCACCGGCACCGCGGCGGTACTGCCGCCGGTGCGGCAGTACCGCGAGTACGCCGCGTGGCAGCGGGCCGGCGCCACCAGCACCGCCGAGGACGGAGCGCCGGCCTACTGGCAGCGCAAGCTCGACGGCGCGCGTGAATTCACCATCCCGAACGACCACGGGCACCCCGGCAGCTACTCCAGGCCCTACTCACTGCACGTCCACGACATCGAGACCGAGGTCATGACCGGGGTATCCGCCCTGGCCACGGCGACCCGCAGCACCACGTTCACGGTCATGCTCTCGGCCTTCTACGTCCTGGCTCACCAGCTGACCGGCCACACCGACCTGGCGATCCGGGCCTTCACCGCGGGCCGGAACGAGGAGCAGTTCCGGGACACCATGGGGCTGTTCCTGAACTGCGTGCCGTTCCGCACCGACATCGCCGGCTGCGCGACCTTCCGCGATGTCGTCGTGGCCACCAGGGAGACCTTCGTGGATGCCATGGCGTACGAGCTCCCGGTCAACGTGATCGAGCAGAGCTTCCCTGACTTCACGAAATCACGCGAGGACCTGCGGACATCACAGTTCATCATCTCGGACACGCCCTCGCAGCACGGTGACGATCCCGTCTTCCCGATCGCCGAGGGCGCCCGTCCGGTAGGCAGGCAGCTGTCGCAGGGGGACGAGCACCACGACATCCCGAGCGGCATGGTGTGGAATCTGGCCGCGCAACCGTCCGGCGAGCTGAACGGAGGCGTGCAGTTCAACCTCGACGAATTCGACGAGAGCACCGTGGCGGGCTGGACCGCCGAGCTGCGGCGGATCCTGGCCGGCGCCGTCCGCGAGCCTGACCGGGACTGGAAGCTGCTGGCCGGTCCCGCCCCCCGCTCCGGCGGCCGCTAGCCGGTCACCGCCGCCCGGTAGGGGCGGAAGAACGCGCGCAGTTCCTCGGCGTAGAGCTCGGGCTCCTCGAACGGCGCGAAGTGCCCGCCGCGCGCGGGCTCGGTCACGCGCACGAGGTTCGTCGTGCGCTCGAGCCAGGCCCGCGGCGGCCGGACGATCTCACCGGGAAAGAGCGAGAAGCCGGACGGCACCTCGACCCGGCGGGCGTGCTGCGCGGGCGGGATCGCAGCGTTCGCGCGGTACATGCGCATCGACGAGCCGATCGTTCCGGTGAGCCAGTAGAGCGTGACGTTCGTGAGGATCTCGTCCCTGGTGAAGCTCCGCTCGACGTCACCGTCGCAGTCGCTCCACGCCCGGAGCTTCTCGACGATCCACGCGGCGAGCCCGGCGGGGGAGTCGGTGAGCCCGAAGGCAGCGGTCTGGGGCTTCGTGCGGTGCATGGCGGCGTAGGCGCCCTCGGTCGCGCCCCAGGCCGCGGTGGCCTCGAACCAGGCGCGCTCCTCGGGCGCGAGGTCCGCCGGGTCGCCGGTGAAGACGGGCAGGCCCCCGTCCGTGCGATGAACGGCCACGACCCGGCCGGGGTGATCCAGCCCGAGGTAGCGGCTCACGTGGCTGCCGATGTCCCCGCCCGCCGCGCCGAACCGGGCGTAGCCCAGGACGCTCATGAGCTCGGCCCACAGGCCGGCGACGGCAATGGAATCCGGGGGCGGGCCGGCCGGGCGGTCGGAGTACCCGTAGCCCGGCATGTCGGGCACGACCACGTCGAACGCGTCGGCGGGATCGGCGCCGTGCGCGCCGGGGTCGGTGAGCAGCCCGATGACCTTGGTGTAGCGCCAGAACGAGTCCGGCCAGCCGTGGCTGAGGACCAGCGGCAGGACCGGCCCGGCCGGCGCGGCGGCCCGGGCGTGGACGAAGTGGATCGACAGGCCGCCCAGCGGGACGCGGAAGCGGGGGAACCGGGCCAGCGCCGCTTCCTGCGCCGGCCAGTCGAACCCGTCCGCCCAATAGGCGACGAGCCCGCGAAGGTAGGCCAGGTCGGTCCCGAGCGACCAGCCGGCGTCCTCGGGCACGTCTGGCCAGCGCGTCGCGCGCAGCCGCGCGCGGAGATCCGCAAGCGCCGCGGGGGCGGTCTGCGAGGTGAACGGCTCGGGGCGAGGCGGGGCGTCCAGCATGGGACGCACCCTACCGGCCGCGCCGGGCCTCTTCGGGCCAGCGGACGTGACCGGGCCTAGGCAAGCTGGTCCGGCGTGGTGCCGTCAGCGATGGTGAGCTGGTCGAACCATCCGGATCGCGGCTCACCGGGCGGCCGGTCGAAGCGCGTGACGTACGGCTTGAGATCGACGACGGGGGTGCCGTCCAGGAGGTCGACGCCGGCGAACATGACGGCCTGGCCGGTCACCTCGAGGACCTGGACGAGGCTGAGCCCGATCGGGTTGACCCGCCGCGGGCCCCTGGTAGCGAAGATGCCCATCCTGCGCTGCTGGCGGCGGAGCAGGAACGGGACCTGGCGCAGCGGTGCCGGGCCGCCCGGGTCGCGCGGGCGGTGCAGCCAGCTGAGCAGCCAGGCGTAGTCAAAGCCTGCGAGGCCGTCCAGACCGTCCCGGTACGGCTCGGCGATCTCGATGCTGCCGCGCTCGACGCGGTTGAGGCCGGCCTGGATCGGCGTGGTCCCCAGCTCCCGGTGGCTGCTGCGGACAACTCCGATAACGGGCATGCTGACAGTCAGTTCCATAGTGGCCATGCTGCCACCGGGCGACCTAGCTGGAGGAACGATGACTGACACCGCGCCTGTCGTGCTTATCACCGGTGCCACGTCCGGGCTCGGCCGCTACCTGGCCCGTGAGCTGGCGGCCTCCGGCTGGCAGGTCCTGGCCCACGGGCGCGATCCAGCACGGGTAGGCTTCGGCGCGCCGGGGGAGGGACGGCAGGTGAGCGCGGATGGCCACGAACTCCGGTTCGCCGTCAACTATCTGGCGCCGGTGCTGCTCACCCGGCTGCTCGTGCCGCGGCTACGACGGGGTGCAGGCCTACCGCAGGTCCAAGCTCGCGCTGGCCGCGTACACCTTCGACCTGGCCGATGAGCTTAAGACCGCCGAGGTCACGGTGAACTGCTCGCACCCGGCGACCCTCATGAACACCACGATGGTCGTGGACGCCGGCATCACCCCGGTCTCCACCCTCGAGCAGGGAGGCCAGGCCACCCTGCGGCTCGTCACCGACCCGGCCCTGGAGGGGATCACCGGGCAGTTCTTCGACGGCCTCAAGACATCCCGGGCCCGGCCGGAGGCCTACGACCCGCAGTTCCGCGCCAGACTTCGCGAGGTCACCGGCTGGCTGCTCGGTAAGGTCGCATGATCTGCGGTCAGCGCACCGAGGAGGACCGGGACGCGGACGCCGCGGCCAGGACTTCACGGGCGGCCCGGGCGCCGGAGGCCAGCGCGCCCTGCACAGAGCCGGTGGCCCTGTGGTCTCCGCAGACGTAACGACCGGGGCCGACGCGGCTGTCCCGGATCAGCGGATACGGTGCTGCCATGGCTGGGAGCGCACCCTCCACGGTGTAGCTGGCCAGGTGCTCCCAGCCCGTGGTGTCGGCCTGGTACATGATGGCCAGCCTGCCGCGGACGGCGGCCTCCAGGCCGCCCGATCCCTTTACCCGGGTGTCAAGGACCGACGTATCGCCGGTGCCGAGCACGGAGGTGGAGATGAGCGCGCGGCCGTCGGTGGCGTAGCCCGGCGTGACTTCAGTCAGCACGCTGGTGTTCAGGATCTCCCGTTCGGTGTCCACCAAGATGGTCGGCTCGGTCAGGGGCGAAACCGGTGCCGCGTGGTAGAGCGTGGTCACGGTCCTGGTCGCGGGGACACGAAGGCCGGGCAGCAAGCGGGCGGCGACCGCGGCGCCGGTGGCGACGACCACCGTGTGGGCGGGCCGCTCGCTTCCGTCGGCGAGCAGCACCCCCTCCCCGGTCAGCTGGCTGACCGGGGTCTCCAGCCGGATCGTAGCCGGCGGCAGGGCCGCGGCCAGCTGTTCGGGGACCGCCTGGATGCCGCGCCGCGGCAGGCACAGGGTGCCGCGCAGCATGCTCCGCCAGACCAGGTGGAAGAACCGGCTCGAGGTCTCCAGCTCATCCTCGAGAAACACTCCGGCCAGGAACGGCCGGAACATCTCATCGATCAGGTCACCGGAGACGCCGGATCGCCTCAGCGCGGCCAGGGTGGACTGCTCCCGGCCGTGCCTGATCCGGCTGACCGGACCGAACATGTCACGGGCCGTGAGCAGCGTCAGCGCGGCCAGATCGCGGGGACCGGCCAGGCGGCTGGTGAGGATGTCGCCGATCTGGCGGGGTCGCCGGGTGGGATCGGTGAACCGCACGCGTCCTCGGCTCGTGTGCAGCAGCATGCCGGGCGTGAAGGCGCGCAGCTGCAGCGCCCGAAGGTCCATCCGCCGCTTGACCTGCGGGTAGGAAGTATTGAACACCTGGAAGCCACGGTCGAGCAGGAAACCCGCCTGCCGGTCGGTGCGCATCCGGCCGCCGACCGCGTCGCCGGCCTCGAGCACCCGGACCGCGGCGCCGGCCGCGGCCAGGTCAGACGCGCACGCCAGGCCAGCTAGCCCGGCTCCGACCACCACAACCCGCAATCCGTCTCTGCCTGCCATCGAAGGATGCACCGCCCCGTTCCGCCTCACTTACCTGGTCTCTCTATGATCATCATCCGCCTTCCCGGCCCGCGCCGCCCGCTAACCACGGGCGGGGGCAGAATGCTGTCATGGCTTCGTATTCCGTGAACCCGGAGGCGGTGGCGCAGGCCGAACGGCTCATCGACACCCGCCAGTACGTGCTCGACAGCGACTGGGGAAAGGTCCAGCCAAAGGCGGAAGACCAGAACGCCTTCCTGGAACGGCATTCGTGGGAGGACTACGCCCGGTGGCATCTTGGGCTCACCGACGGTGCCGCCGACCAGACCAAGGCCAGGTACGCGTTCGTGTACGGGGATTTCCGGCGCGTCCACCGGATGGGCATCATCGCCTGCATGTACCGGGCGGCCGAGTGGCGGCACAAGGACATAGAGCTCACCGCCCACGAGCTCCTGCAGCGCCTGGACAAGCTCACCGCGTAAGCCGCGGCACCAGGATTGACGCGTCCCCGCCAGAACCATAATGTAAGCGATGACATTAGTCATGTAACCGCTTAGATTTTAGCTGTAGCGCTGCTATTTTATCGTTCTTACCGCCGATGGCTCAGGAGGCCGCGCACGAGAAGCGACCGGCCGACCGGTTTCGGCAGTTCACCGGCCTCGACCCTCTACGACGTGGCGCGCGACGCGGGAGTCTCTACCGCCACAGTCTCGCGCGTGGTGCATGGTCACGATGGCGTCCGGCCAGCGACCAGGCAGCGCGTGCTCAAGGTGATAGAAGCGCTCGGTTACGTCCCCGACGGCGCGGCGCAGAGCATGGCCCGGCACCGCAAGGAGGTGATCGGGCTCGTCGCGGTCGAGAGCCGCAGCCCCGACACCGATGTCGAGCAAGAGGGCCTGCTGTTCATCGAAGAGGTCCTGCGCGGTGTCGAGTTCTCGCTGAGCAAGATCGAATGGTCGCTGCTGATCTCCTTGCTGCACGGTGATGACCAGGTGGCCGCCTACCGGCGGATGCAGAAGATCTCCGCCAAGGTGGACGGGCTGCTCATCACCGAGGGCATCGTCACCTCGGACCAGCTGGCGCTGCTGGCGGCGCGGACCCCGATCGTGCTGATCGCCGGGTCGCCCAGCGAGCCGCACGCCGACGTCTTCGGCGCCGACAACCGGGCCGGCACCCGGGCCCTGGTCGGCCATCTGGTCGAGCAGCACGGCCGGACCAGGCTATTCGCGGTAGCCGGGCCGCCCGAAGCCCCGGACGCGCAGGAACGGCGCCGCGCGCTTACCGATGCGCTGGCCGATTATCCGGGCACCATCTTGGCCGGATCCTTCGAAGGCCGGTTCGCCGCCCTGAGCGGGCAGCTCGCCGTGCGGGAAATGCTGGCCTGGCCGCGACGACGGCAGTTGCCCGACGCCATCGTCTGCGCCAACGACCAGATGGCCATCGGAGCCATCCGCGAGCTGCAGATCGCCGGAATACGGGTCCCGGCCGACATCGCCGTCGTCGGCTTCGACGACATGCACGCAGGCACCCTGGTCTCGCCGCCGCTGACCACGGTTCGCCAGCCGATGCAGCTGCTCGGCGAGCGCGCCTGCTCTCGTTTGCTCGAGCGGATTGCCGATCCGTCCCTGCCGCGCCAGGTAGAGCGGCTGCCCACCCAGCTCATCATCAGGGAAAGCTGCGGCTGCGGCGGGCATCAGTAGAAAGGTCCGGCCGACGGCAGCGATTGGGGCCCGTCGATCCCCCTACCGAGGGGACTTTCGCTGTACGATCCGGCCATGAATCCTCTATCGGGCGTTCTGAGCGAAGCCTGGGGCATGTACAAGGCCTACGCCAAGCATCTGCTCACGATCGCCTTCGTCATCTACGTGGGCGCGGCCATCATCGCTGCGATCCTGTCGCTAGCCGGGACGTTCGGCATCCTGCTCGGCTCGCTGGTGAGCATCGTCGCAGCGTTCCTGCTGCAGGCGGCGCTGGTCAAGGCCGTGCAGGACGTACGGGACGGCCGGGTGGACATGTCGGTCGGCGAGACCGTAGAAGCGGCTAGGCCGTACCTGTGGTCCGTCATGGGGGCCTCGATCCTGGCCGCTATCGCGATCGGGATCGGGCTGGTCCTGGTCATCGTCCCCGGGTTGATCCTGATCACCATCTGGGCGGTGATCGTACCGGTCATCGTCATCGAGCGGTCGGGGGCGCTCGCGTCCTTCGGCCGCAGCCGTGCGCTCGTCCGCGGTCGCGGCTGGCACGTGTTCGGCACGCTGGTGATCGTGTTCGTGATCCTGCTCGTCGTGGACTTCGTGCTCGGCCTGATCTTCTCGGCCCTGCCGCACGTGCTGAGCAGCGGCTTGAGCTCGGTCATCTCGGGCACGCTGATCTCCCCGTTCCTCGCCCTCGTCGTGACGCTGGTCTACTACCGGCTCGCCGGCAGTGCCCCGACGCCTCCCGTGCCAGGCGGGAACTACGGCGGCTTCCAGCAGCCGCCCCCCGGCGCCGGCACCTACGGTGGCGGCTTCCACGAGCCGCCGCAGCAGCAGGGTGACGGGAACTACGGCGCTTACCCGCAGGCACCCCCGCCAGGCGGGGGGAACTACGGCGCCTACCCGCAGGCACCGTCCGAGGGTGAGAACTACGGGGGATACCAGCAGCCCTGAACGCGCTGAACCGGAGGGCCCGGCGCGGCCTGCCTGACGGATTTCGTCAGGCAGGCCGCGCGCACGTGCGGTCCAGGCGATGGGCGGTCAGGCTCCGGTTTCCCCGGCGGCGGCCCGGCCCGCCTGGCGGCCGCTGAACAGGCAGCCGCCGAGGAAGGAGCCTTCCAGCGAACGGTAGCCGTGCATCCCGCCGCCGCCGAACCCGGCCACCTCACCCGCCGCGTAAAGACCGGGAACCGGGCGGGGGCTCTGGCCCGCCGGGACGCCGGGCGCCAGGACCCGGCCGGACAGGTCGGTCTGCAGACCGCCCAGCGTCTTGCGGGTCAAGATGTTGAGCCGGACGGCGATCAGCGGGCCGGCCCTGGGGTCCAGGATCTTGTGCGGCGCGGCGGTCCGGACCAGCCGGTCGCCGCGGTAGCGGCGGGCGTTGCGGATCGCCATCACCTGCAGGTCCTTGGTGAACGGGTTGTCCATCTCCCGGTCACGCGCGACGATCTGCCGCTCCAGGTCGGCGAGGTCGATGAGCGGTTCGGCGGTCAGCTCGTTCATGCCCTTGACCAGCTCGGGCAGGGTCCCGGCCACCACGAAATCGGGCCCGTTCCGCTTGAACGCCTCCACGGGTGCGGGTGCGCCCGGGCGCATCCGGGACAGGGTGAGCTTGATGTCCTTGCCGGTCAGGTCCGGGTTCTGTTCGGAGCCTGACAGCGCGAACTCCTTCTCGATGATCTTCTGAGTAAGCACGAACCACGAGTAGTCGAAGCCGGTCGCCGTGATGGCGGCCAGCGTGCCTAGCGAGTCGAAGCCGGGAAAGTTCGGCGCGGGGAAGCGCCGACCGCGCGCGTCCAGCCACAGCGACGAGGGCCCGGGCAAGATCCTGATGCCGTGCCCGGCCCAGATCGGGTCCCAGTTCTGGATGCCCTCGGTGTAATGCCACATCCGGTCGTGGTTGACCAGCCGGCCGCCCGCCCGCTCGGCGATGGCCAGCATGCGCCCGTCGACGTGCTCGGGCACCCCGGAGATCATCCGTTCCGGGGCCGGACCAAGCCGGTCCGGCCAGTTCTCGCGGACCAGACCGAGGTTGCCGCCGAGCCCGCCGGAGGTGATGACCACCGCCGCCGCGTGCAGGTCGAACTCGCCAGTCTCGGTGCGGGAACTACGGGTGCCGCGGGCGGCCTCACTGGCCTCAAGGACGGCACCGCGCACCCCGTCGACGGTCCCGCCGGTAACGGTGAGCTCGTCGACGCGATGCCGGAACTTGAAGTCGACCAGGCCGGAAGCCGCCGCGTCCCTGACCCGCCGCTCGAACGGCGCCACCACCCCGGGGCCGGTGCCCCAGGTGACGTGGAACCGTGGCACCGAGTTGCCGTGCCCGTCGGCGAGGTAGCCACCGCGCTCGGCCCAGCCCACCAGCGGGAACCATCGCATGCCCATCGCGTGCAGCCAGGATCGTTTCTCTCCGGCGGCAAAGTCGACGTAGGCCTGCGCCCACCGGTACGCCCAGTAATCCTCACCAGCCGGATCGTCGATGCCACGGTCGAAAAAGGCGCTGCCCGTCCAGTCCTGCCACGCCAGCTCGCGGGAGTCCTTGATCCCCATCCGGCGCTGCTCGGGTGAGCCGACCAGGAACAATCCGCCGAACGACCAGAACGCCTGGCCGCCCAGGTTGGTCTCGGGCTCCTGGTCAAGCAGCAGCACCCGCCGGCCGACCCGGGCCAGCTCCGCCGTGGCCGCCAGACCCGCCAGGCCGGCACCTACCACGATCACATCCGCGTCCATCAGGTCATCCAACCGTACGAAACCGGCCGGCGTGACCTCGGCTACGATTGGCGCGTGCCCGACCGCCGTCATCTTGCCGCGGTCAATGCGACTCAGCCTCACATCGCCCGGGTGTACGACTATCTCCTCGGCGGCAAGGACCATTTCGCCGCCGACCGGGCGGTGGCGGACCGGATCATCGCCTCGATGCCCGCGGTTCAGGTGGGGGTGCGTGCCCAGCGGGACCTGCTCGGCCGCGTGGTCCGCTACCTGGTGGGCGAGGCCGGGATCAAGCAGCTGCTGGACATCGGATCGGGGCTACCCACCGCCGAGAACGTGCACCAGATCGCCCAGCGGATCGCGCCGACGGCCAAGGTGGTCTACGTCGACAATGACCCGATGTCTACGCTTGCGTACAGCGTGACCCCCGGACACGGGAGCATTCCGGGGGGCCTGTCTTTCATCTCGCTACGCCTACTGGCCAAGCCGGCCAGCCCTAGCGTCGGCGCAGCGGGGCTCTAGCTACGATCAACGATCGCAAGCTGCCAGCGTTGCGGCAACCCCCCGGTAAGGCACTTCGCGTTTGGCGGCGCTCTGCGGCCCTACCCGGGGGGTTGCCCTTCCCTGCTGTGCCTGCTGGCTAGTCCCGTCCAGAGTCCTAGCGTCGGCACAGCAGAGGTCTAGCGGTTGACGTTGGGGAAGTACCCGTGTCCGTCAACCCAGTAGATGATGCCCATGTCTATTAGCTCCCGGTAGGCGCGCGAAACCGGCCCTTCGCTGATGTCCAGCCTGGCGGCTACCTCTGATCTGGCGGGAAGCGGGTCATGCGGACCTGTCTCGCCGCTCTCGATGGTGTCTGTCAGCAGGTAGGCAGCCTTAACCCAGCGGCGCGGGTCGTCCCTGCCGATGCCGATGGTCACCATCGGTTCTAGTCCTTCTTCCGGGGGGTTAGCGGCCAGCGAAATACCGGCCGAGATCACGTTCCTCATGCCCTGGCTGCTCGAAAAGGTGACCTTCGAGCATCTCAGCGTCATCTGTGGCCATGCCGCAACTGCATACCCGCACGCCACGAGTGACTAGCTCGGCATCTACCGCCAGCAGTTGCGCGCTGATCGGTAGCTGGATAGGGGAATCTGGCCGCGATAGCGAAGCTGAAACAGTTAGCTCACGGCGAGCGTCTGACAGCTCACGGGCGGATAGCTCCGAGACATCATGAGTTCGCATCGGCCAGCCTCGCCCGCGCGGCTTGCTCGGCTAGCTGCTTTTGCAGCTCCTGGCGTGGCAAGCATGTACCTAGGCAGCTCCGCTTCCGCTAGCGCGGCTTCTAGGCCCTGGCGGTACGCGGTTAGCTCCCACTCATCCATATCGGCCAGCGGGCGAGGTGCGGCCACGTCGCCGGCATCGCGGTCAGCCATGCGCCGCCAGCCTCGCTCGCTCGTCTTGCTCGGCTAGCACCTCGTCAAGCTTGCTGCGTAGCTCAGTCTGGACCGGAGCGTCGGGTGAGATGCCTTTGATGGCATGCTCCAACTCTCTGCGGTAGCGGGAAAGTTCTGTTGTGGTCAGAGCGTGCGTAGGGTGTTCCGGCTCTGCGGGTGTCACGGGTTCGGCTGGCATCGGTGATGATCCTTCGGCAACGGGTGATGTCTGTGATAGTCACGATGGCAGTACGACACAGCGCCGGAAAAGCCTTCGGATCGTCACATCCCAGCGGAGTAGAATCTAGCGACCACGTATAGAATCCGAGGTAGGGACATGGACAGCGGCCCGTATTCAAGTCCGTTGGCGTACTTCAGAGCCGAGCTAAAACGCTTGCGCGAACGCTCCGGCATGACGCAAGGTGAGGTTGCCGAGCGGACCAATTACGCGCTTTCGACTGTCTCGGCGTACGAAACGGGGAGACTGGTACCGTCTGCTGACTTTGCCGAGCGAGCGGACAACGTATTCGGGACAGACGATTACGACGAGGCGGCCAAAACCCATAACGGTGACCTCGCGCGGCTACAGAGACTAGTGGAGCACCTATCGGTGCGCCCGTGGTTTCGCGACAGAATGGATGTTGAACGCAGAGCTACTGAGATCAGAGAATACGACTCTTACCAGATACCGGGATTGCTGCAAACGGAAGATTACGCTCGCGCGGTCATCAGCGCCGGACGGCCGAAGATGTCAGACGATGAAATCGAGCGTGCCGTTGCCGTAAGAATGACACGACAGCAGATACTTGACAGAGACGATGACCTGCCGGCCGATCAGGACAACACCCCCCGCCTTTGGGCCATTCTTGATGAGGCGGCGCTACTCCGTATCGTGGGCAGCCCCGAGATTATGCGAGTACAGCGCGATCGTCTAGCCGATATGGCCAAGCGCCCCAACGTCACGATCCAGCTCATACCCAACAGCGAAGGCGTCACATGCGCTTACGGTCGGGCATTCACGATCCTAACCTCAAACAGTTCATCGGTTGTCTATCTCGAAGATCTGATCAACGCTCACTATGTCCGTACCCGTGACGACGTAGCGCAGTTTTCGCTAAAATTCGATCACCTGCGTTCAAACGCTCTTACCGACGACAAGTCCGTACGACTCATAAAGGGTTGATATCCATGAAAAGTAACTGGCGGAAATCAAGCTACTCGGGAGATCAAGGTAACTGCATCGAAGTCAGTGACGACGATAGCCGCGTGATGGTGCGCGATACAACCGACCGCCAAGGTGCTATCCTCCGGTTTACCCCCGACGCATTTCGCAGGCTGGTTAAGCAGATAAAGCAGAGCTTAGCCCAGACAGCAAAAAAGGGCCTGCCCCGACCATAAGTCGGGCAGGCCCTTTGGCTTGCGTGCTGCGGGTGCAACGGGTGCTACAGCTCAGATTCGCCTTAAGCAGCTTAGGGAATCTATACTGTCGACCCATGTCTGACGCTCTCCTCGTGCCTTTTACCCCGAAGCGCCTGACGTCATCCTTACATGTAAAAACTGGAAGTTGCTGGAACGAGCTGGAACATGCTATCGTCCCGGCTGTGAGCGAGTCAGTTGAGTCTCTGGAACGGCGAATCGGCCGGCTGCGGACCGCCGTGCGCGAGGCGGTTCTAGGCGGCGACCAAGACCATGCCAGGGCTCTGCGCCACGAGCTTCGGCAAGCCGAACACGACTGGGAGAACGCACTTGCCGACGCGGAGAAGAACGTCGCGCAGAATCCTGAGCCGATGGCCGGGGCGTTTCCCGCAGGCGCATCCCGCGCGCCAGAGACTCTGCTCCCACTCCGCGAGCAGGTGCACCAGGCGCTGAGCTTGCTCACGGTTCCGGCCGCGCCGAGGCTGATCGCCACGGTGCACGAGGCGTTCTTCGCGAGTATGTTCCCGTCGGGGCGCCTGACCAGCATGCGCAGGGACGAAGAGCGCTCCTTCAGGACCGCCCCGTTCGCCCGGCCGTACTACATCTGCGCCGCTCTGACCGCCGACCTGCTAGCGCCCGTACGTGGCTTGCTCGCCATATCTACCTGGCCGATGGAGCGGCGTGTCATCGGATCGCTTTCTCCGCGCGTCGACTTCCTGACAGGTGCCATCCGGGTGGCCGAAGCAGTCGAGCGGCTGCCAGCTCCGGTGCCCGCAGCCCGGCGGCTCTTGTGGCGGTTCGCCGCCAGCGTCCCGGCCGCGGCAGAAAGCGCGACGAGGATGGACCCACACCGGGTCAAGCAGGCGGTGCTAGCCGAGCTCGAGGTTCACCAGGCGGCTGACCGCGCCACCCGGCGCACCGCGGCCGCGCGAGCGCGCGAGCAGCTCGATGACGCGCAGCAGCTTTTCGGCACCCGCATAGGACTGGCAGATCAAAGGAGAGGCAGTTGACGGGCACCGAGGCCCGGCTGGCCCGCGTCCGCGGCCAGGCGCTGCCGCGCAGCCACAACGCCCGCACGATCGCCGCGCTGGCCAGCAATCCCGGCTGCGCGCGGCGTGCGATCCTAGACGCGGCCGGCGTGGACAAGCAGCGACTCGCCGCTCACTACGACGATCTCGGCGAGGTCGGGGGCAGGGCGAGCCCGGACATGCGACACGCGCGGACCAGGCGCCTGCTAGCCAGGGCCGCCAGCGCGAACTCGGCCGAGGGGACGATGTTTGACCATCCGCTGCTGCGCCTGGAGGCCGGCGGGCGTCATGCCTTCCTCGAACCGGACCTGATCGCGTTCCAGCTGCACGGTAAGTTCCACGTGCTGGAGATCAAGTCGTTCGCCGTCGTCGATGGTCAGGCCGACGGCGCCAAGGTGGCGGCCGCCGCGATCCAGTCGGCCGTCTACATCCTCGCCCTCCGTGCCGCGCTGGCGGAGCAGGACATTTCGCCGGAGGCTGTGAGCGACGAGGCGATACTCGTCTGCCCGGAGAACTTTCCAACCGGCCCGTCGCGACCTCACTCGACGTGCGCAGGAAGCTCACCGTCCTGCGCCGCCAGCTGGCCCGCATCGCGCGCATCGACGACCTTCTGCACCTGCTGCCGCCCGGCCTGACGTTCGACCTGGAACCCGATGGCCACGGCGTCCCGCAGCGCGATCCGGCCGACGTCGCCGACGCGATCCGGTTGGTAGAGGCCAGGTACGCGCCGGAATGCCTGACCACCTGCGAGATGTGCTATTTCTGCCGGGACGAAGCCAGGGGCTGCACCGCGGCACTCGGCCGGGACGCGCGCGAGGAACTCGGCGGCGTCGAGCACATCCAGACCGTCCTGCGCCTGGCCCGGGCGGACGACATCCCGGCACCGGGCAGCGACCTCGCCGAGGCGGCCGTCATGCTGAGGGTCGCCTCGCGGCTGCGCGCCGACATCCTTCAGGCGGCGGTGTGAGCACATTAACCTCGCTGGCCCGCGCCATGGCGGCCGACACCAAGACAGCGCAGCCAACCCGCACCGTCCGTCACCTGCACATCAGCCCGAGCTCGCCGATACCGTACTTGCGTACATCACCAGCTACTTTGCCGCCGAAGAGCCGGCCGGCGGTCGCATGCCGGGCACCCGGGACACCGACGCCCCGCAGCTCCTGGTGCCCAACCCCGCCGGGATAGCCTTCACCCGCCTGCTCGGCCGCTCCACCCGTTTCCGCCGGACCGAGGGCGAGTACGCCGTCGCCGAATCCGTTCCGGTCCTCGGCCGGTGGCTGACTTTTTTCACCGAGCGAACCGAGCATCCCGCTTCGTCGCTCATGCTGGCCGCAACTGATGCGCTGGCGGTGCACTGGGCCGCTGGGCAGAGTCCGGCCGAGGAGCTCAACCTGGGCGCGCTGCTCGATCCTGGGCCTGCGGGCAATGTCCGGGCGAGAGGCCGCGCTGAGGACGGGTGCAATGCGCGTGGGTTTCCGCCAGTTGAGTTGCTGTCCCAGACGGCCAGGCAGGTCGCGCCGAAGCTCCGCGGGCCGGGGCCGACCGGGATCTCGTCCCAGCCGGATGCCGTCACGTCCATAGCCTGTCCAGCGGGATGACGTGCAAACGATCCTCGTAGGTGTAGGAGCGCTGGCCGAGGTTCAGTAGGACGCCCCCGAGGAAGTCCGTACCGAGCTTGCCACGCAACAGGCGCATCCCGCGGAAGTCGGAATCGGTGATCGTCGCCGAGGCCTTGATCTCGAGCCCGGCTATCTTCCCCTCAGCGGTCTCTGCGACGAGGTCAACTTCATAGCCATCCCGTGTCCTGAAATGGGCGAATCTTACCTGGGCCGAAGACCAGCCCGCCTGCTTGATCAGCTCATTTATGGCGAACGTCTCGACCACGTGGCCGAACTCGGTAAGCGTGCTCGGGTCACGGGCGGCAAGCCTGGAGTCGTTGATTCCGAGCAGGTATGCCGCCAGCCCGCTGTCGACTAGGTGAACCTTCGGCATGCGGCCCACTCGGCTGCCCAGCGTGCGGCCGAACGCCTCGAGTTGGTGTACCAGGAAGACAGATTCCAGCAAGGAAACGAAGTCGCCGACAAGCCGACCGTCGAGCTGGACTGTCGCTGCGATGCTGCTGACGTTGAGCACGCCCGCGGTCTGTGCGGCTAGGTGCCGCAAGATTAGTGGGAGCACTCGGCGCTGGCGGACCCTGCGGATCTCCAGCACATCTCGTTCGATGACCATGTCGACAAAATCACGGAACCACTGGTCGCGTGTGGCCTGCGCTGACCTGGCTATCGCGAGGGGAAAGCCGCCGGCGAGCACCATTTGCTCATAGCTGGCGCGGTCCGTGCGCGACGGCTCGGGCGTCGTTAGGCTGCCGGGATCGGTCACGAGGTCATCGAGGAACGTCTCCTTTCTGCCTCGCAGTTCACCCTGGGAAAGCGGCCACATGGTCATGATGTGTGCCCGGCCCGTGAGGGACTGGCTGGCTTTCGGCATGGTGTTGTACCTTGTGGAGCCGGTCAGCAGGAAGCGGCCTGGCCTGAGATCCCGGTTGAGTTCGGCTTTGATGGCGTCCAGGAGTACTGGGACGTGCTGGAACTCGTCCAGGCAAACCGGCTCTGCTCGGCCGGAAGTGAACAAGGTGGGGTCCGCCGCTACTGCCCGCCGGGTAGCGATGTCATCGAGGTCGGTAACCGGCACTCCATGCTCACGCGAGCACGCGGTTAGCAGCGTGCTCTTACCCACCGTCCTGGCTCCGGTGAGGATGACGACGGGCTCCTCGGCCAGGCGCTGCGCGATTACCGGCTGAAGATGTCTGGCGATAACACGGGGATGGTTCATCGTAGACGCTCCAGATGGCCCAGGGTGCGACCAAAATGTCAAACTTGTCGAACCTAAAATATCAGATCTGCCGGTTAATTTATGCGGAAACTGTCACGCATGAAATAGCTGAACTGGAGCCACGGTAGCTCGACGTCGCTTCCGAAAACTACTGGAAATTACTGGATCTTCTTGGAAAATGGTAGAGTCATCAACCTGGCTGAGCCGGTAGACCTGACGGAACGTCGGGGCCGGGAGGCTACGGAGTGCAGCTTGCCTGCGCGAGCAAGGATCTTGCCGATACAGATGACAACCCAGGAGGGGATATGACGTTCACTGCGGTACCAGAGCTGATACCAGCGAGAATGCTGAACGAGTACGCGTTCTGCCCTAGGCTCTTCTTCCTCGAGTGGGTCGACTCGCTGTGGGCGTCCAGCGGCGACACGGCTGAAGGCGACCGCCTACACGGCCGGGTCGACGCCGGGGGTGGTGCCGCCCCGCTGCCCGCCGAGGGAGAGGTGAAGGCAGCTCGGTCTGTCGAGCTCGCGAGCGAGCAGCTCGGCATCACGGCGAAGCTGGACTTGCTCGAGGGCGTGGACGGCGGTGTCGTGCCGATCGACACCAAGAAGGGACGGCCCACGCGGGACGGTACCCCGTGGGAAGCGGACGCCGTACAGGTCTGCGCCCAGGTCCTGCTCCTCCGAGAGCACGGTTACACGGTCGAACGCGGAGAGATCTTCTACGCTGAAACCCGACAGCGGATACCGGTCGAGGTGACGCCCGGCCTTGTGGCCCGCACCATGGAGATCGTCAGCGAGGCCCGGGGGGTTGCGACCCGATTGGCTCCGCCTCCTCCGCTTCGGTCCAGCCCGAAATGCTCGCGTTGCTCGCTGGCGGGCATCT
>JBEKKH010000093.1:0-16850 GCA_050010815.1 Streptosporangiaceae bacterium | reverse complement strand
TGCTGCGCGTTGTTGTACAGGTCGCCGGCCGATTCGTAGGCGACGGTGCCGGTCAGGGCCTGGGTGAAGTCGGCCTGGGACAGCGCGGTGATGTCCCCCGCCCGGGTGAAGCCGCGCGCGTAGAGGGCCTCCATCACGGCGAACAGCATGCTCGGCCGGACCGGTGACGGCGGCGGGTTCTCCGTGGCCGGGCCACCGCCGGCGACCAGCCACAGCTCGCTGATCGTCGTCAGCGCCGAGACCAGCCAGGCCTGCGCGGGCGGGTCGCCGGGCAGGAGATCCTGCGCGGTGCTGGCGAGGACGGCCGCGGCCGGCAGGGCGCCGCCGAAGTCAAACGAGAGCTCGGAGGTGGCGGCGCCGATGGGGTCGAACTGCGGCGGGGCGAGGCAGGGGATCGCATTCGCGGCCGGGGGCGAGGGAACGGTGGTAGCGGTCGACACGGTGAAGAACCGCTGTACGGCCCGGACGAAGGCGCGGATGCGGGCGGCCAGGTACCCGGCTTGCGGCGTGCCCGTCGCAGCGGTGCCAGGCGCCGGCGCGGTGAACGGCGGTAGCCACTGCGGACCGCCGGTCGTCGTGAAGAAGTCCGTCCACTGGGCGGCCGTGACCTGCCGCAGCGTCTCCACGGTCGGCGGCTGGGCCGGCCCTGGAACCGTGCTGGGCAGCCAGGCCGTGACCTCGTCGGCCAGCGTGACCGCCGGGTCGGCGGCGTTGAACGTCAGCACGGTACTGGTCGTGACGGGGGCCGTGGTCGGCATGCTGAACGTGACCGTCACGGTCGTCCCGCCGGCGTTGGCGGTCGCGGACTGCACGGTGGTGCCCGCCTGAATGCCTGGCCCGGAGACCGGCATGCCGGGGCCGATACCGGATCCGGCCGGGAAGCTCAGCGTGGCGCCTGGGTCGTCGGCGGTTGCGCTGGGAGAGGCGGTGAACGACGGGATGATGTATCCCTGGGTCAGCGCGTCCAGATCGAGTTGCAGGCAGCCGGCCGCCTGGTTGATCGCAAGCTGCTCTGCCCAGACGGTGAAGTCCTCGTACTGGTAGCTAGGCGGCGGGCTCACCGAGATGTCCGGGTCGACGGCGTCGAGCCAGGCCTTGACGAGCGACGCCAGCGGGGTGCCCGCGGCGACGGGGACCGACGGGCTGCTGGAGGCCGGCGACACGCCGAGTGCGGACAGCCGCCGCGCCGCTTGGAACATCGTGATCCCGGTACTGCCGCCAGAGAACGGCTGCGGGCCCGTGGCGTCGATCAGGCCCGCGTCGAGCGCGGCCGCGAACTGGGCGAGCAGCCGGTCGATGCTGTCGTCGGTGGCCAGCTGGAAGCGCTGGGCGGCGGTCGTCGTCTTGTCCAGACTCGCGCCCAGGGCGTAGAAGAAGGCGGCGGGGACGCCAAAGTCGAGGCCGGCCGGCCCGCCGTCGCCGAGCCCGGTCAGCAGCACCTCGCTGTCCACGGCCGTGGTGAAGGTGACAGCTGGCCCCGCCGGGTCGACGGGGAACTCAAGCAGCGCGCTGGTCGCGGAGCGGCTGAGCTGCTCGCACGCCAGCGCGCCCGACGCGGCCGCGACAAACTTGGTGAGCCGCTCGGCGGCGGCGTTGTTCTGCGAGTAGAAGCTGTTCAGCGCACCCTCGAACTTCTGCCTGTCCAGCTCGAAGTTGTTGGTGGTTCCGCTGCCCGAACCGTCTCCACTCGCGGTGCCGCCGCCGCCCGCGTTCGGGGGATTGGTGTAGAGCGTCTCCAGCGGGTCGGGGAGCGGCGGCAGGTCGTGCTGGTAGCTCCACACGATGTCGTAGGCGATCCGCCTGCACAAGGTGGCGGAGTTGATCAGTGTGGCCGGGGTCACGCCCGGCAGCGTCTCGTTCGCCAGCGCGGTTGTTATCGCGGGCAGCATGACGTCTTGAAGGTCCGGCGGCGTTCCGTCGGCCGGCATGCCGAGCGCGATCGTAGCGGACGTCGGCGGCGGGGGGAGGTAGAAGTACAGGCTGGTATCGGTGGCGGGGACCGCCTGGTAATCGGCAGGCGACTGCGGAGCCGGACCCGGTTGCACCTGGACGTTGTAGTAGACGGTGCTGTCCGGGATGCCCTCCTGGCCACGGGTGGCGGCGACCATGATGTCGAGATAGTCGGGCGGCGTCTCCGTAAGCGTGATGATCGCGGTCGCTGCCGAGGCGGGAATGATGCTCAGCGGCAAGTCGAAGAAGTCCCACGGCAGCTGGATCTGCTGAGTGTGCTGGACGATCCCCGAGCTCAGCTCGAAGGTGAGCGTGATGCTCGGGTGGGCGGGCAGCGCGGACTCCAGCGCCGCGGACAGCGCAAGCGTTGTCCCGGTCGCGCCGATCACCGTCGTCCCGTCCGCGACCAGGCCCGGGACCGGGTTCAGCCGCGCGCCTGAGGGAATGCCATTCGTATCGCCTGACGGGAAATCCAGCGTGGCGGGACCGTCGGCCGGCGTGCCCGACGACGGGGCGCAGGTGAACTCCGCCACCGGCGGCTGCTGCGTGGTCACGGTGGTGACGCCGTTGAGGTGGCCGACGAACGACACCACGGTGCCGACGGGCACGTTGTCGGACAGGGTGCCGTTCAGCGTGACCGTGGTCGGCGTGATGCTGGTAACGGCCAGGCTGGCGCGGGGCGGAATGGTGGTCTGGTCCGCGCTGTAAACGAGCGCGCCGACCGAGATCCCGTCAGTCGTGGCGAACTGAAGGGCGCGGCCGTAGTTGTAGGAATTATCTTTGGACGGCGCGACGTAGTTGGTGGGCGCCGAAGTGGTCTGGGTCGCGGTGGTCAGGTAGCCCCCCGAGCCGGCCGGCCACTCGGTCAGGGCGAGCGGAGAAACGTCGGCCTCGGCGCTGATCGGCTGTCCGGTGTGAGCGTTAACCACCGTGATCTTGAGATCATTCAGGTAGGTGCTGAATGTCGCGCCGTCGACCGGCGAATCGGGAACCAGCCGGATCACCAGATAAGACGTATCGTTCATGTCAGCGCCCCCCGAGCGTCGTCGATAGCCTGCCGGGCCCAGCATTCTCCGTCGCGGGATAACCTAAAGCCCGTTCCGGGCTATGCCATGTGCGTTTCCCGTTCAGGCATGACTTATTTGTCACAGCCCGATCAAATGGTTCCGCTGCCCATAATGGGTACACGGCGGTCCGGATCTTACCGGCTACGTTATTAAAAGCCTTTGCGCAGGGCACCGTATCCGTGTGGTCTGCCTTACGTCGCCATAACCTCGCCGCCCCGCTCTAGTTACCTTTCCAGCGTCCCTTCCTGGACGTGCCAGCAGGGTAAACGCATGGCCCGTTAATGGCACACGTCGTTAAGGCCTTCGAGAAGCCGAAAGCGGGCCGCGTCTGTGGACCCTCAGGCCTTTAGCGTGTCCGGCAGCATACCGATATCGAACCAGCGCATTTACGACGTCCTTTTTCTGGACGGTAGCACCATGCCACGATGGAGTCAACGGTCAAATCATCTCCTCAGCCGCTAACGCCGATGAAAGTTGCCGGTGAACGAGTTGCTGGCCGCTGATCCGGACGTCAGGCTGGAGATCATCGATTTCATCAGCGCCAGCGGGCATGCCGCTGACGCCGTAGAGTTGCTCGAATCGGAGCTGAACGAGGTCCCGGACAATGACTTTCGCCGTCGAGTTGTATGGCACGGCTATTGAGCGGGCCTTCGCCCTAGCGAACGCGGATGAATCCGCCGGGCGGGAACGCGCCGCGGTACGCCGGTTCGCCGACCGCACTGGCCTCGTCGCGCTGCGGGATGCTGTCGGTGCCTTCCTGGACGGCACCGAGCTCGGTGAGGCGGTCCGGGCGCGGGTGATGGAGGAGCTGTCGGTGACCGACGACCTCGACTGGTCGCCGGAGGACGGGGTGGCGTTCGGCAAGCTGGCGGATAGGCGAGCCGGTTCCGGCGCCGGGGCTTTGGTGCACCGATATCGTCTCCGGCACCGAGCGGTACGTCGAGTTCGCGGCGGAGGCGACGGCCGGCCTGCCGCGGTGGACGGTGTGGCCGGCGTCGACACCGCCTGGCTGCGCGGACAACTCGACATGCCAAGCGACCTCGCCGGCTGAAGCCTGGCCCTGAGCGGTTGCTCATCTCGGGTGGTGACTAACCAGCTCATGCCGAACGGCACCTGGAGGTGAGCTCGCCGGCCGGCGTGACGGCGCCCTATGACCTCCCGCAGGATCGGTGCCCGTCTATCTCGCGGTACCGGCGACGCCGAAAAGCTCAAGGATAATGCTAGCCGTATGATCCTCACCCTGTACGCTCCGCCGGGCGCGACAGCCTGCAGCTTGCCCGGCCCAGCGGCCCGCCGTTCCACAGGGTCATGGCGTGCCTGCGGCTAGGCGCCGGAAGAAAGCCAGCAGGCCAGTGAGCCCGGCTGCCCACGAGGCGTTACTCCTGTCTGTCCCCTGCTCGGCGAATTGGCGGGTGCGCCGCGCCGCCGCCGCCGCGAACGCGAGCGCGTCACCGGTCTGGGCGGCATAGGTCAGCATGAACTCGATGCTTCCCGCGAGCCCGTGCGCCAGCCCGGTAGCCTTCGGATCGGCGGTCCTGTGCGGACGCGGCTTGTCGTGCGCCTGGATCATCTCGGCGCAGCACCGCGCCGCGCCAAGCCACGCCGGATCACCGGTGGCGTGGTGCAGGAGCTCTCGGCTACCAGCGCACGTGCTTGCTTGACCACCACCATGATCCCGTCACGCTGGTCGACGGCACGGTACACATTTCCGGTGGCCGACTCGCGGAGCCCGGACGTGACGCGGTACAGCCCGCCGAGCAGTTCCGCGGCCGGACCGGCTTCGGCTGGCTGAAACGGATCGGCCGCCCACTCCGGCTGGCGGTAAACGAGCGTCGCCGCCGCTTCGAACAGCTCGCCCGCCGGCCCGCGGAGCACGCTCGTCAGGCGTCCTCGTTCATCAGATCCCCAGGTGCCGGCAAACGGACCGTACTGGTAGTAGACCGGGGCGGACTCCGACACGCGCCGGTCGCTGAGCACCCGCGGCCCCTGGCATCCGCAAAGAGCCCGGGCCAGGCCGCGCCCGAGGTCTGCCACCCTGCGCTGATCGGGGTAGATCGTGACGGCCTTGCCCACGGTCGCAGGAGAACTGTGGCCGTCGTTGAGCCTGCTAAGCACCCGCGACGCCCGGCCCATCTACCACCGCAGCGCGATTCCATCGAGGCCCACCTGAACATCGTGTTCGCCGCGCTTGCTGTCAGCAAGTGGATCGAGGCACAGACCGGCTGGTCAATCGGGAAGTTCGTAAAGACAGCCCGCCGATACCACTCGGGATTCAGAGTGACCTGCACGGCTACCGCCGCGCTCAGCATGCCCGCCCAGACGTAGTGCCTCATCAGGTTGGGGTGTCCATACCGGATCCGCTATCGTCCGGGGCGGCAGCAGCTTCCCAGATTCCGCTAAATTGATCTGTCCAGTACTTATACCAGCGTTCTGACTGCTGCCGCAAGATTTCAATGTGCATGCGCGATGACGTTGCCTCGTTGTGGAAGCCGTGAAATTCAATTATTATTTGGCCATTGCGAGTGTTGGGATCGATAGCGACAAGACTGAATCCTGGATTGTAGTCAAGGAACCGATAACTGAAACTTCCTCTGACTTGCCATGAAGACATGACCCTCAATTGGTGATCAGTGACTCGAAGGGAATCGCGGAAATCCTGTATAGGATAATCCAGGGAATCATCGAGCTGGCGGACGGCAAGTTGAACTGCCGACAAGTTGGCCGGGTCTAGCACGACAACTCGGAGAACGCCGTCAGGCTTGTTCAAAATTCTACCACGGAGAAGGTCGCAGTTATGAGCCGACAGGATATTGACTGCCGTTGGCGCGAAGATCCAGATCTCGGCGGCGTCTCTGATGCGCTCAGAAAATGGGATCTTGTCGAATGCAAATCTGTCATCAAGTAGCTCGTCGATAACCCCAGTTCGGGACTCCGGGACAGTAATTCGTACCACAAGAGTGCCAACTCCGGCTAGGAGAGCAGCCCACCGCAGTGGGTCGGGGACGAAATCTGGCACGAGCGATAGTACGGCCAGCGCGAAGGTGACGAACGCGATGCTGTATGCGTCGACATATCTGCGGTTCTTTAGGTCGTGCCCAATTCGGTGCCAAGCTTTTCGTTTCATTTAATAATCCATTCCGCAAGTGCAGAACCAGAAGTAGGGGTGCTTTGCGTATCGATGGCTGATCACAACTTTGACAATGATTAGCATATGGGTTTGCCTGCCTGCTCGCGAAGCACCACACTCGCGGTCACCGTCTCCGCTTACTAGCCTCCATGGAACAGGCGGTTTGCGTTGTACGCCCTTGGCCACCTCACACTCCAGCCATCTGCCCGGCTAGCAAAAGAAGATTTGCCGCCACGTGCCGGGGTGGCGAGGCTGGTCAAGGAGCTCGCGGGACCGAGCGGTGGTGAGCTGGCAGCCGATTTCGCCGGCGATGCGGGCCGCCGTTGTGGCGTGGCTGGGGACGTGCCCGCGTTCGGCCTGTATGAGAGCGAGGCCGAGGTGGCCGAGACATGCCTGCAACGGGTATCGGGAGGCAGCCGTGCGTTCGTACAGGTTCCATGCGGCAGTGAGGTCGTGACGGCTGCAGCGGATGAACTCGGCGTGGTCGTTATCGATCGATTCGGCGGTGAAGGCATTGCGGCGCGTGTAGTACCGCTGGCCATGGTTGCCGCTGCGGCTGAATTCGATCACCTGCGTCAGCTCCTTGCTGTAGGCAGCGGAATCACCAAGGAGCCGGTAGGCGGCTAGCCGGGCGGTCTTCACGCTGACTACTCCGTCGAGAAGGACCTCGGCTAGGAACCTCGTCTCGGCGGCTTGGTAGTTTTCGAGCGCTGTGTCGGCGTCGCCGTCGTGCACCGCAAGGCCGCCGGCGATGAAATCAGCCCAGGCAACCCAGCGGGTAGCGGCTAGTTCTGCATAGGGGCGGAGATACTCATCCAGGCAGGCATGTGCCTGCTTCAGGCGCTCTGCCCACAGCAACGCCAGGCACTCCTGGAAAGCGGCATGAGCGGTGCGTACCGGATGCCGTTCGGTTCGTGCCCGCTCCCGTGCGATGCGGGCTGTCTCTGCAGCCTCAGTCAGGGAGCCGGTCATCCGCAGAGCCTCGGCGCGCAGAATCAGGTAGGTGGACAGGGTCCCTGGCGGCAGGGCTTCGGTAGCACGCAGCACAGCCTCATGTCGTCCCGTACGGGACCAGGCAGTAAGCCGCTTGCGCTCCGCTATCTCCCTGACTGTGGCCAGCCGCCCAGATTCGGGCAGCAGCACGGCCGGTGCAAGCAGCACGGACATCGCGTTACCGCCATGATTGACAAACGACGTCGCTAGCGCGGAGACCGCTTTTCGCTGGTAGCCAGGACGCAGTGCCGCTACCAGATAACTATTGCGGGCACCGGCATAGTCGCCCAGTAGCCCCCGGATGGCTGGCCTCGCCCACACAGTGCTTCCTGGCAGCGCCGGATATTCCACTGGGGGTGGTTCCTGGAATAGCTGCTGGATCAGATCAGGGTCCACATTAATCAGATGCTGGTCTTGGCACCACGCGATGAAGTCCCACGACGGATTGGGCTCCGCACTCGGCAACGTTCCGGCCGGGAACGGCGCAGGCGGGGCTAGCGTCAGCCTGCCGTTTGCGTTGACTTGGCGCAATAGCTGCCGCTTGTACGCAGCCTCGTTCATCTGGCCATCAGACCATTTGTCGAACCACACCACCGCGGCGGCCGGGCTGAGGACTTTGTCCCAGACGGGGTGGAAGTCAAGGTCGCGGCCTCGGTATCCCACGAACACCACAGTCCGGCCGCGAATGTCCGCAGCCAGGTGGTCTAGCCACCTGCCATCGAGACCGCCCAGCACCTGCTCCGCGGTCACAATCAGCTGGCCGCCTGCTGACCCGTGCGGCTTCATCAGCTGCGCGCCACGCGACGGGTCATCCGGCCACGCCAGGACATCCAGCGTGTTACCCGATGCCTGCTCGATCAGCCTGTCGAAGTTGACAGTCCATACCCGAGCTCCCGCTTCCGCCAACTGAGCCAGCGCACGATGCGCCGCGTTCGGCCGACCCGCTGACAGCACCTCGCTCAGCCAGGACTGCACATCAATGTCAGCCCGGGACAACTCCAGCATGAACGGCTCTGGCACCAGACCTGCGGCAACTTGCCACAAGGCCTTGCGCTTGGCGCTCACCCGAGGATCGCTATCGGTCAGGTCCGGGACATATCGGTCAAGCTTGAGCTGGTGCAGGATCTCGTTCCGCAGCCAGTTGAATACGGGTAAACCGGCCGGCATAGATAGAGATACCCCTGCGCCGGCGAAGACTAGCAACTCATCCGCGACGACTGCCATACCCCTCCTTATAACGGCATCTGAGAGCCGGACCCAGCGTGGCTTGATGGCCTATCGCAGACCCGGCGTCAAGCCGAAATAATAGACCACTGTCATCGGATGCCGTGAAGGCCTATCTCGCTTTCGTGTTACCACAGGCCGTGCACGGTTACTGCGGAATCGAACTGGTCGCCGGCCGCGGCAGGCATCGAGGTGCCGGCCATGCCCACGCCGGTCGTCACAGCCCGCTCCCTGATCGCGCGATTAGGTCCACGGCGACCAGCCCTCCATCGAGCCAGGCGCGGCGTCGGCGGCCAGCGCCCAGGCCCAGGCGCGGGCCGCCGACGTGGGCGCGGATCGCCTTCAGCGCTCGCGGTGCGTCTGCAAACCAGCTGCGCGATCAGCCGGGCGACCACCGGTCCGAGCTACCGGACCAGCCACGTCCGGCTGCGCCCGCAGCGCCGCGATATCACGCCAGGCCGTCACCGCCCAGGCGTGAAAACAGTGCATATCGACGCCAAGGCGGTCGAGTAGCGGATAACCAAGGGGGTGGGCCCCGTCAGTTCGTGCAGGTGTGCGCCGCCACGTTCTTCAGTGCGGACGGGTCCTATACTTAGGGTCTCGCGAGAAGGTGCTGATGCTCATGCGAAAAGTTCCCGTGGACCGGGTTGAGACTCATACCCTTTACCAACCAGAAGACGTTGCGCCGCCTCAGATCTTCATCAGTTCCACTTTCGAGCCTCTAATTCAGCAGATTAGAATAGACATAAAACGCGATCTGGAAGATCTTGGGTACCTACCCATAATGAGCGAGCTGGGGACCTTTGTCTACAGACACGGACGCGCCGCAGTGTACGATGACACCGTTGAGGCGGTCTCTGCTTCGCACATATATGTAATGGTTATTGGGCGTCGGTATGGGAGCAAGCACCCGAAATACAGGAAATCAATAACCGAGTTGGAGTACGAAGCCGCCAGGCGACGGGACCTCCCGACCTTCGTATTTGTGGACCAGCACGTGAAAGATGGCTTTGATGCATGGCGAAGCGGATCCATTTCTAAGGACGGTCATAGCCACTGGGTTGACGATGTAAAAGTTTGGGATCTGGTCCAACGCGTCATGATAAACGATGCCTGCCCTGTTTTCTTCTTTTCATCTGCAGAGACAATAATCAGGACGCTTCACTTGCAGATCGCCAATTTGTTTGGTGCATATTTGCGTTTCGAGCAGAAGGCGAAGAACTGGCTTTGGTGTGAAGAGCGTACCCGACAGGTGGAACGCACATCTCGAACTATCTGGGTCCTCACACCAAATTTTTATTGGGATTACCAAGATTTGGAGTTTCGGGACATCGTCTTCTCGAATGTGGCCCGAAGGGGAGTCGCCTATCGATATCTTTATCGCCAGACCCCGGAAAATACTGAGCGCGTTGAGGAGATGCAGCGCGACTATCAAGCTGCAATGGGTGAAGCCTGGAGGGATCAGGTAAAGTTCGCAGCGATTCCCGACAAAGAATTCTCGTGGTGCACGGAGCAAGTAATGTATGATCCGGGCGAGCCCTGCGAACGTGGAATAGTGGTCGATGCAATGGATGAACGCGATAAGAGAAACAAATATAATGTCGAGTTGGGAAGAGAAAAGCGGCACGACTTCCGACGTCACTTCCAGCGTCTTTGGGCAAAATATGGAGAACCTGCGGCATAGGGCTATAAATTCTAAAGAGTCCTTCCTATGTGGTTTCCATTGCATAGGTGACAGCGTCAGGCTGCGAACAGCCACAAGACACCTTCAGCTAGAAGCTGATAGGGCCCGGCTCCGGGGCTGGCAAGCTAGCGATGTCGGGCATGAGGTTCCTGTCGTACACCAGGACCGTGAACTTGCCCACCTTGTAGACGCGGGCCGGGGGACCGAACCTCCGCTCGATGGCCGGACGGGTCAGCCCCGAGTGGGCAGCGGCGATGACGAAGTTGGCGTAGTTATGCTGCGGGTCCAGCAAGCTGGTGTTTTCCTCCCACGGGTAGGGCCGGATTCCGCCGGCGGGACCGTAGTCCCACACGTCGCGCATTGTGATCGCGCCGTGCGAGTCGAGCGTGACGCTGTTGGCCTGCCAGTACTGCGCGATGCCCGAGTACAGGCCGTGACCGGTCAGCCAGGTGGCCAGCGCGGCGTTGGCAGGCGGCACGGGCCTCGCGGTCACTAGTGGCGGGACGGCGACGGCGAGTATGACCGCGGCCCACGCGGCGAGCAGCGGCCACGCGCGCCTGTCTTGCCAGAATCGGGCTAGCGGACCGCCGAGCACCCGGCCGGCCAGCGCGGCCCCCATCCCGAAGACCGGCGCGATATCCTGGCCCGTCGACGGCCCCGTCAGGTACAGCAGAGTGTAGGCGGCCAGGTTCGCGACGATCCCCGAGGCGAGCAGGGCCGCGACCAGGTCGCCATTCCAGAACAGCCGCCGTAGCGCTATCCAGCAGGCGATGGCGACCAGGCTGACCAGGGCTAGGTGGATGGCCACCAGGATGAGCCCCGGTCCGGAGTCCGGCTGGCCACGCGGACTAGCGCTGAACAGGTTGAGCACGTCCTGGAGCGTCCCGCCGAGGTTGCGGGCCAGGTCCCGGTCCAGAACGAGCTGGTGCCCGGTGCCGTCCAGCTGCCAGCCGCCCAGGAGCCGGATCACCGCCTTCACCACCGCGAACACGGCGACGGAGGCGACAGCTCCTCCGGCAAGGACCAGCTCGGGCCGGGCCGCGCGGTCTCGGCAGGCCCGCGCCAGGCAGATCACGACAACGGGTATCACCCCTATGAGCAGCACCAGGGAATCCCCGACCAGTCCCCACGCCAAGACCGCGCAGACAAGCACTGCTGCCCGCCAGCCGCGCCCAGCGCGGTCGATGACCAGCGCCAAGACCAGCGGCACCAAAGCCGTCCCGGTGTGGTCAGGCGTGGTGAGCACGCCACTGTCGCGCACCGCCGGCCCGGCCATGACTGCGGCAGTCAGCAGCACCGCCGCGACCCCGGCCAGGCCTCGGGACCGGCCGCGGGCAGTGCCGCAGGCAAGTACGGCCAGGATAGTGAAAACGGCAGCAGAGCAGGCCGGCACCACGTCCGGCCGCAGGCCCACGACCAGCACGCCGATTCCGTACACCGGTAGGTCAATCGTGTAGAACGACACATCCGCAAGCCGCCAGCCGTGCAGCAGCGGGTTGCCGTGCGTTATCGCCCACCCCTGCAGGGCGAACGAGGCCGCGTCCGACTCCGTGGTGACGGTGCTCGCCTCACGAAGCGCGCAGCAGTACACGATGGCAACCGCGACCACGGCCGCCAGTCCCGCGAGCGCCACACGCTTGCGCGATCCCATCAGGCGGGGCAGCCGCTGGCTCGCGTCGCGTCTGGTATCCGCCGGGACGGCCTGCTCCCCAGCCACCACGTTCGGCGCCTCCAGCGCTTGATGCCACCTACTGAGCTACGGTCAACTGTAGGGGATCTGACCGGCGCGTGACCTGACCGCACCCTTGAGCCGCCCCGCCAGAGCGGGGATGTCGACACGGCTTGTGGCGGACTGGCGCGTTTCCCGCGGCCCGGCTGCGCACAGCGCTGGATCGGCCAGCTCCGGGCACCGGACGCCGACCACCACCCAGCACTACGCGAAGATCACCCCGAACACGCTCAGCAAGGCATACACCGAAGCCGGGTACTTCGCCCGCAACGTGCGCACCATCGAGGTCCTCCTCGACCGCGACGCGGTGGCCTCAGGCGCCGCAGCGGCCGGCGAGCCCTGGCAGTACTACGACCTGGGCCACGGGCTGTGCTCCTACACCTTCTTCGAGCAATGCCCGCACCGTATGGCCTGCGCGAAATGCGACTTCTATACCCCGAAAAGCTCAAGCAAGGCCCAGCTCCTGGAAGCCAGGGACAATCTCCAGCGCACGCTCGCCTCCATCCCGTTCATTGACGACGAACGCGCTGCCGTCGACGACGCCCACGCCGCACTGGACTCCCTCCTCGGCCGGCTCGCGGACATCCCGACCCCCGCCGGGGCCACGCCCCGGCGAGCTCGGCGCGTCACCAGCGCCGACCCTCCTGCCCGTCATCGAGGTCCGCCAAGGCAAACTCGGATGAAAACGGACACGCCCGTTAGCAATGCTCCGCACAGCCGAGCCCGTGCACGGCCCGCCCTAGGATCTCCGTCAGTCCCCGAGGTCGCTCAGGAACCTGTCGGTGTACTCCAGTGGTGTCGTGCTGGAAACCGAGTTGCAGGTGGGGGATGCATACGTATCGGCGCAGGGAGTGTCCCGGTCCAGTGACCAGAAGTGCAGCCCGGCCAGGCCGTTGCCGACCGCGTATGAGGTCAGCGTGTTCACGTCAGCGGTAGTGAAGGTCTCGCTGGTGGTGTCGTTCATGCCGATCATCGGGGTGACGGCGATCTTGCTCGCCGGGATTCCGTAGGTGTGCTCGAGGTTCTTCACCGCCTGGATCGCCGACTGCGCCATCTCGCAGCTGCCGGAGACAACGACGCAGACGCTGCTGGACGCGCTGCCGTAGTCCATGGTCATCAGGTTGATGACGTAGTTCTTCAGGCTGGAGCCGAGCACCGCCTCGACGACCTCGTTGCCGAGCGAGTTCACTCCGCCGTAGCTGCCATCCGATGCTCCCAGCGTGGCAAGCGTGAACGAGAACTGCAGGTTCGGGTATTGCGACTGTGCTCCCGCCGCCGCGTCGACCAGACCTTCGATGTCCGACTCGCTCTGGCCGCCTTCGATGTCGAAGTCAATGCCGACCAGGTGCGGGCTGGCGTAGGCAGCGATGAACGATTCCATGCCAGCCGTCGAGCCGCAGGTGAAGGTCCCGGCCTCACCGCCGGTCGAGACGACGTAATCCAGGCCAGCGGCCTGGAGTTGCGGAACGTTCTCGGCAGCCCAGTCTGCACCCGAGACACCACCCCAGGTCTCGCTGCCGCAGGTTCCGGTAGCGAACGCGAGCGTGATGGCGGGCAGCTTCGGGATGTACTCCGACACCAGGCTGCCAGAACCCACCACCGGCAGGTCGGACCCTTCCACGGCCGACTGCATCTCGTAGGTGTTCCAGTTCATGTTGATGGTGACGTCCTTGTACGGGCTGAAGAGCAGGCCGCTCACCGAGCCCGTGCCCGACCCGCCGCCGCCGCCGCCGCCACCGCCACCGCCACCGCCGCCGCCGGTGCAGGAGCCGTCGGATGTCCACGGCTCTCCCGAGCCGCTTCCGCCGTTGTTGGTCGCCGGGTCATTGCCCTGAGTCCACCAGTTGGCGGTGTAATTGATTCCGTCCTCGCTGGCCTGCTCGCCGGCGGTGTAGACGGTCGTGGAACTCCACGCCGCGGCGCATGCGGTGGATGCCTGCGCGGCGGGTCCGGAGGCCAGCGCGAGGACCGAGCCGCCGGCTGTCAGCCCGAGCGCCGAGCCAGCGATGAGAGCAGTGCGCAGAATCCGTCTTCCGAGCTGCATGGACCCTCCAGAGGGCGAGAGGAGCTGAGGCGGTCCGGCGCCTCGCATGAGCCGGTAAACCGGTCATTTGGTCACTTTCTATGCCCGGAGAGCCGGTCCGTCAAGACTTACTGTAAAGAATCTTTCTAGTTAATTTAGGGCTGGAGCCCGCTAGGAAGAAGATTCACCGCGAGCCCGCAGCCCCTCAAAGGTCAGCACGGCTGCATCGACGCGATGATCGAGGCGGACCCCGCGATCGCCACCGCCACGATCTGGCAGCGTCTCGTCGACGACCAGCGCGTGACCGTCGCTTACCCGACCCTCCGCACCTACGTCTGAGTCAGCGCGAATGGTGGCGCCTGCGCACCGACCATCCTGCTAGCCATTGCAGAACGACCTGCACCAGCTCCCACATGACATCTTCAAGAACGAAAGTACGAGCGAAAACTCCCCGCACCGCAGGACAGTTCAGGTATGGCTGCTGCCGGATCATGCTGGCGACCAGGGCGCCTGCCAGCTCCCCCCATCGATGGCCCCCTCTCTGTCACTTTAAAAGGCCCGCCCAGCTCAGAGCCGTCGGGGCGGGCCGGGATTCCTGTCACAGGACATGGGCGGCAATGATCAGGGTAAGGGCCACACCACCCCTTTGTCGGTCCACGTGACACCTTCGTGGCGGCACAGGCAGAAGGGATGCCCGACCGGGTCGGTGTAGACCTGCCACCCGTAGCCCTCGGGTCCGATGAAGTCCTTCTGCAGTGTCGCGCCGAGCTCGACGACGCGGCGCTGTTCAGGCTCGATTTCGCCCACTTCGAAGTCGAGGTGGTACTGCTTGGGGTGTTCGCCGTCGGGCCAGCGCGGAGGGCGGTAGTCCTCCACCCGCTGGAAGGCCAGATCGACCTCGCCGAAGGTGATGCCGGCAAAGTTGTCGGAACTGCCCTCCATGATGGCGCGGCCTGTCACCTGGGAGTAGAAGGCCGCCAGCTTCATCGGGTCCGGGCAGTCGATGATGAAACCCAAGAGTTGCAGCATCGGGCGATCTTGCCACAGAGCAGGGCGTAGCCGATAGTGCCCTGCGCAGTGCAGCGTCCAGTCGTCCGGTGCGATGCGCCCCCCGCCCGTACTTTAAACCTGACACCTTCTGCCGCTCACATCCAAGCCGGCCCCCGGTCGGCTCTACCGGGCTGCCGTGTGCGGCCGGTCATGCAGCGCAGATGGAGCGGGACGTACTCAGGCATCAGCGCTAGGTGGCTGCTGGTCAGTTCGGGCTCAGGGGCCCGGCCGGTGATCGCAGAACCGCGGCGGAGGCGTGAGCCAGCAGCCACTCGTTCGAGCGCTCCAGCGACCAGCCGAACACGTCGCGGGTTCGGAGCAGGCCGTCGATGCCGTAGTAGTAGGTGATGATCCGGCTGGCCAGCCGTGCGTCGACATCGTCGCGCAAGGCGCCGATGACCTCGAGGTGGCGGCAGATATCCGTGAGATTGCGGTTGTGCCGCCTCCGGGCGGTAGCGAGCACTGCGGCGGATTCGTCGTCGTGCGGCGCGACGTCGATCACCATCCGGATGACGTCGCCCCACTGTTTGGTGATCTGGAGGTAGGCGGTGCTCAGGGTGTGCATCACCAGGACGGGGTCGGCGGCGGCGAGTGACTCCTGATGGGATTCGACGACCGCCGGAGCCTGCGTCCAGCTGTCCATAAGCGATCGCAGCAAGCCTTGCTTGCCGCCGCACTGTGCGTACACGGTTGCTGGGGACACCCGGCTCAGCTTGGCGATCTGTTCGACCTTGGTCTGGAAAAAGCCGTTCTCGGCGAACAGCCGACGGGCCGCGGCGATCACCGCCGTGCGGGTCTGATCGGCATATTCTTCGCGACGTGACCGGTCGGGTGCTGTGTCCATGACGACATGCTAGCCAGTAGAGCTGCCTTTGCCTTGTTAGACGACATCTCTGGCTGTTAGAGTCAGACTCTAGTGAGCAGAGCTGGCTAACCGGAGAGCGAGGCAATCATGGCGGAGTTCACGACCCGAGACGGAACTCAGATCTTCTTCAAGGACTGGGGCTCCGGCCAGCCGATCGTCTTCAGCCACGGCTGGCCCTTGTCGTCCGACGACTGGGACGCCCAGATGCTTTTCTTCCTGCACCACGGCTACCGGGTGATCGCCCATGACCGGCGCGGGCACGGCCGTTCCGCGCAGGTCAGCGAGGGCAACGACATGGACCACTACGCCGACGACCTTGCCGATCTGGTCCAGCACCTTGACCTGCATGACGCCGTCCACATCGGGCATTCCGCGGGCGGCGGAGAGGTGGCACGCTACGTCGGCCGCCACGGCGAGTCTCGCGTGGCGAAGGTGGTGCTGGTCAGCGCCGTGACCCCGTCGGTCCTGCAGACCGACGCCAATCCCGCCGGCGTGCCGCAGGCAGCCTTCGAGGGCCTGCAGGCAGGGCTGGCGGCGAACCGCTCGGAGTTCTACCGAACCGTGGCTTCCGGGCCGTTCTACAACTTCGACCAGCCGGGCGTGGAGGTGTCGGAGGCGGTCATCGCGAACTGGTGGCGTCAGGGCATGATGGGAGGCGCGAAGGGCCAGTACGAGTGTGTCTCCGAGTTCATCCGCCGGGACTACAGCGAGGACCTGAAGAAGATCAGCGTGCCTCTCCTGGCCATGAACGGTGACGGCGACCAGGTTGTACCCCACGACACTTCGGGTCCTCGAGCTGTCAAGCTGGTGCAGAACGGCACGCTGAAGACGTACCCGGGCTTCCCGCACGGGATGCTGACCACGCACGCCGACACGCTCAACCCCGACCTGCTGGCGTTCATCCAGTCCTGACCGTGCCGGATCAGCCCGGTTTCGAGCCGGTCCATCTCCTCGGCATGAGCGCCCAGGGGTTCCTCCTCGTGGAGGTCGTCGGGGCGGCTGAGCAGGCGCCAGAGCTTGACGTCATGGCGGCGGAGCCGGACCGGCAGCGCCCGGTGGCCCCCGTCTTTGGTAGTCACGGTGTCGGCCAGCACGATGAGACGCTGATGCGGCCACCAGCCGGGCACATCACTCCCGT
>JBEKKH010000092.1:0-17015 GCA_050010815.1 Streptosporangiaceae bacterium | reverse complement strand
GGCCGACGGCCTGTCCGAGCAGGGCGCCCGCGCCAGGATCTGCGTGGTCGACATCAACGGCCTGCTCACCACCGACCGCCCGGACCTCAGCCCGGCGCAGCGCCGTCTCGCCCAGCCGCCGGGCGCCGTGCCCGGCACCGAACCCGGCCGGCCAGCCGGCCTCACCGAGGTGATCGACGCTGTTCACCCGACCGCGCTCATCGGACTGTCGGCCGCGGGCGGGGCCTTCACCGAACAGGTCGTGCGCCGTATCGCCGCCTACGCCAAACGGCCGATCATCATGCCGCTGTCCAACCCGACCAGCTGCAGCGAGGCCCGCCCGCAGGATCTGGTCGGCTGGACCGATGGCCGTGCGCTCGTGGCCACCGGCTCCCCGTTCCCGCCGGTGCGGGTCGGCGAGGTCAGCATCCCCGTCGCTCAGTGCAACAACATCTACATCTTCCCCGGAGTGGGCCTCGGTGTAACCGCCGTGCGCGCGACCTGCGTCACCGACGCCATGATGACCGCGGCGGCGGCCGCCGTCGGTGCCGCCGCCACCATCCGGCACGACCCGCACGGGACCTTGCTGCCGGACCGTGCTCAGCTCGCTGACACCGCGACCGCCGTGGCGAGAGCCGTCGCCAGGGCCGCAGTAGCCGATGCCGTCGCGCCCGTGCTCACCGATGACCAGATCGATCAGGCCATCGACCGCACCAGATGGCAACCCGGCTATCAGTGGAGATTACCGTGTCGTGAGCCGGTAGGGAATGGTGCAGATGACGACGTCGGTGCTGGCGCGCAGCACGGTG
Organism: Streptosporangiaceae bacterium; assembly: GCA_050010815.1. Lineage (GTDB taxonomy): Bacteria > Actinomycetota > Actinomycetes > Streptosporangiales > Streptosporangiaceae > Palsa-504. Next base: position 16,227 of record JBEKKH010000092.1, on the reverse strand, counting down.
GCCAGCAGCAGGCCCCGCTGGTTCTGCAGGATCCGGTAACGCCACCGGCGTGGCTGGACCTCGGTGATGAGGACCGCGACCTGCCGGCCGTCCTGCTGTGCCTGCCGGACGTAGGTCACGATCGGGTGCACCAGCGAACGGTGCGGGCTGTCCAGGGTCACCAGCCGCACCCCGGGGTTCCAGCGTTCCCAGTCAGCGCGGAAGGCGGCGCCCTGCGCGGCTTCGGGGTGGACGCTGACGGCGACGATGTCGTCGCCGAGGGACAGCGCCGCGTGCAGGGCGTGCCCGGTGAGCTTGCTGATGTCGCTGACGGGCACGATCACCAGGCTCGGCGCCGCCCGCGGCCGGTCCGGGATGGTTCCGAGCCCGAGCTCGAGTCCCACCGCCTGGTAGTAGCCCTGGATCCGGGCGAACAGCAGCATCAGGGCGGGCACGACCAGGACCACCACCCAGGCGCCGGAGGTGAACTTGCTGGCGACGAAGACGGCGGCGGCGGTCGCGGTCAGGATCGCACCAGTGCCGTTGAGGGCGGCCCGCAGCCGCCAGCGCGACGAGCGCTGACCGTGCCAGTGCCGGACCATGCCGGTCTGGCTGATGGTGAATCCGATGAAAACCCCGATCGCGTACAGCGGGATCAGCCGGGCGGTGGCCCCGTCGACCGCGATGAGCATGACGCCCGCCAGCACGGCCAGGGTGATCACGCCGTAGCGGTGCACCGGCCGTTCGGCCCGCAGGCCCAGCAGGTGGGGCAGCCGGTCGTCGTCGGACAGCAGGCTCATCAGGACCGGCAGGCCGCCGAAGCTGGTGTTGGCGGCCAGCGCCAGGACCAAGGTGACGGCGAGGTTGACCGCGTAGTACGCCCAGCCGGTACCGAACGACCCGGCCGTGATCTGGGCCAGCACGGTGACGCCGCCGCGGGGTGCGATATGCTCACGGCGGATCAGCACCGACAGCCCGATGAGCATCGTGCCGAGCAGCGCGCCGAGCATCAGCTCGGTGCGCTGGGCCCGCCTGGGGCGTGGCGTGCGGAAGGCGGGGACCCCGTTGGCGATGGCTTCGATCCCGGTTAGCGCCGAGCAGCCGGCCGAGAAGGCCTTCAGGATCAAGATCACGCCGATCGCCTCGCTGATCCGGATCGGCTGTGCGGTGCCGACCATCGCCGCCGGGTGCGGGCGGAGCAGGCCGGCGATGATGACCCCGAAGATGGAGGCCAGGAACGCCACCATCGGCAGCATCAGGACACGCGCGCTTTCCGCGATGCCCCACAGGTTGACGGCCGTGATCAGGATCAGGCCGGTCAGGCACATCGCCAGCAGGTGGTGGGCCAGCGAGGGGAACGCCGAGGCCAGGCTGGCCGCCCCGGCGGCCAGGCTGACCGCTACGGTCAGCACGTAGTCCACCACCAGGCTCGCGGCCGCCAGCAGGCTGACCGTGGCGCCCAGGTCCTTCTTGCCCACCGCGTATGCCCCGCCGCCGGTCGGATGCACCGCGATGACCTGGCAGTAGGAGACGACGAGCACCGCGAGCAGGCCGGCGATGGCCAAGGTGACCGGCAGCGTCAGGCCCAGCGCGGAGGTTCCCGCCGCCGCCAGCACAAGCACGATGGCCTCGGGTCCGTAGGCCACCGAGCTGAGCGCGTCGAGCGACAGCGCGGCCAGCCCCTCCAAGCTGGTCAGATGGTCCTTGCCGCCTTCCCCGTGGCGTAGCGGCACCCGGGGCCGGATCTTCTTCGAGACCGTGGCAGAGCCCATGGGCTCCCTTCCCGCAGCCATCCCCGTAGCCGCTTTCCAGTCCCGGCCGCAGCCACGGTCCCCTTCCCCGGCCGGCCGGGGAAGGGGACATGAACGGGTCCATTGGATCACGGCCAGCGGATCTCCACCCGGCCCGGAGAACCGGACGTGCTCGCGCATGGGCGTTCGGGTTCCGGGGCGTCGCCGCGACCTACCTGGCCTGGTGTTTATGATCTTTCCCGTGATAACTTTTAGCTACTTGCCCCAGACCTCGGCGCAAATCTATTTACAGTGCGCGAATGCCGCGAGAGGCCGGGAGCAACTAGTGCTGAAATTCGGCGGAAAGTTTCCGTTTGTTCTTCGCTGCCTGATCACGAAGCACGCCCGTGCTTGACGTGGACCTCAGCATGCGGGACACCGACGGGCAGGCTGTCGTCCTTCTGTGCGGCGAGCTCAGCCTAGCTGATGCTCCGGCTGTCGCTTCCCACCTGATCGCGGCCGTGGCCGCCTTCGGGCCATCGGTCATCGTTGACCTGACCGGCCTAGAGGGCATCGGCTACGGCGGTCTGGCGGTGCTGCTGCGAGTACGGGGATGGACTCGTCGCAACGGTGGTGACCTGCCGCTGGTCGCCCCGCAGCCGCCCGTGCGCCGGGTTCTCGAGGCCACCGGCCTGGTTAATGTCTTCTCGGTGTACCGCAGCGTGGATGAGGCCGTCAGCGGCGTGCGGCAACTTCAGCCGCGGGTAGCGGCACCGCCGGCCCCGCGGCCGGTCCCGGCCGGCCTGAGTCCCCGGCCCGGACGCCGGCGACCGGTATACCGCATGTCCTGTCATCGGCCGCCCCGGTCGGCCCGGCCGCTGCGCCGCAGCGAAGTATGCCGCTCCCGGCGCAGTCCCCGGGATACCTGCGGTAAGCGGAGGTAAGCTATCATGGTCTTAATAAGAGGGAAAAACGCATTATGCCCGTGACGGCATGATTACCCCATTTATTGCCCTAGACCTCGGCGCTCACGTGAAACCGAGGTTGGCATGGCGGCATTTTCTGCAGGAACCGTATCTGCTCCTTCCCGAACCGTAGCTGTCCTTTCCCGGCCGCCAGCTGTCGTCCGACCCGGGCCGGCTCCGCCCGTCGGACCCGCCGGGCCACCCGGGCCCGACCGGATGTTCAACAAGGACCTGCCCGGGCTCGATGACCGGGCGCTGCTGGACATTGTCCGGATGCTGCCGCCGGCCAGCGAGCGGCGGATAGCGGCATGCGAGCTGCTGGTCGCCCGCTACAAGGGACTGGTCTGGTCCTGCGTACGACGGTACGCACACGGTCCCGAGCTGGTAGAGGACCTGGCGCAGGTGGGATACCTCGGCCTGATAAAGGCGATCAACAACTTCGATCCGGCCCTGTGCCGAGGCCTGGCCACGTACGCGGAGCCGTGCATAAGCGGCGAGATCAAACGGCACTTCCGCGACAAGCGCTGGCAGCTCCATGTCCAGCGCTCGGTGCAGGAGCTGATCCTCCAGGTCCGGACGGCGACCGGACAGCTGACCCAGGATCTGGGCCGGATGCCCACCGAAGCCGACCTGGCCGGGCACCTGGGGGTCAGCCGGGAGGACCTGCGCCAGGCTCAGCGGGCCGAGCTGGCCTTCCAGCCCTCCTCGCTGGACGCGCCGCTGGCCGGCCAGCCTGGCCTAAGCACCCTGGCTGACTATCTCGGCGGTGAGGATCCGCGGCTGGACCACATGCTCAGCATGCAGGCCGTCGCCGCGCACTGGGGCGAGCTGTCCCCGCGTGAGCAAGACATCCTGCTGATGGACTTCCGCGGCCGCCTGACGCAGACCGAGATCGGCCGGCAGCTGGGCATCTCGCAGATGCACGTCTCCCGGCTGCGCGCCCAGGCGCTCAGCTATCTCCGCTCCCGCCTGCTCGACACCGGCGAAACGCCCGCCCGCGCCCGTCACGAAAGCAGCCGGTATCCGGGGTAACACCTGGTACGAAGCTCGTGCAACTCGCCGCTGGGTCGGGTCCCCGCCTTGCTGCTGAAGCAGGAAGGCGCCCTTGATGTTCAGCGTGGACATGGGTGTGATGGGCCGGCCACCGGCGCCGCGGGGATGACAGGTAACCGGTCGGCCAGGGTCTGGAGCCTGGTCGCGGAGCAGGCGGCCATTCGCGGCGGCCGGGTGTCGGCCGCGGATGTGTGCCTGGCGGCCGTGGCCGCGGTCGAGGTCACCGGGGCCTGGCTGCTCGCCGCGCGCGGCGCTGAGCCGGGTCACCTCATGCGGGTCACCGATGAGGCCAGCGAGCTGCTCGCCGAACTCCAGCTGACCCTGGGGGAGGGGCCGGGCCCGGACGCCGCTGCCTTCGGCGGACCGGTGCTGGCCTCCGATCTGGACCAGCCGGAGGCCGACCGCCGCTGGCCCGCGTTCGCCCCGGCGGCCCGCCGAGCCGGGGCCGCGGCCATCTTCGCGTTCCCGCTACAGGTAGGGGCGATCCGGGCCGGGGTCATGGGCCTGTACCGGATCCAGGCCGGCCCGCTGAGCGGGTTCCAGCTCGGGGATGCGCTGCTCTTCGCCGATACCGCGACCCTGCTGCTGCTGGAGGATGCGGACCAGCCGGCGAGCGATGCCGCGGAGCCGGTCTGGGCTCGGTCTGGTCCGGGCGGCCAGACCGCGGAACTGTCCCGGCACCGCGCCGAGATCGATCAGGCCACCGGGATGCTCACCGAGCAGCTCGGTGTCGGCATCGCGGAGGCGTTTCTCCGGTTGCGCGCGTACGCGTATGCTCATGACCGGAGGTTGTCTGATCTGGCCCGTGACATCGTCGCGCGGCGCCTGCGGCTTCGTCCTGACCCAGACCTACGCAAGGACGAGCGGGCGTGACCAAGCGCGCGCTTATCCATGCTGGCCAATTGTGCCTGTTGCTGAGAGGGTGACCGGGGATGGACGGAGCGTTTCTCGCTGATACGTTCGTCGAGCTGACCGACACGATGGTGGTCGGCTTCGACGTGATCGACTTCCTGCACGTGCTGACCGACCGATCCGTGCAGTTGCTCGACGTCTCGGCGGCGGGGCTGCTGCTGGCTGACCCCCGGGGTGAGCTGCGCGTGGTGGCGGCCTCCAGCGAAGCGGCCCGGCTGCTCGAGCTGTTCCAGATCCAGAGCGATCAGGGTCCCTGCCTGGAATGCTTCCGATCGGGCCAGCCCGTCCAGGTCCCGGACCTGGACACCGCGGCGCAGCGGTGGCCGCGGTTCGCGCCCGCCGCCGTTACGGCCGGATTCGGTGCCGTGCAGGCCCTGCCGATGCGGCTGCGCGAGCAGGTCGTCGGCGCGCTGAACCTGTTCCGGGCCGGTCCTGGCGCCTTCGACGCCGCGGAAGTGCGCGTCGGCCAGGCGCTGGCCGACGTGGCCACCATCAGCCTGCTGCAGGAGCGCAGCATGCGCCACAGGGACACCGTCAACGAACAGCTGCAGAACGCACTGAACAGCCGGGTCATCATCGAGCAGGCCAAGGGCAAGCTGGCCGAGCGGCTCGGCCTGGACATGGACCAGGCCTTCAAGCTTCTGCGCGACTACGCCAGGGCCCGCAACCGCCGGCTGTCCAACCTGGCCCAGGGCTTCGTGGACGGCACGGAGGCTCTGCCCGGCCTGATCGGAGGCATGCCACAGCCGCGGCCGGACGGCGCCGGGCCGCCACGTCGGCCGGCGGCCAGGCCCGGCTCGTAACCGGCGCCCCCGTGTGTTTCTCGCCTGAGGCCGACGTCGCCGGCGGCGTGCTGATCTGCGCGATCGGCATCGACGCGGTGCGCCATATCCGCCAGCGCCGCGAGTTCATCGCGCTGGCGTGGATCCCCGTGCTGCTCGGTGCCCACCAGTTCATCGAGGCGCTGGTCTGGCTATGGCTCCAGGGTCATGTGCCGCGCGGGATCGGCCACCTCGCCTTGTGGGCTTATCTGCTGATCGCCTTCGTCGTGCTGCCGGTCTTCATCCCCTTGGCCGTCATCGCGCTCGAGCCGACTCCTAGGCGCAAGAAGCTGATGGCGCCCTTCGCCCTGATCGGGATCGTGGTCGCCGTGATCTTGCTCGCGGCGATGGTCCGCGGCCCGGTCAGCGTGAAGCTGGCCTCGTACCACCTCTCCTACAGCATCCGGTTGTCCGACGGCTTTGTGATCGTCGCGCTCTATGTCGTGGCCGTCTGCGGACCGTTGCTGGTGTCGGGTTACCGCAACGTCGTGCTCTTCGGCGCCGTGAACCTCGTCGCCGTCATCATCATCGCCCGGCTCACGATTTCCGGGTTCGCCTCCGTGTGGTGCGGGTGGGCGGCGGTCTCCAGCGCCGCCATCACCTTGCACTGCCGCTTCGCCAAGCCCCATCCGCACCATGCCGCGGCGGGGCGGCTGGCGGGGGTACGGTAATGGCCAGTCCCGTCAGCAAGATGTCGAGTCCGCGTTCGAGTTCGGCGGCGCCGTCGTACGCCGCCAGGACGGGGGCCAGGCTGCGGAGCAGCGGGAATTCGCTGATCGGCAGCCGGTGCAGGCCCAGCCGCAGCAGGTCGTCGGTTTCGTCCGGGTTGTCGACAAGTTCTTGCAGCTCGTTGAGGATATGACCGTGCACGAACCCGAACAGGGCCCGGTAGATGTGCAGCGCGTCCGGTCCGACGAACCCGGCGCGGGTGAGCAGCGCGAGGACGTCCTCGAGCGGGCGCAGGGTGCCGGGGGGGCGAAGGGCCAGCGGGGTGGCCAGAGGCCGGGTCACCAGCAGCGGCACCACGTGCGGGTGGGCCAGCGCCAGCGCGCGGTAGTCACGGGCGACGGCCCGCAGTTGCCCGGCCCAGTCCGGGTCGGCGGGATCGACCGTGAGCTGGGCGAGCACGGTCTCGGCAACGCCGTCGAGCAGCGCGGCCTTGTTGGGCGCGTGCCGGTAAAGGATCATCGGGTCCCGGTTCAGGGCGCGGGCGAGGCGGCGCATGGACAAACCGTCGGCCCCGTCGCGGTCGATGATCTCCAGCGCGGTGGTCAGCACCAGCTCGCGGGTGACCTTGCCGTCCGGGCGCGGGTCAGGGGTTATCACTGTAGAGCCACACGGTAGATGAACACAGTAGACACGGCACGATGGTAGCTCAGCGGCGCCGCGCCACGGCATTGACCGCATCTTGAACCGAGTCGAACAGGTGATCCGCACCGAGCTGCGCCAGCAGCGCGCCGTGCTTGAGGTCGTGGTGGACCAGGTGCGACGCCCGGGCGATCTCGATGCTCACTCCCCGTTGCCGGAGCTCGGTGGTCAGCTCCCGCAAGGCCTGCAGCCCGGTGTAGTCGATGTCGGACATGCCGTCGGCGTCGATGATCACGGCGTGCACCGGAGGCGAGGCGGCGCCGACGAGGTGCCGGACCCGCAGCCGGACGTAGTCGGCATTGCCGTACCACAGGGGGGCGTAGACCAGATACACCAGCACTCCGGGGAGCTGCTCGGTCGGGCGGCCGATGTCGGCCGGGATCCAGTGGTCGGTGCCTGGTTCACGTCCGAGCAGGGCGTCCTGGGGCCGGGCTGAGCGCCGGGTCCTGTCGGCCAGGGAGAGGATCGCGGCCACGGCCACGCCCTGCTCGATGCCGACCAGGGCCACGGTCAGCAGCGTGACGGTGGCCAGAGCGAACTCAAGGCGGTCGAAGCGCAGGATGGTCCGCAGCTCGCCGACCTGGAACAGCTTGGTGGCGATGAACACCAGCGTGGCCGCCAGCATGGCCTCCGGCAGGTCGGCCAGCGGTTTGGTCGCCACAAGCACCACGCCCAGGACCACGACCGCGGCCATGATGTTGGCCAGCTGCGAGCGGGTGCCGGCCGCGGTCGCGAGCGCCGTGTTGGGCGGGCTCGCGTCTACCGGGAACGTCCCGATCAGCCCGGCGGCTACGCTGCCGGTACCCACCGCGATCAGGTCCCGGTTGAAGTCGCCGGATGCGGCGGCGCCGGAGCCCCGGACCGTGGCCGCGGTCTGCGCGATGCACACAAAGGTCACGGTGAGCACCAGGCCGGGCAGGCGGCGGAGCCGCGACCAGGAGAGAAAAGGCAGGCGAAGATGCGGCAGCCCGCCTCGGACGGTGCCGAGGACCGCCACGCCGTGGTGGGACGCCAGACCGAGGGCATGAACGGCGGCTATGGACAGGATCAGGGCGGCCAGGGGCCCAGGGAGCCGGCCGTCGATGCGCTGCGCCGCGGCGATCACGACCAGCACGCCGAGGGCAATGCCCGCAGACCAGCCGTTGACGTGGCTCACCTGGCTGGCCAGCCTGCGGAGCTCGCCGATCGTGCTGGTGGCTCCGCCGGTCACGCCGAGGATGGCCGGGATCTGGCGGACCGCGATCTCGACGGCGATCCCGGTCAGCACCCCGGTGATCACCGGGGTAGAGAGGAACTCCGCGATCCACCCCAGCCGGAAAGCGCCGACGGCGAGCAGCGTCACGCCGACCAGCAGGGCGGTGATGGCCATCGCCACGCCGTAGCCTGAGCTGCCGGCCATGGCGACCGCCGCCACGCCGGTCGCCAGCACCGGCGCGATGGTGGAATCGGCTCCCACCGACAGTTGACGGTTCGTGCCGAGCAGAGCATAAGCCAGCGCTCCGGCGATGAAGGCAAAGAGCCCGGCTACCGCCGGCATGCCCGCCAGCCGGGCCGTGGCCATCTGCCCGGGCAGAACCACCGCGACCAAGGTCAGGCCGGCCAGCGCATCGGCGCCCAGCCACGACACCCGGTAGCCGCGCAACGTCGCCGGGATCCCCCAGCCGCTGCCCCTCCGCCAGACCCGCATGTTCCATTTTGACAGGTCAAGAGGCCTTCCAGAGTCGGCTGCGCCAGAGCCTGGCCCTACGCGGCGGGATGCGGGCCGCGCGCGCCGCGTTCGAGGGCCCGTGGAGCAAGATGACCCCGTCCGAGCGCGGGCGCCTCATCTGGCGAATCGGCGACCTGATCCTGGCGCACGCGGACGAGCTGGCCCAGCTCGAGTCGCTGGACAACGGCAAGCCCTTTGCCGTGGCGCGGGGCGCCGACGTGCCGCTCGCCGCGGACTTGTTCCACTACATGGCCGGCTGGGCCACCAAGATCGAGGGCAACTCGATCAACATCTCGGTGCCGTACATGCCCGGCGCGAACTTCCACTCCTACACGCTGCGTGAGCCGCTCGGGGTGGTCGGCCAGATCATCCCGTGGAACTTCCCGCTGCTGATGGCCGCGTGGAAGCTCGGCCCGGCGCTGGCTACCGGCAACTGCGTGGTGTGCCATGGCCCAGCCGGTTCCCCTGCCGCCGTTTCGTCCGGGTCCTTTATCCACGGCGACCCAGTCCACTACCTCGGACTCGACACCTGGGCCGGCCTCAACAAGTGAGGTTTGTCAGGGCCTAGGTATCCGGCGCCCGGCCGAACGTCACCTCGGGCTGGGCGCACGGCGGCTGAGGGCACGCATCGCGGCGCGTTCATCTCCCGTTGTCCCGCCCCAGATACCGTGCTGCACGGTCTCCAGGGCGTAGGACAGGCAGTCCGCGTGCACCTGGCAACGGCCGCAGACCGTCTTGGCGGAGTTAACCTGCTTCAGCGCGCGGCCCGCACTGGCGATGGGGAAGAAAAGCTCGGTGTCCGCGCCGTGGCAGGCACCATACGGCATCCAGTTACGGGAACTCTCGCGCGTCCCGCCGGGCATGGTGAGACACGCAAGGCGCCAGCTTTGGGTGCGCGGCCTTGGCGCGCAGCATCAGCAGTCAGGGCTAGCGGCGGGCGGTCCAGCTGGGTCCGGTCCAGGCCCACGCCAGCTCCCAGGCGGCCAGCCGTCGCCGGTCCAGCGCGTACCGGGCCACCGCGTAGGCGATGAGCAGCGCCACCACGGCGATCGCGGCCACCGCACCGCTCGTGACCAGCGCGTAAATGATCATGACGGCCTGGCCGGGAGGAGGCGCGGCGGGCTGACCCGCGCTGTTGAGCCAGACCGGCATCCGGCTGCCCGCCGCCGCGCCGACGATGCCCGGCACGGTCGCGGTGGTCAGTACGCCGGAACGCTCGCCGCCGCCCGGCGCGGGCCAGCTCGCCCGCGCCTGCCCGAGGCGGGGCAGGCTGCCGGCCGGCGGCCCGGGCTGGATCAGCACGGCCGTGACCGGGCGCAGGCCCGACGCCGCCGCGCGCTGCGCGGCGTAGGTACGGGTGCCGAGGATGGCCCCGACGGCCACGGCCACCCCGAACATGGCCACCAGCGCGATCAGGATCGCGCCTTCGAGCCGGTCCACGGGGCGCTTGAGCGTGTTACGCCGGCCCACCATGCGCGCCAGCCGGTGCATCCGGCCCGTGGGCACGATGCGTGATCTGAGGGATGGCACGGCGGAACTCCTCCGAGGGCACATCGCGACATTGCGGTCGGGCGGAGATTCAGCATAAGGGCGACCCGCGCGTGCCCGAGCCGTTCAGCCAAGGTCTTGACGCGGAACGGGCCGTGGTGTCAGCTCTACCTACCGCTGACACCACGGCCCGTTCGGACCATTGGGGGTTTATGACTGCTGTGAGTCCACGGCCGCCAGTGCCTCCTCGTCCCGCGGCTCGCTGGCCGGGACCGACTCGGCGGGGGTCCACTTCCTGAGCTCGACCTGCGGGATCAGCCAGGTGGCCAGGAAGGCCAGCGCGGCGATCGGGACGGCCACGATGAAGACCGTCTGGATCGACTCGGCGTAGCCGGAAACGAAGCCCAGGTGAACCGCCGCGGGCAGGTGGGACAGCAGCGCCGGGGTGGCGTCGGCGCTGGAGAACCCGGCCGGCAGGTGTACGCCGTGCAGGTGCTTGGCCAGGTTGCCGACCAGCACGTTGGAGAAGATGGCGCCGAAGATCGCCGTCCCGAACGAGCCGCCGATCGACCGGAAGAAGGTCGCGCCCGAGGTGGCCACGCCCAGCTCGCTGTGCGGCACCGCGTTCTGCACGATGATGACGAGCACCTGCATGACGCCGCCGATGCCCATCCCGAGCACCAGCATGTACAGGGCGCCAAGCAGGGAGTTGGTGCCCACGCCGACCAGCGAAAGCAGGTACAGGCCGAGGGTCATGAACCCGGCGCCTGCGATCGGCCAGAACCGGTACCTGCCGGTCCTGCTGATGACCTGCCCGGACCCGATCGAGACGATGAGCAGGCCGGCCATCAGCGGCAGCAGCCGCACGCCCGACAGCGTCGGCGAGACGCCCCGGACGACCTGGTAGAACGCCGGGAGGTAGGTGATCGCGCCGAACATCGCGAACCCGACGATGAAGCCGACCACGCTGGTCACCGCGAACGCGCGCGTCTTGAACAGGTGCAGCGGCAGCACCGGCTCGGCGGCCCGGCGCTCGACCAGCACGAACACGCCGACGAGCGCGACGCCGGCTATCCCCAGGATCCAGATCGGCGCCGAGGCCCACTTGTAGGTGGTGCCGCCCAGGCTGGTGAGCAGGATGAACGAGGTCGCGGCCAGGGACAGCACGGCCGTGCCGAGGTAGTCGATGGTGTGGTGCACCCGGCTCAGCGTGCCCGGCACCTGGCTGGCCACCACGATCAGCGCGACGATCCCGATCGGCACGTTGATGTAGAAGATCCAGCGCCAGGTCAGGTTGTCGACGAACACGCCGCCGAGCAGCGGCCCGACGATGCTGGCCACGCCGAAGACGGCGCCGAACAGGCCGACGTAACGGCCGCGCTCGCGAGGCGAGACGATGTCCCCGACGATCGCCTGGGCGCCGACCATGAGGCCGCCGCTGCCCAGCCCCTGGATCGCGCGGAACGCGATCAGCTCGATCATCGACTGGCTGAGCCCGGACAGCACCGAGCCGATAAGGAAGATCACGATCGAGGCCTGGAAGAAGATCTTCCGGCCGTACTGGTCGCCGAGCTTGCCCCACAACGGGGTCGAGACCGTGGTGGCCAGCAGGTACGCGGTGATGACCCAGGCGATGTGCGAGCCGCCCCGCAGGTCGCCGACGATCGTCGGCAGCGCGGTGGAGACGATCGTCTGGTCCAGCGCCGCCAGCGACATCCCGAGCATCAGGGCGCCGATGATGAGCAGGATGGCGCGGCGCGACAAATCGGGCCGCGCGCCGTTCCCGGTCACCGCCGTGGGTTCCCCGGTAGAGGAGCTAGAGGAACTCATCTGTGGTCGTCCTTTCTGGCCTTAATATCGGTTTTGGCCTGAGTATCGGTTTTGGCCAGGTCGCGGAGCGCGCAGTCTTCTCCGAACCCGCTGGCGAGCGCGCGGAACGCGGCGTCGGTGAGCTGATCGAGCGGCACGGCGCCGCCGGCCCCGGCCCAGAACGACATGGTCGCCCGGAGCACGCCAGTGGCCGCGCTGGCCAGCAGCAGGGGATAGGGGTCGCGGTCCGGGTCGGTGCCGAGCCGTTCGGCCAGGGCGCTGGCGAAGATGGATTCCACCCGGGCCATGTGCGCGGCCTGCGCCGCCCGCAGCTGGGGATCGGCGTGCGCGGCCTTCATCTGCGCGGCCCAGCGGGCCGGGTCGCCGCCGAGTTCGGCCAGCTCGGCGGCCAGCAGCCGGGACCGTTCTGTCAGGACCACGCGCAGGACTTCGAGGACGCTGTGGCCCGGCAGGTCATGGACCAGCCGGGCTCGCAGCTCCTCGGCCCGGCCCGGATCGGCGCCGTAAAGCACCGCTTCCTTGGACGGGAAATAGTTGAAGAAGGTGCGTGGCGAAACGTCCGCGGCCGCCGCGATGTCCTCGACGGTGACGTGCGAGAAGCCTCGCTCCGCGATCAGATCGAGGGCGGCTCGGCGGATGCTGCGGCGGGTCGCCAGCTTCTTTCGCTCCCGCAGTGACGAGCGTGGCTCCAGGAGCGAAGCGGTTTCAGATGCCAGTGTCATGATGCAGCCAGGATAACTTTGCAGGGAACGTAACTTTGCGGTCAGATCATCGATGCACTGGCTGCAACAAGGGTACCGACGCGCTTGTTCCCGGCACGACCAGGAAGTCATGGTGTCCCTGGCGCGCGGCTTCCCCGCCCGGCGAGCGCGGCGCCCGTCCGGCCGGGGGTTCTGGGGCTAGCTCGACTTCAGCCGGTCCGCGAACCTGCGCCAGGCGGCCGGACCGAACACCAGCACGGGGCCCTTGTCCGCCTGCTTGGTGTCCCGGACCGCTACCGTGTCTTTCCCGGCGCCGACCTCGATGCAGTTTCCGCCGTTACCGCCGCTGTAGCTGGACTTACGCCATTTCACGTCTATTCTCCTCGGCTAGTTTCATGATCAATTCCCGGGTGGCTCCGCGCGGGAGCGCTTCGGACCTTAACGTATCGAACGTCAATGCGATCTTAGCTACAGTCACCGATTCCCTGGTTGTCTCTCCTTCATCTGGTGTCTCGAAATACACAATGCCGTGCGCGTCATCCGCCAGCCCGACGATGGCAAACGCACCGAGAAGGCCGATATGCGCGCCCACCTCGGACGGGATGACGTGCACCTTGACCGCCGGCCGTTCGGCCATCTCGGCTAGGTGCATGAGCTGACCGTGCATAACCTTGGGACCGCCGATGCAGCGCCGCAGCACGCCCTCGTCCATCACCGCCCAGAAGGACGGGGGCTTGGGCCGGTCGAAAATGCCCTGCCGGTCAAGCCGCGCGGTGACGAGCTGCTCGACCTCGTCTTTGTCGCCCGTGACCGACCAGGCCTTGAAGAGCGCACGGGCATAATCGGCCGTCTGGAGCAAGCCGGGGACAAGCAGTGGTTCCCAGGTCCGGAGGGTAACCGCGTCGCGTTCGGTTTTCACCCAGTCCGCGAACCATCCCGGGTAAGGCCCGGCCCAGGTCCTGGAGTCCCCGTAGAACCTGGCGAACCACCCGTTCATGTTCGGGAAGGCCTCATCGCACGCGGTCGCGAACCTCTCCGTCGGGCTGAGCAGGCCAGACTCGATCCGGCTCACCGTCGAGGCATCGCACGGCACCAGGGTGCCCAGTTCGGCCAGGGTCATCCCCGCCGATGCCCGCGCGTGCCGTACCTCAGCCCCGAAGAAGTGCGCAGGCGAGGCGCCAGGGTCAAGGTCACGCGCCGCGGGCACGAGCAGCTCCTTAGGTCCGGGCCAACCCGTTATGTCCGGAGTCGGCCGCGTCGTTTGCACGCGAGCCTGGCCGTTTGCACGCCGGCCCCGATGATTGCAGATAGTAACGTGTTCACTTCCCACGGTAGTACCGAGCTGTCAGTCTAGCTACAGGATCACCGATCCGGCGCGAACCAAACGTCTGTCGAGGCCGCTCGGATTGGTGATCCCTCCAGGTCACCAGATGCCGCGAAGGAATAGTCATGATGGACGCCGAGGACCTCAACGTCGAGCAGCCGAAGTATCCGATGCACGCCCTGACGACGTACGAGCTTTGCGACTACCGAGGCCAGCTCGAACGCGCGCTGAAACAGCTGCCCGAGCACGCCGAGGCGCGCGTGCTGGTCCGGCAGCGCCTTGACGCCGTGCTCGAAGAGCAAGACGAGCGAGCCCGCCATTCGGCCCGCGGCGTCCGCTAGCTCTCCGCAGCACCCGCTCGTCCGACTACTCAGCGTAGCCAGAACGACCCCCGGCGACGCCCGCCCGGGACAGTGCACCCGCCGGGGCCGGCCGAGCCCCGGCCAGTCGAGCTCGAACCGGCCCGGGGCCCTGGCGTAGCGCAAACGTGAGCGGACGATTCTTCATCTGTTGGCAATTGTTCGTTTCCGCTACGGCTAGGCCCCAACTCTAGGGTATCCGTTGTGGCTGAACCGAGAGTAATTGTCGAAGCCCGTGGCGTAACTAAGTGGTTCGGGGCGACTACTGCCCTCGACGCGGTTGACTGTGTCGTCGGTCCTGGCGTCGTCCATGGCCTGCTCGGCCCGAACGGCGCGGGGAAGACCACCTTGCTGTCGGCGTTGTTCGGCCTCATCCTCCCGGACGAGGGGACGCTGCGGCTGTTCGGACGGAGCCGGGGGGAGGCTGGACCTAGCTGGCTGGACGGCGTGGCCGGGTTCGTGGAGACGCCTCGGTTCTACCCCTACCTCACCGGTCGGCGGAACCTGGCCGTGCTGGCCGGTCTCGATGGCGGCGATGCCGCCGAGCTCATCGATGAGGCGCTCGAGCGGACCGGCCTAGCCGGCGCTGGCCGCCGGAAGGTGCGCGGCTATTCGCTCGGGATGCGACAACGCCTGGGTCTGGCCGCGGCCATGCTGCGCCGCCCGCGCCTGCTGATCTTGGATGAGCCGGCCAACGGTATGGACCCGGCCGGAATCCGGGACCTGCGGACGGCCTTGCGCCGTCTGGCCCGCGATGGCGTCACCGTGATCCTGAGCAGTCACGACATGGCCCAGGTGGAGGAAATCTGTGACAGCGTGACCGTCCTGTCCCGCGGGCAGGTCGCCTTCGCCGGCCGCCTCGATGTGATGCGGACGGACGCCCCCGACGCGGTCTGGCGGTTGCGCACGAGCGATGATGCCGCGGCCGCCGAGCTTTCCCGGTCCTGCGCCGGGGTCAAGGCCGCGAGCCACGACGACGGCGGGCTGGTGGTGCACGCCGCCCAGGACCGCCTCGACGATTACGTGCTGCGGCTGGGCCGGGACGGCGTGGCCGTGCGCGGGCTTGAGCTGGACACCACGCCGCTGGAGGCGCTCTTCTTCCAGCTCACAGGCGAGCCACGGCCCGGCGGCCAGCTGCCCGTCAGTCAGTTGCCCAGGACCAAGGAGGTACGGTGACCCTTGCCGCTGGCCCGTGGCCGACGTTCGCCGAGCGCGCCGTCCCCCGGAGCCGCTCCGGCGTCCTCGTCGTGTGGCGGCTTGAGCTGGCCAAGCTCCTGGGCCTGTGGCGGGTGCGGGCCCTCGCGCTGATGTGCCTGGCGGGACCGTTCGTCATCGTGGCCGGCCTGAACCTGCAGAGTGCGACGCCCGGCGACACCGCGTTCGGGCAGTGGGTGCACACCTCCGGGTTCGCGATCCCGATGGTCATCCTCGGGTTCGGCGGCCCGTGGCTGCTGCCCGTGGGGACCGCCGTGGTGGCCGGGGACATCTTCTCCGCCGAAGACCATTTCGGCACCTGGAAGACGATTCTGACCCGGTCCCGCAGCCGGGGCGAGCTGTTCGCGGGCAAGTTCGCGGCCGCGCTGACGTTCGCGACCGCCGGCCTGGTGCTGCTGGTCATCACCGACCTGCTGGCGGGCCTGCTGGCCGGAACGCAGCCCGTGGTCGGGCTAGGTGGCCAGCTCGTGCCGGCCGGGCAGGCGATCGTGCTGGTGCTGGCCAGCTGGGCGTCGGTGCTGCCGCCGGTGCTCGCCTTCACCGCGCTGGCCATATTCACCTCGGTGGTAAGCCGCAACAGCGTGATCGGCATCGGTATCCCGGTGGTGCTCACCCTGGTGTATCAGGTCGTGACGCTGATCGCGCTGCCCGCCTGGGGCCAGCAAGTGCTGCTCAGCACACCCTTCCAGGCCTGGCACGGCTTCTGGGAGCAGCCGGCCTTCGTTGGGCCTTTCTGCTGGGGCCTGGTGACCTGTGCGGCCTGGTTCGGGATCT
>JBEKKH010000091.1:0-19379 GCA_050010815.1 Streptosporangiaceae bacterium | reverse complement strand
GGTGCCGCCGTGGTGCCGCCGTGGTGCCGCCGTGGTGCCGCCGTGGTGCCGCCGTCTTTCCGCGTGCTGGGGCGGCTTCGCTTCTATGGGCGACGTGGCCGCTGTCCGGCCCGCGGTCCGGGCGCCGGATACCCGGCTGGTCTCCGTCGTCCTTCTCGTGGCTATCCTGGTCAGCGCAGCATCCGCCGTCCGGTACCCCTGCAGGACTGGAACGAAATGAAGCCTGATCACCACCCGTCCGCTGAGCCCGGGCCCGCCGCTCCGCATCCGGCCCGGCTCGCCGTCGGCATCGTCGGCGCGGGCAAGGCCGGGACCGCGCTCGGCGCTGCGCTGCGCCGCGCCGGTCACCAGGTCGTCGCCGCATCCGCGGTGTCAGACGCCTCGGTGGGCCGGGCCCGGGTGAACTTCCCCGGTGCGGTCATTACCGAGCCCAGCCAGGTCCTGCGCCGCGCCGACCTGGCCCTGCTGACCGTGCCCGATGACGCGCTGCCCGGCCTGATCGCCGGGCTGGCGGCGACCGGGGCGCCGGTGCAGGGACGCATGCTGGCCCACGTGAGCGGGCGCTACGGCGTGAGCGTGCTCGAACCCGCCACCCGCCTGGGCGGGCTGCCGCTGGCGCTGCACCCGGTGATGACGTTCACCGGACGCAGCGACGACGTGGACCGGCTCAGCGGCACCTGTTTCGGGGTGACCGCGCCGGACGTACTCAGGCCCGCGGCTGAGGCCCTGGTGATCGAGATGGGCGGCGAGCCGGTCTTCATCGCCGAGGAAAACCGCGATCTGTATCACGCGGCGCTGGCGGGCGCGGCTAACCACCTGATCACGCTGGTCGCTCAGGCCGCGGACCTGCTCAGGACCGCGGGCGTGGCCGACCCGGGCCGGCTGCTCGGCCCGCTGCTCTTCGCCTCCCTGGACAATGCGCTGCGGTTCGGCGACGCCGGCCTGACCGGCCCGGTGGCCCGCGGTGATGCGCACACGGTGGCCGCGCACGTGCGCGCGCTCGAGGCCGCCCCGTCGGCTTCGGCCGCCGCGGTCGCCGCCTACATCGCCATGGCCCGGCTGACCGCGGACCGCGCGCTGGCGGCCGGGCTGCTCAAGCCGGCCGACGCGGAGCGCCTGCTCGACGTGCTCGGCGGCCGCCCGTGAGTCCCCCGGTCCTGGTCCGGACGAAGGCCGAATTCGCCGCCGCGCGGGCCGCCCTGGACGCTGGGGGCGGCCCCGTCGTCCTGGTACCGACCATGGGCGCGCTGCACGCAGGCCACCGCACCCTGCTGCGGGCCGCCCGGGCGCTGGCCCGGCCGGACGGCAGCGTGGTGGTGTCGATCTTCGTCAACCCACTCCAGTTCGGCCCGGGCGAGGATCTTGATCGTTACCCGCGGACGCTGGCGGAGGACCTGACGGTGTGCGCCGCGGAGGGGGTGGACCTGGTCTTCGCCCCGTCCGCCGCCGAGATGTACCCCGGCGGGCAGCCGGAGGTGACCGTCGAGCCCGGCCCGGCCGGGAGGGTGTTCGAGGGTGAGTTCCGGCCGGGTTTCTTCGACGGCGTGCTCACCGTGGTGCTGAAGCTGCTGCACCTGACCCGGCCGGCCATCGTGGTCTTCGGTGCGAAGGACGCGCAGCAGCTCGCGCTCGTCCGCCGGATGGTGGCCGACACGGACCTGGGTATCACCGTGGAGTCGGTGCCCACCGCGCGGGACGCCGACGGGCTGGCGACCTCGAGCCGGAACCGCTACCTGTCCGCGGCCGAGCGGACGGCAGCGCTCGCCCTGCCGCGCGCCCTGCTGGCCGCCCAGGCCCGGGCGGCCGAAGGCGCGACGGCGGTCCTGGGCGCCGCCCAGGAGGTGCTGCGGGCCGAGCCCGCGCTGGCCGTGGACTACGTCGCGGTCGTCGACCCGCGCACGTTCACCGCGGTCCGGCCCGGCCAGGGCGGCCTCGCGCTGCTGATCGCGGCGGCCGGGGCGGGCGGCACCCGGTTGATCGACAACGTGCCCGTCGTACTGCCGGCCGGATCGAATCCGGCCGCACTCGATCCGGCTGGGACGGAGCCCGGTGATGCGGCCGGGGAAAGGCGGGCTCATCACCATGCTGCTGACCATTGACATCGGCAACACCAACACGGTGCTCGGCGTATTCGACGGGGACCGGGTGATCGAGCACTGGCGGATCGCGACGGTCCCTGACCGGACCGCGGATGAGCTGGCCGTCGTCCTGCACGGCCTGCTCGCGGCCAGAAACGCGTTTGCCGAAAGGGATATACACGGTATATCGCTGTGCTCAACCGTGCCTTCGGTGCTGCGCGAGATGAGAGAGATGTGCGAGCGCTATTACGGTGACCTTGAAACCGTCATCGTCGAGCCCGGGGTAAAGACGGGCGTCCCGGTGCGGACCGACAACCCCAAGGAAGTAGGCAGCGACCGGATCATGAACTCGCTCGCGGCGGTGCACCTTTACGGCGGCCCGGCGATTGTCGTGGATTTCGGCACCTCGACAAACTTTGACGCGGTGAGCGCGCGGGGCGAGTTCGTCGGCGGCGCGCTGGCCCCGGGAATCGAGATATCTGTTGACGCGCTGTCACGCCGGGCCGCTCAGTTGCTTAAAGTCGAGCTGACCAGGCCGCCTCGGGTCATCGGCAAAAACACCGTGGAGTCCCTGCAATCCGGCATCGTCTACGGGTTCGCCTCGCAGGTGGAGGGAATTGCCGGGCGGATGGCCCGCGAACTGTCGCCCGAGGACCCGGACGCGGTGACCGTCATCGCCACCGGCGGCCTCGCGTCCTTGGTCATCGACGAGGTCAGTGTCATTGACGCTTACGAACCGTGGCTCACCCTCATCGGCTTGCGGCTGGTTTACGAAAGGAACGCGGGCCAGGCCGAGACCCGGAACCCGAGGTGAGGAGTCCGGCCGCGGTCTCAGCCGATCCGGACGGCGCCGACGTAGGCGCTCCAGTAAATCGGCTGGATCTGCACGTCCTGACCGAAGTCGGGAGCATCGACCATCAGCCCGTTGCCGACGTAAATGCCGACGTGACTGATGTCGGAGAAAAAGAAGACCAGATCACCCGGCTCCAGGTCCGCCCGCGCCACGTGCACGCCCGAGTTCCACAGGTCGCCTGTGTAGTGCGGCAGCGCAATGCCTTCCTGGCCGAAGGCCCACACCACCAGCCCGGAGCAGTCGAATTGGCTCGGGCCCGCCGCTCCCCAGACATAGGGGTCGCCCCGCCTGGTCAGCGCCGCCTGCAGCGCCTGGGTCTCGACGGTATTGGCGGTCGGGATGGTGATGTCGGGATAATTGCCGGTCTGGGTAAATACCGCCATGGCCTGCTTCATCGCCGCGCCGTTGACCACGTCGATCTTGGCGTCGATGGCTTGCTTCTTCGTATTCATCTGCGCCTGCAGCGCTTCGGCCGCCGCCACTTGCTGATCGGCCGTCTGTTTGGCCCGCAGCGCCTGGCTGACCTCGTTGCTCAGCGTATGGACCTTAGTGCCACTTGACTGATCGAGTTCGGTCATCGTGGACGCCTGGCTCAGGAACTGCTCCGGATTGCCTGTGGTCAGCGCCTGCAGCGTCGGGTCGAGCCCGGAGTTCATATAGTTCTCGGCCGCCAGCTGGGCCACCGCCTGCTGGCTGGCGGTCAGCGCGGACGCGCCCCGGGCGGCGGCGTTCTCGGCGATCTTGGCGTCCGCCTGAGCCCGGGTGAGCTGGATCCGCAGGCCGTCGTACTGCTCGCTCAGCGCGTTGATCTGGAACTCAAGCTGTTTGGCCTGCGCCACCAGGGTCGCCAGGCCCGGCTTGGGCGCCGTCGTCTGCGCCGCGCTGCTGCCGCCCGGTATAACCAGGGCGAGCGCAGCCGTTACCGCGGCTAGGCCGACGGCTCCGCTGAGTTTGCGCACAGCGATGCACAATATTGGAATCTAAGCTCCGCTGCCAGCCAACTCGGAGAAGTTTTACCTCCGGCCGGCTCCAGCCGCCTCCGGCCGGCCGCCTGGCCCGTCTGCGCTGCGGCTATCGTGGATGGCGTTATGTCGTACACGGTCAGGCCCGCTCGCACGCGTGACGTTCCGGCAATCCGGAAGCTGATCGACGGCAATGTCGAGTCTGGACGTTTGCTGAGTAAGGCTCCCGTCACGCTCTATGAGGACATCCAGGAGTTCTGCGTCGCGGAACTCGCGCCCGATCCCACGCCGGCGGGTTGCGGCGCATTGCACGTAATGTGGGAGGATCTCGCCGAGATCAGGACCGTGGCGGTGCGTGCGGACTGCCAGGGACTTGGCATCGGTCACCGGATCGTCGACACCCTGCTGCAGCGGGCCACCGCGCTGGGCGTGGATCGCGTGTTCGTCTTGACTTTCGCGGTGGACTTCTTCGCCCGGCACGGATTCCGGACCATCAACGGCACTCCGGTGGCCGCAGAGGTGTACCAGGAGCTATTGCGTTCCTATGACGAGGGCGTCGCGGAGTTTCTCGACCTGGGCTGGGTAAAGCCCAACACGCTCGGCAACACCCGCATGCTGTTGCGCCTCTAGCCGGAACGGTGAAAATGAGCATCGGCGTGGCGCACGAGACGATACAAGCCCCGACGGGAGTCCCGTCCCCCGCGGCGGCGCCAGAGAGCGGTTGAGAGAGGACTCGGCTATGTGGCAGGACCTCGCGGCACTGACTCCGCCGCTGATAGTTTGCGTTGCCTTCCTCATCGGCCTGGCGATCTTCCTGCGTCACCAGATGTCGCCCAAGCACCGCGAGGAGAGGAACGACAAGCGCCGATCGGGCGAGGACCGGTCGTGAAATGTCATGCCACGACGGCTTTATCCGAACTGTAGAACTGCTCGCAACGGGTAAACGCTTGGCCTGACTGATCCAGTATCGGCGGAGCACATGATCTGTGTCTTGCAGATGATGCTAACGGTGCCATGAAAGTGTGATTACACTGAGTCACTGCCCCCGGGGATGCCGCAGATGTTCCCGCCGATGTTCCCGCATGCGGGAAAAACAACCAATCACTTGTTGTGAATTGTCAACGTCAAGAGATTGGGTATACATTTAGCACTTGAAATAGGTTGCTCCGTCAGAAGGGCTGATTCCATGGCACAGAAGGTGCAGGTGCTTCTCGTTGACGATCTCGACGGCAGCGAGGCTACCGAGACCGTCGCGTTTGGACTCGATGGTGCCGCGTATGAGATCGATCTGAGTACCGGCAACGCAGGCAAGCTTCGTAAAGAGCTTGCCCACTACGTGGAGCACGCGCGCAAAGCGAGCTCTCCGGCCAGGCGCCGCCGGGCGCGTACCGGTCCCGGCCGCGAGCGCAGCGCCCAAATCAGGCAGTGGGCGAAGCAGCGCGGATACAAGGTCAATGAGCGTGGCCGTATTCCGGCGAACATCGTCGCTGAGTATGAAGCGGCGCACTAGTACGCACGTATACCTAGGCGCCGGAGTTCGCGAGTTCTTAAGCGGGCGCTGGGCTCATCGCCTTGGGGGAGCGACTCCAGAGCAAGCGGTGGTACACAGGACCGGCTCCGACCCGGATCACCCTTCCGCGGCCGGGTCGGCCGGATCGCACCGTTGGTCCCCAGGATGGTTCTAGCCGTCCAAGGGGGCCAACGGTGCGTTTGCTTTTCCGGGGCCGGGCGGGGACAGGGGCGGGCAGGCTGGGTGGCCCGGGGGGGCCGGCCATGCGTTCGCTGGCCGAACGGCGCCGTGCCGTGTCCTGCGGGACAGGCTCGCCTGCGCCCGGGCGGCCGCCCGGCGGGTCATGGACGGGCGTTCGCTTGCGGCGTACCGGGAACAAGTGCCTGATCAGGGGGGTTGGACAGGGATGGACGGCCCGTGTTCAGGGAAGGCCCCTGTGACGCGTGGCGCATACTCAGATGATGGAGCACAACCGTGGGCACGCGGCCGCAACCGTGGGCACGCGACTACTATGCGGAGTAGGCAAGGATAGGGCCGCCCCCGTGCTGTGAGGAGAGCGACGATATGTTCGAGAGGTTTACCGACAGAGCGCGGCGGGTTGTTGTCCTGGCGCAAGAAGAAGCCAGGATGCTCAATCACAACTACATAGGCACTGAGCACATCCTGCTCGGCCTTATTCACGAGGGCGAGGGTGTCGCGGCCAAGGCACTCGAGTCGCTCGGGATCAGCCTGGACGCCGTGCGGCAGCAGGTCGAGGAGATCATCGGCCAGGGCCAGCAGGCGCCGTCCGGGCACATCCCGTTCACGCCCCGCGCCAAGAAGGTGCTTGAGCTTTCGCTGCGCGAGGCGCTGCAGCTCGGCCACAACTACATCGGCACCGAGCACATTCTGCTCGGCCTCATCCGTGAGGGTGACGGCGTGGCCGCCCAGGTGCTGGTCAAGCTGGGCGCCGACCTGAACCGGGTGCGTCAGCAGGTGATCCAGCTGCTGCACGGATACCAGGGCAAGGAGCCCGCCGCCTCCGGCACGGCCGCGGAGTCCGCGCCGTCCACGTCGCTGGTCCTTGACCAGTTCGGCCGGAACCTGACCCAGGGCGCCCGCGAGGGCAAGCTCGACCCGGTCATCGGCCGGGAGAAGGAAATCGAGCGGGTCATGCAGGTGCTGTCCCGCCGGACCAAGAACAACCCGGTCCTGGTGGGCGCGCCCGGCGTCGGCAAGACGGCGGTCGTGGAGGGGCTGGCCCAGAAGATCGTCAAGGGCGAGGTCCCCGAGACCATCAAGGACAAGCAGCTGTACACGCTGGACCTCGGGGCCCTGGTGGCCGGGTCGCGTTACCGCGGTGACTTCGAAGAGCGGCTCAAGAAGGTGCTGAAGGAGATCCGCACCCGGGGCGACATCATCCTGTTCATCGACGAGATCCACACGCTCGTCGGGGCCGGTGCCGCCGAAGGCGCCATCGACGCGGCCTCCATCCTCAAGCCGATGCTGGCCCGCGGCGAGCTGCAGACCATCGGGGCCACCACGCTCGATGAGTACCGCAAGTACCTGGAGAAGGACGCCGCGCTCGAGCGCAGGTTCCAGCCCATCCAGGTGGCCGAGCCGACCATCTCGCACACGATCGAGATCCTCAAGGGGCTGCGGGACCGGTACGAGGCGCACCACCGCGTGTCCATCACGGACGGTGCGCTAGTCGCCGCGGCGCAGCTGGCCGATCGCTACATCAGCGACCGGTTCCTGCCGGACAAGGCCATCGACCTGATCGACGAGGCCGGCTCGCGGATGCGGATCCGCCGCATGACCGCGCCGCCGGACCTGCGCGAGTACGACGAGAAGATCGCCCAGGTGCGCCGGGAGAAGGAATCGGCCATCGACTCGCAGGACTTCGAAAAGGCCGCAGCGCTGCGCGACAACGAGAAGCAGCTGCTGGCCAAGAAGGCGGCCAGGGAGAAGGAATGGAAGGCCGGCGACATGGATGTCGTCGCGGAGGTGAACGAGGAGCTCATCGCCGAGGTGCTCGCCACCGCCACCGGCATTCCCGTGTTCAAGCTCACCGAGGAGGAGTCGCAGCGCCTGCTCCGGATGGAGGACGAGCTGCACCGGCGGGTGATCGGCCAGAACGACGCGATCAAGGCGCTGTCCCAGGCGATCAGGCGGACCCGGGCCGGCCTGAAGGACCCCAAGCGACCCGGCGGGTCGTTTATCTTCGCGGGCCCGTCCGGCGTCGGCAAGACGGAGCTGTCCAAGACGCTGGCCGAGTTCCTGTTCGGCGATGAGGACTCGCTGATCCAGCTGGACATGAGCGAGTACATGGAGAAGCACACGGTGTCCCGGCTGTTCGGGTCTCCGCCCGGCTACGTCGGTTACGAGGAGGGCGGCCAGCTCACCGAGAAGGTCCGGCGGCGCCCGTTCTCCGTCGTGCTGTTCGACGAGATCGAGAAGGCGCACCCGGACATCTTCAACTCGCTGCTGCAGATCCTGGAGGACGGCCGCCTGACCGACGCTCAGGGCCGGGTGGTCGACTTCAAGAACACGGTCATCATCATGACCACCAACCTGGGTACCAGGGACATCTCCAAGGGCGTGTCGGTGGGCTTCGCGCGGCCTGGTGACTCCACGGGTTCCTACGACCGGATGAAGTCCCGGGTGGGTGAGGAGCTGAAGCAGCACTTCCGGCCGGAGTTCCTGAACCGCGTGGACGACATCATCGTCTTCCACCAGCTGCTGCGGGAAGAGATCTTCAGCATCGTCGACCTGATGATCGCCAAGGTGGACCAGCGGCTCAAGGACCGCGACATGGCCATGGAACTGCGGCCAGCCGCCAAGGAACTGCTGTCCGTGCGCGGCTACGACCCGGTCCTCGGGGCCAGGCCGCTGCGTCGCACGATCCAGCGGGAGATCGAGGACAGCCTGTCCGAGAAGATCCTGTTCGGTGAGCTCAGGCCGGGCCAGATCGTCGTCGTGGACGCCGAGGGCGGCACCGGCGAGAGCGCCAAGTTCTCCTTCACGGGCGAGCCCAAGCCCGACGTCCTGCCGGACGTGCCCGTGGAGCTGACCAGCGAGCCCGTTGCCACCAAGAGCGGTGCGGTCGGCAGCGCGACGGGCAGCCCGGGCACCGCGGACGGCGGCGGAACCGCCTCCGCGCTGAGCTAACCGGCTGGTCGCTACCGGCTAGGGAACCCGGGTCTCGCGGTGCTACGGCACCGCAAGACCCGGGTTCCGTGCGGTCCGGGCAGGTCCGCCGAAGCCGGGCAGCGCGTAGCGCCCGTCCGGCCGCGGGTCGACCAGGCCGTCGGCCACCAGGCCGTCCAGAGCGCGATCCAGCTGGGCCTGACCCGCCCAGACCGCGTCGAGCTCGGCCCGGCTCACCGGGGTGCCGGAATCGCGCAGCACCGCGAGCAGGCGGCCGCGGCACTGCCGGTCGGTGCCGTCGTAGCGCTGGGCCCGGCGCCTGGCCGCCTCGGCCGGCTGGCCGGCGGCCAGCCAGGCGCAGTGACGGGCCACCGGGCAGGCTCCGCAACGCGGGCGGGCGGCCGTGCACACCAGCGCGCCCAGTTCCATCACCGCCACCGACCAGCGGGCCGCGACGGCCGGTGCGTCGGGCAGCAGGGTTTCGGCCAGCCGGGTCTCGGCCACCGATGTCGCGGCCGTGGCTTGCGGCGCGCCGGTAACCAGCCGGGCCAGCACGCGCCGGACGTTGGTGTCGAGCACGGCATGCCGCTGGCCGAAGGCGAAGCTGGCCACGGCCGCGGCGGTATAGCTCCCGATCCCGGGCAGCGCGAGCAGCGCGTCCCGGTCCGCCGGGATGATCCCGGCGTACCGCGTGGTCACGATGGTCGCGGTCTCGTGCAGCCGCAGCGCGCGCCTGGGGTAGCCGAGCCTACCCCACTGCCTGATCGCCTCGCCCGGCGGTTCGGCGGCCAGCGCGTCCGGCGCGGGCCATCTGGCCAGCCATTCCCGGTGGGCCGGAATCACCCGGTTGACGGGCGTCTGCTGCAGCATGATCTCGCTGACCAGCACCGACCAGGGGCTGCTGCCTGGGGCGCGCCACGGGAGGTCCCGGGCGTGCCGCGCGTACCAGGTCAGCACCGGCTCCGTATAGGGCGTCGACATGATGTGCCTATCGTGGCACGCGCACGGCCCCAGGTGCCGTCCGGAACGGGGTGCCGTCCGGAACGGGTGCCGTCCGGAACGGGGTGCCGGCCGAGACGGGCCGTTCCCCGGTCGGCGAGTCTCCGCCACCTGCCGCCACCTAACTTGCATACTCTCCGAATGAATCTGAATTCATACCGTGACGAAGATGACATGGGCCAGCCCGATTCCTACTGGCGCCGGAGAGTGATCGCGCTGGTGGCGGGCCTGAGCCTGCTCGGCGTGCTCGCCTGGGCCTTCTCCGGCGGCGGGAAGCCGGTGACTCCGGCGCCGAAGACCTCGCAGGCGTCGGGCGTTGTCCCGGCCGCGGCCTACAGCGGCGCGCCGTCGGCCAACGGCACCGGTGCGGCATCGCCAGGTGCGGCGACGGACCACCCGACGGCTTTAGGCCGCGTTCATGCCGCGGCGTCACCGGGGAGCGGGACGCAGCCGGCCAGCGACTGCTCGCCGCGTGCGGTGGTGCTCAGCCTGTTCACCAGCCGGACGGACTATTACGGCGGGCAGGACCCCGATTTCGAGGTCTACGCCGTCTTCACCGGGGCCGGAGCGTGCACCTTCGACATCAGCCCGAAAAAGCTCCAGGTGGTGGTGATGTCCTCGGGCCGCATCATCTGGGACTCCGCCGACTGCGCCAGCGGGCAGACCAGCCGGGTCGCCAAGCTACGCCGCGGCGTGCCGACCCAGGAGTCGGTCAGCTGGAACCGGATCATCAGCCTGCCGGGCTGCGTCACGCTGGCGTCCGCACCCGCGCCGGGCACCTATCAGGTCCAGGCCAGGACAGCCAGCGTCGCCAGCTCTGTGCGTACCTTCAAGCTCGCGCGCTAGTCCGGTGGCTCGCTAGAGGTCGGTGCCCAGCACGGCGGAGAGCGCCTGGCGGATGTCCTGGACTTCCTGGACCTCCATCAGCTGTGAGGAGCCGTCAGCGGGCTCTAGGGAGCCGCCGGAGGCCGCTGGGACGATGGCACGCCGGAAGCCCATCCGCTCGGCCTCGGCCAGGCGATGTGACAGCGCCGCGACCCGGCGGACCTCGCCGGCCAGGCCGACTTCACCGATCGCCACCACGCCGCGCGGCACGCTCAGGTTGGCGGCCGAACTGGCCAGGGCCACCGCCACGGCCAGGTCCACCGAGGGCTCGGTCAGGCGGACGCCGCCGACGGTCGCCGCGTACACGTCCTGCCTGCCGAGCTTGAGCCCGGCCCGGCGCTGCAGCACGGCGAGCACCATGCCGACCCGGGCAGCGTCCAGCCCGGACGTGGCGCGGCGCGGCACCTCGAGCGCCGAGGGGCCCACCAGCGCCTGCACCTCGGCGGGCAGCGGCCTGCGACCCTCCAGCGTGACCGTGACGCAGGTACCAGGCACCGGCTCGCGGTGCTGGGACAGGAATAGACCGCTCGGGTCGGGCAGCCCGATGAGGCCGTACTCGCCCAGATCGAAGCAGCCGACCTCGTCGGTCGGCCCGTACCTGTTCTTCACCGCGCGGACCATGCGGAGCTGGGAATGCCGGTCGCCGTCGAAATGCAGCACCACGTCGACGAGGTGCTCTAGGGTCCGCGGGCCGGCCACCGAGCCGTCCTTGGTGACGTGCCCGACGAGGATGGTGGCCAGCGACCGATCCTTGGCCACCGCGGTCAGGGCGCTCGCCACCTCCCGGACCTGGGTCACTCCGCCGGGTACCCCTTCCACCCCGGCGGCGGCGATCGTCTGGACCGAGTCGATGATCAGCAGCTTGGGGTTGACCTGTTCCACGTGCCTGAGCACGGCGTCGAGATCCGTCTCCGCGGCCAGGAAGAGCTGTTCGCTGACCGCGCCGATCCGGTCGGCGCGCAGGCGCACCTGGGCGGCCGACTCTTCCCCGGTGATGTAAAGCACCGGGCCGGACTCCGCGACCAGCGCGCCCGCCTCGAGCAGCAGGGTGGACTTGCCCACACCAGGCTCGCCCGCCAGCAGCAGGACGGCGCCCGGCACGAGCCCGCCGCCGAGCACCCGGTCCAGCTCGTCGAGGCCGGTGGCCCGCGCGGCGGCGTCGGTGGCGTCGACCTGGCCGATGGGCAGTGCCGGGGTGCTGGCCGGCACGCCGATCCGGTGCGAGACCGTCCGGATGCCGCCCCCTAGAGCCCCGGACGCCCGGGTGGCCCGGGCCAGCCGCGACACCCCCGCCTCCTCGACCGTGCCCCAGGCCTGGCACTCACCGCACCGCCCGCTCCACCTGGCCGACTGCCAGCCGCACTCCGTGCACCGGTAGCCAGCCGAACCCGCCGTCGCTTTCGCCATGACCCGCACAGTAACGGTCGCCTCTGACAATCTCAGTAAGCTGGAGGGGAAGCTACGGAGGGAGTCCAGCGGTGAGCGGCGAGGCAAAGGTACCAAATCCGCCTGTCGCCCTGTCTACCTCGTCCGTCTACCCCGAACGCACGCCTGATGCCTTCGAGATGGCCGCACGGCTCGGGTACGACGGGGTCGAGGTCATGGTCTACACCGATCTGGTCAGCCAGGACGCTGATGGGCTGCTCGGGCTGCGTGATTACCACCAGGTCCCCATCATGTCCGTGCACGCACCGAGCCTGCTGCTCACCCAGCGGGTCTGGGGCCGCGAGCCGTGGGAGAAACTGCGGCGGGCCAAGGACCTCGCCGAGCGCGTCGGGGCCCGGGTGGTGGTGCTGCACCCGCCGTTCCGCTGGCAGCGCGAGTACGCCCGCGGTTTCGAGAAGGGCCTGGCCGCGATGGCGGAGGAGACCGATGTTATCTTCGCGGTGGAGAACATGTACCCGCTCCGGGCCGGCGGCAGCGAGATGGTGGCCTACGCTCCGCACTGGGACCCGACGGCGCTCGACTGCCCCCACGTCACGCTGGACCTGTCGCACACCGCCGCCTCGGGTTCAGACGCCCTGGCCATGGCCGCCGAGCTCGGCGGCCGCCTGGCCCACGTGCACCTGGCCGACGGCACGGGCGCGCCCGCGGGGCCATTCCCTGACGAGCACCTGGTGCCCGGGCGGGGCGGCCAGCCCTGCGCCGAGCTGCTCGGCCAGCTGCTCATGACCGGATACCACGGGGTGGTGGTGGTCGAGGTGAAGACCACCCGGGCACCGACCCAGGAGGCCAGGGAGGCCGACCTGGCGGAGTCGCTGGCGTTCGCCCGGCGTCACCTGGCCCTGCCGGCCGGCCAGGCCAGCCGGGGGTAAATTCCCGGCATGACCGCAAGCACTGAGCAGGCCGGCCAGGTCAGCCGGGGTAAATTCCTGGCATGACCGCAAGCACCGCCCATCAGACCCTGATCACCGTGGCCCCGACCGGTGCCGAAGCGGACAAGTCCGCGGTGCCACCCTTGCCGGTCACCCTGGACGAGCTCGTCGGCACGGCCAAGGAGTGCCAGGCGGCCGGGGCGGCGGTCATCCACGTGCACATCAGGGATGAGGCGGCACGGCCCACGCTTGAGGTCAGCAGGCTCGCGGATACGGTCACGGCACTGCGCCAGGGCACCGATCTCATCGTCCAGCTCTCCACCGGCGGCGCGGTGACGGACAGCTTCGCCAGCAGGCTGGCCGTGCTCGATGCCGAGCCGGACGCCTGCTCGCTGACCTGCGGCACGGTGAACTTCGGCGATGGCGTGTTCGCCAACCCCTGGTCGTTCATCAAGGAGCTGTACCAGCTGACGCAAGAGCGCCGGGTGGTGCCGGAGTTCGAGCTGTTTGACCTCGGCCAGGTGGCGACGCTGCACCGGCTGCTCGCCGAATTCGGCCCCCCGGCCGGCGGTCACGTGCACTGCGACCTGGTGATGGGCGTACCCGGCGGCATGCCGGGCGACGTGGCCACCCTGGCTGCCGCGGTGGCCGCGCTGCCCGTCGGCGCCACCTGGTCGGCGACCGGCATCGGCCGCACCACCTTGCCGGTGATGTTCGGCGCGCTCGCCGCCGGCGGCCACCTGCGGGTGGGAATGGAGGACACGCTGTCCTTCGCCCGGGGTCGCCCGGTCGCGCACAACGCCGAACTGGTCGAGCGGGCCGCCGAGCTGGCCGGGCTGGCCCAGCGCCCGCCCATGTCCCCGGCCGGTGCCCGCACCTTCCTCGGCATCAGCGACTAGCCGGCGCTCCTTCGCTCCCCCCTTCGCTCCCCCCTTTCGCTCCCGTGAGCCGGCCGTTCGCTCCCGGCGGTCCTTCGCTCCCGGCGGCCGCTTGCGTGAGCTGGCCGCCGCTCCCCTTACCTCTCCCCTGGTGTCCCGCCCGCCGTACCCGTCCCGACGGCCTCACCCATCCCCACCCATCCCCACCCATCGGCCCTTTAGCTCCGCTGCCTGGTTGTGCACCACGCAGCAGGTCAATCGCATGTCCTCGGGTATCCAGTCAAGCCGCGCCATGGCTGAAAGCACCCCCCGCCTGTCCCGGTGCCCCCGCGTGTCCCAGCTGTCTCGTCCGCCCGGTCCCTGCCCGGGCTCTGCTGTTATCGTGGATCTTTACTACCCTCATAGGGCAGGTAGATATCCACGATAATTCGAATGCCTGGACTAGGGTTGCCGTTTTTGTCCGGCGGGCGGGGTGGCTGGGCCCGCCCACGCCGCGGTGATAGCCCGGTGGCCGGTCTGGTCCGGTCTGGTTGCCGGACGCTCAGCCGCAGAAGGCCACTACCAGCGCAAACTAGCTGGCTCCTACATAACTGTCGCGCAGTCGTGGCGTGCCCGCTGTCGTGCTGCTACCGACGCACCGCCACACGCGTCACCCTATTGACTCCGGTCGGCGCGACAACCCCGGGTCGGCGCGCAAGCCCACGTCGGCGCGACAGCCCGGTCGGCGCGAGACCCCGGTCGGCGCGATAACCCGGGTGATGCGACAGCCCGGGATGGTTCCGCGCTGTCCGCTTGCTAGGCGTTTGCAATTGCAAGCATGCGATGGCAGACTGAACTTATGCCCAAGGTGACAGTGAATTCGATCGGTGAGTACATCAGGGAGCAGCGGGAGCAGGCGAAGATCTCGATGCGCCAGCTGGCCCAGACGGCCGGGGTGTCCAACCCCTATCTGAGCCAGATCGAGCGCGGCCTGCGCAAACCGAGTGCCGACATCCTGCAGCAGATCGCCAAGGGCCTTCGTATCTCGGCGGAGGCGCTCTACGTGCAGGCCGGGATCCTGGAAGACCGGCCGGCCGACTCCGGAGTCCGCCCCGCCCTGCTCACCGATCCGGAACTATCCGAACGGCAGAAGCAGGTGCTCATCGAGATCTACGAGTCGTTCCGCCGGGAGAACATCGCCGCGAGCGAGAGCGCGCAGGCAGAAGCGGTCGCGCTCGCCGCGAGCGACCCGGACCTTGGTGACGCAGGCCTTGACGACGGAGCGCCGGGCGCGGAGGCGTTCCTCGCCCAGCAGGCGATGGAGGCGGCGGAGATGGCCACGGGCCCAGCAACGGAGACCGTGACGCAGGCACCGGCCGCGCCCGTTCCGGCCGCGCCAGGGGCGGTCGCGTACACTCCAGAATCCGAAGCAACGGACATCGGGTCCGGGTCGGAGCCAGGCGGCGTTCGGGACGAGCCAGGCAACGTTCAGGATCAGCCTGGCGTGTCCGGCCAGGCGGTGCCTCCGATCAGACCAGACAGTGCCTCCGACTAGGTAGCGTGATCCCGTGATCGGTTCCTCCTACACCCCAATTACCTACTTTTTCCTGGCCTTGGGCGTGGTGGCGTTTGGCGTCGAGCTGTGGGCCTTCATCGACGCCATCACCAGGCCAAGCCAGGCCTTCGTGGCAGCCGGTAAGCGGACCAAGCGGTTGTGGCTCATCATCCTCGGCGTGGCCGTCGTGGTGGGGCTGGCCGGCGTGGTGTACCGCATCGGCCCGACATCGATTCTGCCGGTCGCCGCGTTCGTTGCGGCCGCCGTCTACCTAGCCGATGTCCGCCCCAAGGTGAAGGAGTTCCGCGGCGGCGGAGGAACCAGCTCGGGACCATACGGCCCCTGGTAGCAGGCGCCCAGGCCCAGGCCCAGGCCCAGGCCCAGGCCCAGGCCCAGGCCCAGCAGGTTTCCCGGCGCCGACGGGCCCGGCGCGATCCCGCACTCACCCTGCGGTCCAGCGGTGGTCAGACGACGAGCAGTGCGACCGGCGCGGTGACGAGTACGGCGGCGGCCAGGAAGATCGCGGTGACGGCGAAGGCGGGCAGCGGCCGGGCCGGGTGAAGCAGGCGGGTCACCCGCGCGGTCACATCGCCCTCGCCGACGGCCAGGGTACCGGCGGGTGCCGGGCCGGGACCCGCGGTGCCGAATCGCACCAGCGCGGATACCAGTTCCCGGGCCGGGCGCGACCGCAGCGCGTGATCGTCGGCCAGCATCTCGACCAGCAGGGCGACCGCGCGGTGGGCGTCGGCGCAGGTGGCTGACCTGGGGAAGGCACGCCGCAGCGCGGTGAAGGGGAGCAGCACGAGGTCGTGTCGTTCGCGCAGGTGGGCACGCTCGTGCGCGAGCACCGCCGCCAGCTCGCCGTGGCCGAGCAACTCCAGGGTGCGCACGCTGACCACGATCTGCGACCGCAGCCCGGGCAAGCAGTACGCCGCCGCGGTCGGGTAGTCCACAACCAGGGCACCGGGCACCTTCGGGTCGCCGTGGGCCAGCAGGGTGAGCAGCGCCCGCTGGCGGCGCCTGGCCTGCAGCGCGGCGGTGGACGCGGCGACGAGTACCCAGCACAGCAAGCCGAACAAGGTCAGGCCGCCGGTCAGGCAGGCCAGCCGGACAACGATGACGACGACCGGTACGGTACCTGCCGCTACCGGTACCGTGCCTACCGCGCCGAAGGCCCCGATCACCCGGAACGGGCCGCCGGTCCGGAACAGGACGGTCAGGTGCCACACCGACCGGATCACGCCTGTGTCGCTGTCGGGCATGGCCAGGCCGAGGAGCGTGCCCACGGCGGCTAGACCAGAGGCGAAGCCGAGGGACTGCCAGAGCAAGATCGCCACGGCCGGCGACCGGCGAGGCCAGCGCGCCTGCCCGAGGGCCGAAGCTCCGAACGCGCTTCCGACAGCGACTACGGCAAGGAGCGCCGCGTCATCAAGTCCGGTCATCTTTCTCGCCGCTACCTTCGCTTACTTCCAGGGCGTCGCGCAGTGCCTCGGCCTCGACGCCTGAAACCGATCGTGCGAACCGGGTCAGTGCTGCCGTGCGATCGCCGGTCTGCTCGAGCGCGGTCAGCATGAGCTCGGTGACGTAGGTCTCACGAGTAGCGGCGGGACAATATCGCCAGGCACGCCCATCGCGTTCCCGTCTGGCGAAGCCCTTTTTCGCGAGCCTGTCGAGCACCGTCATGACGGTGGTGTGAGCTAGATTACGTTCGGTCAGCCTAGCACTGACCTCGCGCACGGCCGTCGCCGCACCCCGGCTCCAACCCCTGCGCCGAACGGTTACATCCGCATGCCTCCACAGGTTCACCGATTACTTACTTTCCGGGAGCCGCGGGAGCCAACAGAGCCAACAGAGCCACGGGAGCCCGCCGCAACCCCGAGCGAACCGGCTACCGTCAGCGACCGGGACCGGCGGAGGCCTCGTCGTCCACCGCTCCCGAGCGGTCGGGGTCAGCGAAACGGGCGAAGGCGCGCAGGTTGGCCAGGCTCTCGCCGCGCTTGGCGCGCCACGCCCATTCCCGCCTGATGGCCGAGGCGAAGCCGAGTTCCAGGGCCGTGTCGAAGTTGTCGTCGGAGTAGCTGAGCACGCAGCCGAGCAGCCGGTCGATGTCGGCCACGGCCACCGCGCTGAGCGGAAGCCGCCCGGTCAGGTAGACGTCGCCCACCGGGTCCAGGGTGAAGTGGACGCCGTACATGCGTCCGTTGCGCTCGAGCAGGAAACGGTAGAAAACCTCGTGGTTCTCGTCGGGCTGACGGCAGAAGAAAGACTCCACGCTGAGGCTGTGCTCGCCGACCACAAGCCAGGTCATGGTGGCCAGCTTGTGCTGCCCCTCGAGCCGGACCAGGTAGGCTCCCGGCCGCGGATTCTCGAACGGCAGCCCCAGCTCGGTCAACGCCGCCTCGATCGCGCTGGCTCTGTCTTCTGCTCGCTTACGGGGCGCTTCGAGACGCCCCCTTCCCTCGTCGCTCGTACTCTGCCCCTCGCTCGCTTCCGGGGCGCCTGCTAGACGCCCCCTTCCCTCGTCGCTCGTTCCTCGCTCCTCAGTCCAGGCGGCGCCGCGCCCCTCCACCGAGCCGGTCGAGCCGAAGGCCCCGCTCATGCGCGTACGGGAGCGGCGGCCTCGTCCATGGCGTTCATGGCACCGGTATACACGCCGATCAGCTTGTCCGCCGTCGCGGCCCAGCCGAACGCGGACGCATGCTCGATCGCGCCCCGGGAAAGCTCCGTCAGCCGGCCGGGCGAAGCGATCAGTTTCTCCACCTCACGCGCGTATAGCACCGGATCGTGCCCGTCCACGAGGATCCCGGAAACGCCGTCCCGCACCGCGGTCCGCAGGCCGCCGACGGCGGCCGCGACCACGGGGGTCCCGCAGGCCTGAGCCTCCAGCGCCACCAGGCCGAACGATTCCGAGTGCGACGGCACGAGCACGATCGTGGCCGCCCGGTACCACTCCGCCAGCTCGCGTTGCGGGCACGGCGGTTCCTGCCGGACCCGGTCCGCGATGCCCAGCGTGGCCGCCAGCGAGTCGAGCCGTCCGGGCGCGCCGACCTCGGAGCCGCTCGGGCCGCCGACGAAGACCACCACCAGCCGGTCCGCCAGCTCCGGGGCGGACCGCAGCAGCTCGGCCGCGGCTCGCAGCACGATGTCGGGGCCCTTCAGCGGCTGGATCCGCCCCGCGAAGACCAGCACCACCGCGTCTGCGGGCAAGCCAAGCCGGGCCCGGGCCGCCGAACCGGAACCAGGTGAGAACACCGCCAGGTCCACGCCGGGGCTGACCGTCCTGACTCGCCACGGGTCGGCACCGTACAGCTCGACCAGCTGGCGTGCTTCCTCGGCGGTGTTGGCCACCAGCCGGTCCGCGGCCGCGACGACCTCGCCCTCGCCCCGGATCCTGGCCGCGGGCTCGGCGCAGTCACCGCTGGCCAGGGCCAGGTTCTTGACTTTGCCCAGGGTGTGCATGGACTGCACGAGCGGCACGCCCCAGCGCTCGGCCGCGACCGCGGCGACCTGGCCGGACAGCCAGTAGTGCGCGTGCAACAGGTCGTACCGCCCGGGCGCGAAGGCGGCTTCCGTGCGCAGCACGCCGAACGTGAACGGGCAGATCTGCGCGGGCAGCGAGTTCTTGTTGAGTTCCTCGAACGGCCCGGCCACCACGTTGCGGACCAGCACGCCCGGGACCAGCTCGACGGCGGGCGGTGAGTCGGGGCAGACCGCCCGGGTGAAGATCTCGACCTCGACCCCGCGGCGGGCCAGCTGCTTGGCCACCTCGACCACGTAGACGTTGAGTCCGCCCGCGTCTCCGGTGCCCGGCTGGTCCAAGGGGGAGGTGTGCAGGCTGATAGTGGCGATGCGCCTGGGATTGCGCGGCCCGGCACTGGGACGATGCACTTCGAGCACGTTGTTCCCAACCTCGGACAAGCGCCGCCTGTTCCCTGCCCTAGGCTTGGCGGTTATGAGGACGCTGGTACTGCTTCGTCACGGCGAAAGCGAATGGAACTCCAAGGGCCTGTTCACCGGCTGGGTGGACGTCGGGCTTTCCGCGACCGGCGCGCAGGAGGCCGCGAACGGCGGCCGGCTGCTGGCCACCTCGGGCCTGCACCCCGCGGTGGTGCACACCTCGGTGCTGACCCGCGCCATCCAGACCGCCAACATCGCGCTTGAGGAGGCGGGCCTGCTCTGGCTGCCGGTGCGCCGGTCCTGGCGGCTCAACGAGCGGCACTACGGCGCGCTGCAGGG
>JBEKKH010000090.1:0-17100 GCA_050010815.1 Streptosporangiaceae bacterium | reverse complement strand
TCGGTCATCTGCCGGGCTGCGGTCAGCGCCTCAGGGAGCAGGTTGGCCGGCAGCCAAGGAGCCAGCTTCTCCAAAAACATCAGACGGATGCTCCCGGGAAGTTGCCAGGCGACGGCTAGCGCCTCGCCCGCCGCCTGCTGCCGCTGTCCGGCCGGCTGCCGGGAGGCTATGAGCCTCAGCACAGCTCCGCGGTTGCTGGTCTTGATGGCCTCAGCGGCGGCCAGCGCTTCGGCCCATACCTGCTGCTGGCCGGCCTGCAGCCGGGGAGCCAGCGCGACCAGCACCTGCGCACGGCGAAACGGGTCGGTCACTGCCCGAGCCGCGTCCAGCGCCTCGGTCAGCAGGTCGTCAGGCAGGCTGGAAGCCAGCGCTACCAGCAGACCCGTGCGGAAATATTCGCTAGCGGGTTGCTGGACGATAACCAGGATCTCGCCCGGCAGCCGGCGGGCCAGCCCCGTCAGGGCCCGCAGCCGGTCTTCCTCACCGGTGATGTGCCGGGCCGCGGTCAGGGCCTCGGCGAGCAGGTCGGCGGGGAGCTGCGGACCCAGCGTGGCCAGCACCCGGGACAGGTCCTGCCCGTCGGTGACATCTCGGACGGCGGCCAGCACCTCAGTCCAGACCTGATGTGCCTGGTCTGCAGGCAGCTGCGAAGCCAGCATGGCCAGGATCCGCGCCCGGTTGCCTGCTTTAGTGTCCTGCCGGCCCGCGGCGAGTGCCTCGGTCAGCAGGCCGTCAGGCATCCGGGGGGCCAGTGCCGCTAGCACCTGCGCCCGCGCCGCGTGATGGACGATCTGCCGGGCGGCCGCCAGCGCGTCGGTGAGCAGGGCGTCGGGCAACTCCGGGACCATCCTCGACAGCACCTCCGCCCGGAAGGGCTCGTCGGTGATGCTCCTAGCCGCGGTCAGCGCCTCGGTCCAGACCTGCCGCTGGCCGGTGGGCAGCCGGGCGGCGAGCGCAGCCAGCAGCTGCGCCCGGTAGGGCTGGCGGATGATCTGCCGCGCGCTATCGAGCGCCTCGGTGAGCAGGCCGGCAGGCATCCGGTGCTCCAGCGCCGCCAGCCCCTGGGCCCGCGCAGACTGGTGTTTGATCTGCCGGGCGGCCGCCAGCGCCTCGGAGAGGACCGAGCGTTGCTGGCCGGCTGGCACGATCGGCTGGAGCGCGGCCAAACTGGAGGCCCTATTGCCCGGGTCGGCAAGCTGCCGGCTGTAGGCAAGTGCCTGGGCGGGCGGCCATACATGATGTTCAAACAGTGCCGTGACCAACGGGACCGGCAGTGAGTTGGCCAGGCTGACCATCGACGCGGCGATGAGGGCATACCGGAGTTCCAGGCCGAGGCCGGCGGTGTCCGGTTCGCCGTCGGCTTCTTGCCGGGCGCAGGCCGTGGCTGCCTGCCAGGCCAGCTGCACATCCTGCACATAGCCGGCCACGTCGCCCGCTCGATCCCGGGCCATGAACCAGGTGTTGACGTACCTGGACGCGGAGCCTGTTCCAACGGCGGGCTGAGTCCACTGGCAAGACAGCAGCCGGTGCAGGTCGCCGAGACGCCCGGCGGCGCCGAGGTGGGCAGCCAGGTGGCGTAGCCCATAGCCGTCGTCGAGCTGGCCCGCCGTCAGCTCGTGCAGGCCGGGCAGGTCGGTGGCCAGCCCGCCCCAGGCGGACAGGTAGCGGTCGGCGATCTCGTTGTGCCTGGCTTCCAGCGCCTGGTGCAGCTGCCGGACCAGCGCCCGCTCGGCTGTCATCTGGGCCAGCGCCTCCTCGGCCAGCCGACCGTCCAGGAACTCTCGCAGGCTGGCGTGATACACGGCGTACCGGGGCTCGGTCTCCCAGGTGTCACCGTGCACTTGAAGGAACGGCCGCCACGGTCCGTCCAGGGTCAGCCGCCACCGCTCATCGGCGTGCACGCCGGCCAGCGTGCACAGCAGGGCGAAGGTTACCGGCTCACGGGCGGCCCCCAGAGCGGCCAGGAGCGGCAGAAGCGCCGCCTGCCACCGGTCCGGGTCCTCCTGACGGCTGCGGGCAAAGGTGCCGGCGTAATAACGCCACAGGTTATCCGGCAAGGTGGCCAGGTCGGTGACCGAGCGACGCTGCTGCCGCATCTCCGCAAGCACGTACCGCAGATAGATCCACACCCCGGCGCACTTGACCGCCAGCTGGTCGGTGAACGCCTCGGCGGGAAGGCCGGCGGCGGCCAGCAGCTGGGCCAGGGCGGGGTCGCGGGCGGCCTGCCGCAGATAGTCGAGCATGTCCTGCTGATTGGGCACGGGTGGCTGGCCTGGCTCGGCCCAGGCCTGCAGCGTGATGTAGCGCTTCGGTGCCTCGATCGGCAGCAGCTGGTCGCCCGGTCGGCGGGACACCACCACGTACACGCCGGGCGGCAGGCTGGCGGGCAGGCCGAGTGGCATCTCCCCGGCGCGATCAGGTACTTCGTCCAGCCCATCCACTACCAGCACCAGCGGCTGGCCGGCCCGTTGCGCCTGCCCGGCCGCCGCGGCAAGCAGCCGGGCGAAGCCGTTCGGTCGGCTCGTCGCTGGTGGCAGCACCCCGCCCGGCGCGGCCTCGGGCAGCTGGTACATGCTGATCAGCTGGGCGGCCAGGTTCTTCAGCGCCGCCGCGGTGTCGCCGCCGCCCGGCAGCCGGGCAAAATGCTGCGGGTAACCCCGAGTTCGGGCCAGCCAGGCGCAAAACGCGGTCTTACCCAGCCCGGCGTCGGCCTCAAGCACGAAATATCCCCGGTCCGCGGAACGCAAGAACTCGTCGATATTCTCGAGCAGCCAGCCGCGACCGGCGAAATGAGGCAGGTCCAGCTCGGCCACCAGCCCATCGGCGTACTGGCGGACGTCTTCCAGCCGCTCGTATTCGCCGATGTAAACATTGCCACCGATATCGCCGGTGAGAACGAGTCCGGAAATGTCACCGCCGGCTGCGACGCTGCGAGGGCCGCCTGCCGTAGCTGAGCTTGGGGCTGGCCCGGAGTCCGGCATTATCTTTTACTCAG
The DNA here is from genome assembly GCA_050010815.1 of Streptosporangiaceae bacterium. Classification (GTDB taxonomy): domain Bacteria; phylum Actinomycetota; class Actinomycetes; order Streptosporangiales; family Streptosporangiaceae; genus Palsa-504. Next base: position 14,105 of record JBEKKH010000090.1, on the reverse strand, counting down.
CAGGCGGTCGGCTGGCTGGATGGTGATCACGGGGGACGGCCTGATCGCCGGTGGTTACGGTGCCGCTGATGTCCCGGCCAGCGGCTACCGCCCGCTCTCCGCTCGCGATCACCCGGGCGACATAATGCTCTGAGTCACCGGAGTACTGAACGCTGAGCGGGGTGCCTGTAGCGGGCCGCTGCTCACCAGTGAAGGTAATGTGCTGACGATAGATCTGTTCCATCAGCGTCCGGGCTGCCTCGGCCTGTTCGACCAACTGCTGGTCGGCCGGATCTACGTCCGCCAGCCCGGTCGCGTAGGGGGCTAGCAGCCCCCACAACTTGGCCAGCTGGCTGGCGTGCTGGTCCAGCGCCTGCTCGTCCACGGGTCCAGCGGTCAACTGCCCCGCCAGCGGCTGCTTCTCCGCCTCAGCCGACGGAATCGCAATCGGCTCGGCGGCAGCGGCCGGGGATTGCTTGCGATCCCGGCGGCGGCGCAGCAATTCCCCCGCCTGCGAGTAAAGAAACCCAATCCCCTGGATCAACGCCGCCGCACCGAGTGCCGACGCACTGAAAGGATCCACCCCAACACCCCCGGCCACTTCGCCCTGATCCGTCCATTGTCTCTATCAATCCCAGTCTGTCACTTCTTACGCGCCCCGGTGTCGGGGCTGGCCCCGAATACGGCAACGGCCCAGGCCTCCGACGAGACCTGGGCCGTGCCGTTATGCCAGTGCTAGGCGATCGAGCTAACTTCCGACCGTGTAGGCGTAGGCAAAATCGTGGAAATCGGAGAACAACGGGAAACCGATAGCGGGCTCCAAGGCTTCCGGGTCCGTTGAGTCGATGACGCTGAGGGTGCCGGTCACCGCGGTGCCCGCAGCTGCCGTGGGCGACAGGGTCGCCGTCAGTGTCCCGGTGGCTCCGGCCGCCAGCTCGACCGGCGTGACGGTGCTGCCGCCAGTGATGTCGCTACCCGACGGCGCCAGTTCGAAGTACCCGTTGTGGTTCGTCGTGTTCGTGACCGTCACCGTGATCGGGACGCTGGAACCGGTAGCGATGATCGTCGACGCCGAGGTCGGGAGACCGGTCTCGGTGACGGGTGCGAGCTGGTTGTACGCGACGACCCCGGTGACGGTCTGGGAGAACTCCGTCCCGTCGGTCGTAGCGCCCTGCATCACGTCGATCTCCCACAGACCTGGCTGGGGATCGGGGGCGATGAGCGAGGCGTTTCCGGTCGGGTTGCCAGACGTCGGCGTGGCATCGACGGCTGTGACATCGATGTCTCCTGCCTCGGTGACCGCCGGTTCGAGGTCGGCCGGTGAGAACAGGTAGTAGTACACCGGGTCGTCGGCGGTGTGGTCCGGCGCGAAGAGCGACACGTCGAGGTCCCTCTTACCGTTGGGCACGTCGACGTAGAACGTCTTGATCTGCCCGGGCCCGCGAGAGACCGAGCTGGTCAGTGTGGCACCGAACGAGCCGCCGGCCGACGGGATCAGGGTACGTCGAGCGATCGGCACCGAGCTCTCGAGCCCGTTCGATCCCGTGAACTGCACCGACTCGGGGGCATCACCGGGATTTTGGGGGAGGGCGATGCTGAGGGGCACGCTCGCTGAGCCGTGCGGCGCGATGGTGACAGATGCCGACGCCGGGCTTGTCGTGAAGTTCTGGCCGCTGGCCTGGAAGGTCACGGTTCCGGTGTAGGGCCCGGGGGTGTCCGGCGGACTCTGCACGTGGCCGCGGCCATTCGCCCACAGGATCTGGGCCGTCCAGGTTCCTGCCGTCGGATGCTCGACCGTGCTGTGCTGGATGTCAGGGCTGGCGTTGGTACCGTTGGAGGCGCCGTAGTCGTACGACATCTGAGCCAGCTTCCCGGCCGGGTCGGTCAAGAGGAACGTCAAGATGTTGTCATCGCTATTAGTCGGATCGGGCCAGCGCATGTCGGCATCGAGCACGCTGACGCCATTCGGCACCGTGAAATGGATCGGTGCCGCCGCGGTCGCCCCCTGGGCGGGAATCGAGGCGCTTGACGACGGGGCGCTGACGTTCTCGGTGACGGGATGACCGAAGCTCGTCTCGCCTCCGAGCACCCGGTAGGTACCGCTGACCCTTTCGGTGCTGGAGGAGGCGTTGTACAGCGTGACCGACGTGTTCACCGTCGAGCGGCCCGGGCCCTGTACGTCTAGCTGGGTGGGATTGTCCACCAATGCGGGAACAGAGGAAGCCGTCTGCGACGCGCCCGGCATCTGGCGGGCCGCCTCAACGGCCGCGTAAATGTTCAGGAGGCCAGCGCCCTGCTGGTCGGCCTCAGCCCCGATGTCGGTGGCCGTGCTGGTGAGGATCTCCTTCACCTGGGCTGGCGTCGGGGTGGCACCACCGTGGGTGTCACGGTAGGCCTGGATCACGTCGGCGGCGGCGCCGGAGACGAAGGGGGCCGACTGGCTGGTGCCGCCAAAGGCCTCAGTCGGAAGGGGCGGTGTCCCGCCGGCGCCGACGGCGGCCAACCCCAGGTAGCCGGGGGCGACCAGGTCCACCACATCGCCAAAGGGAGCGGTGCCACCCGACGACAAGGTCGTCATGTTGTCGTCTTCCCAGCCCCGCGTGTATCCATCGGCCTGGGCGAGGAGCCTGAGGTCGTTCGTCCCGCCGACGTCGATGACGTTGGGGTCATCGGCGGGGGCCTCGACCGTGCCGGACGAGCCGCTGTCGCCTGAACTCTCGACGACGACAACGCCCGCTTGCACCATGGCGTCGTTGGTCGGCTCGAGCAGGTCGTCGTTGGCACCCGGCAGAGCGCCAAAGCCGTAGGACTCCGATACGACGTTGACACCGTTGTTGACCGCCTGCTGCAGTCCGGCGATGACCTGCGACTCGGGAGCCACGGTCTGTCCCAGCGAGTTGGTGTCGGTGAAGAAGCCGGTGGTGGTAATGGAGGCGCCGGTGGCGTCACCCACGATCCGGAAGCTGCAGTTCGCGGGGATGTTCGAGAAGGGCAGCTGAGACGCGTAGGTGTAAGTGACCGTACCCTGGGCGCCGATGGTGGAGACGTCTCCGTTGAACTCGTCGCTGAAGACGTTCTCGGTCGGGTCCGGGGCATTGATGATCACGTGCTGCCCGTTGGGCCGGATCATGTTGGGGTTCCCGGCCAACAAGTCGGCGTCGACGTTCCCCACGGTGACGCCCTGGCCTGTTGCGATCGCGGACGCTTCGAATGGGTCGTTCGGGTTATCGGATGCGTCGTGGATGCTGGTGAGAGCTTCGGGCTCCAGCAGCGGTTTGCCGGTAGCTGTATTGCACAGTTGCTGCCCGTCGGCCGCCGTAGCCGGGATGGTCGACTTCCCCACCTGGGAGGCGGCCACCGTGCTCGTGTTCGACGTGCCGTCCCCGATGATGATGGTTCCGTCGGGGACGACCGCCTTGACACCCGAGGTGTGGCTGAGTGCCTGTGCCTCGGCCGCCGGCATTGTCGCCGCGACCGCGTTGAGGAGCGAAAGGGCCGTGATATTCGTGGCCCCGACCTGCTTCAGCTGGGCCACGAGCGGGGCCTGCATGGACCTGGCCGTTGATTCTCGGGCGGACCTGTGGGCCGTATTCGCCGGCAAGTTGGTGAGCTGGTCGTCGAACACGACCACCAGGGGTTCTCGTTTACCGGACGAGAAGGCTTTCACCTGGCTCGGGTTCAACGTGGAGAAGCTGGGCTCCACACTGGCTCGGGCGGTTGAAGCGGTTGCCCAGCCGACGCCGGTCATCGCTGTGAGGCTGAGCGCGGTCCCACCCAACAGCGAAGCAACCATACGGGGGGTCAAAGACATTTTCCTGCCTCCATTCCGGCCCTCTTTAGGGTCCCGGATACAAAGGGTCTAACACCATCCTGCTGTTGGATCAAGGGCGGATTAGATGAAACTTGTTTACATTTGGGTTGCACTCGACGCCGTGCGGTGTCGTCCGCGAAGGGCCACGCAGGCTCAGCCTGAACGATCCGGACCACCGCGACGCGAGCTGCGAATGCAGTAGACCTTGCGGCCTTTCAGGTCATTAGCGGCGTCTGGAGGGCCGCCGACAGCAGCAAGACCGAACTCATTCGGACTGGCCGCCATTGTCGCCCACACAAGCTCGTAACATCCCCGCTCCGCAGGTCAGGCCGTGTGGAAGCCCAAACTGCACAGATTCCCAAGTTGGTAGTCCCCAAGACCGCCAAACGCCCCGCAGGCCTAAGATCAAGTTCGCTTGCTCATTTGAACGACAGCGACGAGATGTTCCATAGGTCTAATGATGTTGCTTTTAGGTAATCTAAATCTATTTGACATAAGCCCTGGTCATGAAGGATTTGCATACGAGGCATGTCACTGACGCGACGTTCTGAGCGCGGATCAGAGCGCAAACGCGCAGCAACAGGGATAGGCGCCGGTCACGTGCGTAACATCGCTTCCAGTGCGTCGTAGCTACCACTTAAGCCGTGTCTGTGGCTGTGACCAGATGCCACCACATGTAGCCCTCCAGGGTGTCTTCCCCACGCCAGGTCGCGTGTCGGCGCAAGATTGGCACCGCCGGGGGCTGACCGGCGGAGGCAGCAGTGGCATATCGGAAGCCTCCCGGGCATCGATCTCTGGTATCGCGGTCTCCAGCTGACTCCGTTGGGCGCCGCGCCGGCCCTGGGTGCCCTGCCCAAACCCCGGCCGGCCTTCATAGCTCATGTCATGAGCCAAGGCGCGGGCCCGAGCCGACTGCCGTCATATTCATCCCGAACGAACCGGGGTGCGTGCCCCGGAATCAGCCGGCCAAGCGCCGCGCCACCGGACGGCCAGGCGACCAGCTCGGGCCAGACCGCGGCCTCCCGGCAACGGCCGAGACCAGTCGCGTCGGGCCGTACCGGGGTTCGTAAGGCCGTCTTCTGATCGTCGTGAGGAAGCCCTCCGCTTAGCGCACGTTCGATCCGATCCAGCCGCTCCGTAATCTCTGCCCACTCCGGTGATGAGCCGCCGCGGGCGGCGAGCTCAAGGATCGCCCGCACGTATGTGGTGTAACGCACATGCTTGGTTCGCGCCTGCTGCTTGAGCTGGTCGATCACGTCGGTAGGCAGGCGGAGGGAGGTGGTGGCCATCGGCTGCGGCTCGACCCAGTCGCCGTTGTTCATTTCCGTGCTGGTGTCGTGGGTGTCGTAGTACTCGGCCAGCCGGTCGAGTTCCGCCGTTGGCCGGGGGAGCTGCTCGTAATGCTTCGTCATGGTCATCGTGCCTTCCTGTGGAAGGTCTTCTTCTCAGCGTTGGTCATGTCGCGGGCGGTGACGATGAAGGCTTCCTCGCCTTCCGCGATGGCGACTACGAACAAGTAGCGGCCTGCATAGGTGCGGCCATAAATCAACGTTGTGCCCTCGCGTCCCGGAACGGACCAGTATGGGTCCTCCAGGACCGCCTCACGCACCTCGTTCAAGGTGACGTCATGAGCCGCTATGTGGTCGGCGGACCAGTCGCTGTCCCGGACCTTTCTTAACACGGGCTCATTGTAATGCATTCGCATTGCGCTGTCGATGGCAGGCCCTGGCGACCGCCCCACCGGCGACCAGACCTGAAGGCGCCGAAGGGGACAAGCCACGGCAGTACTGATCTGCCCGCCCACTCAGTCACTGAATTTATGCCGAACGGCCCACAATGCCAGCCCCCGGCCCAGACTCCCCATGTTCCGTGCGGAACGGCCCCGGTCGTGGCAGCCTCGACTGATGACTCGCGACGAGCTGATGGCGCGGCTGGCCGGGCTGCGACAGGCCCAGGTCGGTCAGGTCAGGGTGCCGCACAAGCCGTTGCTGCTGTTGTGGCTGTTCGGCCAGTTCGCGGCGACCGGCAGTAGCGCCGCCAGCTATCAGCAGGCGGAGGAGCCCGTCAGCCAGCTGATCAACGATTTCGGCCCGCCTGTCGCCAGCCCGGCCGCGGCCCGGCAGCGAGCGGCCATGCCGTTCGTCCACCTGGAACGAGAGCTGTGGGATCTGCGGGACGCGACCGGCAGCGTAATCGGCCCGGATGCCCCCGAACGCCGCGGCTGGCTATTGGAGCGAGGAGCGGTAGGCCGTCTGCATGCTCCGGTGGAACGACTCCTGGCCCGCCCGGGAACCCTGGCGGCGGCCGCCCGGCTGCTCCTGGACCGGCACTTCACCCCCGTCCTGGCCGACCTGATCTGCGCCGCGGTCGACCTAGACGTGGCCGCTCTCGACCTAGCCGACAACGAGGAGATGCCCCGGGCCGGCCGTCCACGGCAGCGCCGCCGCGGCTTCGCGGAAGAGGTCCTGCGCGCCTACGCCTACCAGTGCGCGATGTGCGGGTACGACGGGGCGCTCGGCCGCCATCCCGTCGGGATCGAGGCGGCGCACGTCCAATGGCACAGCCAGCGCGGCCCCGACGAGCTACCGAACGCGCTGGCCCTGTGCGCGCTGCACCACGCGCTGTTCGACCTGGGTGTCCTGGGCATCACCGAGGAGCGGCAGATCCGCGTGTCCAGCCTGTACGTGGCCAGGAGCGAAGCGGGCCTGGCCGTGGACGCGCTCGCAGGCAAGCCGCTGCTGATCCCCCGTCCGCGCCAGAAGGGTTCAACACGACCGACGTCCCGCTGGAGTTCTGCCCGCTCCAGGGCGAGATCGCCGAGGCCTTCGACGCATGGCGCAAGGGCCGCGAAACCGTCGGTAAAGAACTGGCCGATGTGGCGATCTACCTTCTAGGTCTAGCCGAGATGACCGGCATTGACCTGCAAAACGAGATCAAGGCCAAGCTGGCCAAGAACGCCGCGCGCGTCTACCAGCGCCTGCCGAACGGCGTTCTCGCCAAGAGCAGCGGCGAGGCTGACCAATAGCTCGTTCCGTTCGCGCCGCGGAGCGTTTCAGGAATGCGCGGCGATGTAGCCGATAACAGTGTCGGCGTCCCGGCTTTCGGCGTAGAGGTCAGAGTCAGGGTCGTCCTCCGCGACCCGCCACACGCCGTGTCGCTTATCCCAACAGGCCGACCAGTGCAGGTGGTCCTGGAGGAAAAGGGTGACCCGCGCGGCTTCCTCGGGCGGGGGCAGCATGGTCACCTGCCTGTCACCAGCCGAGCGCGGCCCAGGCGACACGCCCGTCGGCGTCCCCCTCGATGCCCCAGTTCCCGGCCCCGGCGATGGCGGCCACGACGTCGAATCCGTGCGGGCGCCCGTCATCGCCCGGCTTGCCGTGCCACGGGCCTCCACCGTCTTCCACTTCGATCCGGACGTGATTCTGTTGGACGTCGGCGCGGACGGTGAATTCCCCGCCGCCGCTGGAGGCGCTGTGGACAACGGAATTGGTGGCGTATTCCGAGGCGACCAGGATCGTGTCATCGGCGCGCGGGCAGCCACGGAGCAGCACGGCGAGCGCAGTCCGTACCTGCCTCACCTACACCGGCTCGGCGGGGTAGCTGCCGGTGTAGCGGCGCGTGCTCGCCGTCGTGGCTGTCGTGGTCACTGTTCCTCCCCGGGCCGGTTATTTGTGTTTCCCAGCCTGTCCGGCGAGGGCTACCGTTGGGAACAGGATCGGTCCGGATGCCCACTGATTGCCGGCTCGCGACCGTCTTTCCCGAAGGGATGCCGATCAGATGCCGAACGACGCCGACCGGGCCGGAACGCCTGCGGGCGTATTCGGCGCGGAGCTTCGCTATTACCGGACCCGCGCGGGTTTGTCGCAGAAGGATCTCGCATCTCGGGCCAATGTCTCCCACGACGTGATCAGCAAGATCGAAACAGGAGAACGCCCTCCCGCCGAGGATTTCCCGCCCCGTCTCGACGCCATATCCGAATTGAACACCCAGGGTGCGCTCTCCCGGCTATGGAGCCACCTGAAGAAAAGCCCCTGCCATGGGCGGCTTCCCGCGACTTGATCAAGAAAGTGGCCGAGGAACAATGGACGTGACCGACGTCAGCTGGCACAAGAGCAGCTACAGCGGCGACAACGGCGGAGCCTGCGTCGAGGTCGGGACCGCTGGTTCGGCTGTAGCCGTCCGTGACAGCAAGGACCAGGAAGGGCCGCAGCTGGCTTTCGCCGCGGACACGTGGCAGGCGTTTGCCGAGGACGTGAAAGCGGACGCCTGAGCCAGGCTTCGCCGCCGCCGGCGAAGGTCCGCCTCCTGGCGGGCCAGGTCGGCGTCGAGCTCGCGGAGGATCTCGACTCGCGGTAGCCGTTTGCCTTGCGCGCGGGCTCGGCCAGCAGGCCGACACGGTGGTAATGCCGGATGGCCCGGGTGCTGATGCCGACGAGGCCGGCGAGTTTTTCGATCCGGACGCCTCCAGGAGACACCTTGACACCGCGACAAGGTCAAACCTGACTAATGAGAGTTACCGGGTCGGCTGTCCGGCGACGCCCGGCCGGCGGCTGGGACGTCCCGTGGCTCGAGCAGGTCGGTGATGGCCTCGCGGAGAAGGTCACCATAGGTCTCGAGGCTGAGATCTCCGAGGTCGCTGACTGTCATCAGGCTGCTCAGGAGCGCCCCGAGGGCGCAGCTCAGCCGGACCCGGTCGCGGGCGGGGATGGCCGGGTTGCCCAGGATCTGGCGGAACTGCTGCTCTATCTCCTCGTGATCGCCGTCGTGTCCCTTGATGTGCAGGCCCGAGAGGGCGGTCTGATTGCGCTGGTGGAGGACGAACAGCTTGCGGTTGGACAGCATCGTGTCGACGAGCCCGCGCAGCACGGCGGCCCAGCCTGGCGGCCCTGCTTCCTCTGCCAGCTGCTCGAGGACGGGCCGGGCCAGTTCGTGCAGGCGCATGTGCAGCGCGACCAGGATGTCCTCTTTAGCGGCGAAGTGATAGTAGATCGCGGCCTGGGTGAAGCCGAGCGGCTCGGCTATCTGGCGCAGCGTGGTCTTGTCGTAGCCCTGCTCGGTGAACAGCTCCAGGGCGACGTCGAGGATCCGCTCGCGGGTGTCACCTTCGTCGGGGTGCCTGCCGGTACCTGCCGGAGGCCGCCCGGCCGTGGCGGCGGAACGTCGGGGCATGGCCGTCATCTTACTTGACAACCAGTAAGTAGCAATGGTTACCTACCTGACTGTAGACGTCCTTACTAGTTGACAAGTAAGTCGAGGCACCAGTGAGCTCTCTGATGATCGAGGCCGAAGGGCTGACCAAGCGATACGGCCCCACCGTCGCCCTGGCCGGCATCAACCTGCAGGTCCCGGCCGGGTCCATCCTCGGCGTCCTCGGGCCGAACGGCGCGGGCAAGACCACCGCCCTGCGCATCCTGACCACGCTGTCCTTGCCTGACGACGGCTGGGCCCGGGTCGCCGGCCACGACGTGGTCCGGGAGGCGGCCGCCGTGCAGCGCAACATCGGCGTGACGGCTCAGGACGCCACCGTCGACGAGGTCCTGACCGGCCGCCAGAACCTGGTGATGATCGGGCGGCTCAGCGGCCTGCGCCGCAGCGAGGCCCGGGCGCGGGCGGCCGAGCTCCTCGGCCAGTTCGATCTCGCCGATGCTGCCGACCGGATACTCAAGGAGTACTCGGGCGGGATGCGCCGGCGCCTCGACCTCGCGGCCGGCCTGGTCACCCGGCCACCGGTGCTCTTTCTCGACGAGCCGACGACCGGGCTCGACCCCGCGAGCAGGCTCCGGATGTGGAACGTGATCCGCGAACTGGTCGCGGGCGGCGTGACCCTGCTGCTGACCACTCAGTACCTCGACGAGGCGGACGAACTCGCCGACCGGATCGTGGTCATCGACCACGGTCACGTCATCGCCGAAGGGACGGCCGCCGAGCTCAAGACACAGACCGGGGGAGCACGGCTTGAGGTCACGCTCAGTGAAGCCAATTCCGCCGCTTCGGGCGCTCTGGAGCCGTTCGTGGCCGGCCCCGTCCACCTGAGCCAGGACGGGCGGCGGCTGCGGGCGCCGGTGCGCAGCGGCGGCGGGCTGGCCAGCACGGTCGTGCGCGCCCTCGACGCCGCCGGGATCACCGTCGACGACGTAGAGGTCCATCAGCCCTCGCTCGACGACGTGTTCTTCGCGCTCACCGGCCGCCCCGCGGAGATGCCAGCGGAAACCACCGAGGAACGCGACGAAGCCGACCTGGAGGTAGCCCGGTCATGACGCTCGCCACGCACCCAACCGCCGCCCCGGTCCTGCGGCCGGCGCCATCGCGCCGCCTCGCGCAGCGGTTCGCCGATGTCATCGTGCTCACCGGCCGCAACCTCGTGCACATCGCGCGCGAGCCGCTGCAGCTCTCCGACGTCACCATCCAGCCGGTGCTGTTCACGCTGCTGTTCGTCTACGTGTTCGGCTCTGGGGTGGTCCTGCCCGGCGGCGGCAGCTACACGGACTTCGCCATCGCCGGCCTGCTCGCGCTGAACCTCACCACCTCGGCGATGGGCACCGCGGTCGGGCTGAGCAGCGACCTCAACGGCGGCGTCATCGACCGCTTCCGGACCCTTCCCATGTGGCGAGCCGCCGTGCTCGTCGGGCGATCCCTGGCCGACCTGTCGACGGCCGTCCTGTGCACTGTCATCGTCGCCCTCACCGGCCTCGTCATCGGCTGGCGGCCCCACGCGAGCATTCTCGCGGTCATCGGCGGGTTCGCCCTCTTCCTGCTCTTCAGCTACGCCCTGTCCTGGGGCTGCGGCTGCCTCGGCATCGTGAGCAAGGGCCCCGAATCGGCACAGGGCGTCGGCCTCGTCATCCTGTTCCCCCTGGCCATCGTCTCCAACGGGCTGGTCCCCACCCAGCGCATGCCCGCCGTACTGAGGTTCATCGCCGACTGGAACCCGGTAAGCGCGGTCACCGCCGCCGCCCGCCAGCTGTGGGGCAACCCCAATCCCTCCGCGACCATCCACGCGTGGCCCATGCAGCACCCGGTAGCCGCCTCGCTGCTGTGGTCCGTCGCGCTCCTGGTGATCTTCGCCCCGCTCGCCACCCTCCTCTACCGCCGACGCACCACCGGCTGAACGCGGCGCACCGCGGTCCGCGCACCGCGGTCCGCGGTAACGGCACCAGCCGTGCGCCGTGCTCCGCCACCCTGATGCCGCCCTGGAACACGGCCCGGCGGTTCGGGTCGGGTCGCGGCAGGCTGGGTCACTGTCCCGGATTCCCCGGAACTTGCGCGGCAGCGGGCGTATGGCGTGGCCCGGCCTGGCCGTCTGACGGCTCGGCTTCCGCCTGGCGGGTCAGCGGTCCCCAGCGCAGGATCGTGCCGCAGACGATGCCGCCGGCGGCGAAGATAGCCGCGGTCCACCAGAACGCGGTGGTGTACCCGTGCACGGCCGCGGCGGCCTCGATGGCCTGGAGCGCGGCGGGCGAGGGGTGCGGGGCGGCCGGGTGGCCGGCGGTCAGGCCGGCGATGTAGCTGGCGATGGCGCTGGTGGCGATGGTGTTCAGCAGCGCGGTGCCGATCGAGCCGCCGATCTGCTGCCCGGTGTTCAGGGTCGCCGACGCGACGCCCGCGTCGGAGGGCTGCACGCCGAATGTCCCGGTGTTCATGGCTGACGGGATGGTCAGCCCCAGGCCCGCGCCGGTCACCAGCATCGGCCCGACCACCGTGGAGGCGTACCCCGTGTGGACGCCGATCCGGGTCATCCAGGCCATGCCGGCGGCGGCGGCCAGCATCCCGACCCCGACCAGCGCCTTGGGCCCGATGCGCGGCATCAGCACGATGTTCGACAGCTGGGCGCCGACCACAAGCGCCCCGATCATCGGCAGGAACGCGACCCCCGTGATCAGGGGCGAGTAGTGCAGCGTCGTCTGCAGGTAGTAGGTGAGGAACAAGAAGATGCCGAACATGGCCGCGCCCGCCACCAGGATGGCCAGGTAAGAGCCACCGCGGTTGCGGTTCAGGACCACGCGCGGGGGCAGCAGCGGGTAGCGGGCCCGCGTCTGCCAGAAGGCGAAGAACACGAGCAGCACCACGCCCGCCGCCAGGAACGCCAGCGTGGAGTCCGCGCGCCAGCCGTGGGTGGCCGCGTTGGAGAAGCCGTAGACCAGGCAGAACATCGCCGCGGAGACGCTCACCACGCCGGTTATGTCTAGCCTGGCCGGGCCGCGCTCCTTCTGCCACGGGAGCAGGACCAGCGCGCCGGCCAGCGCCACGACGGCGAAGAACAGGTTCACGTACAGGCACCAGCGCCAGTCCAGGTACTGGGTCAGCGCGCCGCCCAGCAGCAGCCCGATCAGCCCGCCCGCGCCGACGATCGCGCCGAACACGGCGAACGCCTTGCCCCGCTCCTCGGGCTTGCTGAACGTGGTCGTCAGGATCGACAGGGCCGCCGGGGCCAGCAGCGCGCCGAACACCCCCTGGCAGGCTCGCGCCGTGACCAGCATCGAGAAGCTGACCGAGGCCCCGCCCACCGCCGACGCGACCGAGAAGCCGACCAGCCCGGTGATGAACGTCAGCTTGCGGCCGAACAGGTCACCCAGCCGCCCGCCGAACAGTAGCAGGCTGCCGAACGTCAGTGCGTACGCGGTGATAACCCACTGCCGGTCCACATTGGAGAAGTGCAGGGCTTGCTGTGCGTCCGGCAGGGCGATGTTCATCACCGTCAGATCGAGCACGATCATCAGCTGGGCGAGCCCGACCAGGCCCAGGATCAGCCACCGGCGGCGATCAGACTCCGCCGCCGCTGTGGTCGGCGTGCCCGGTGGCCGACCTGTGCTTGCGCTTGTTTCGCTCACTTGATACACCTATCTGGAGGTCTCATCTCCGCTTCATCCACGCTACATTAGAGATAACCGGAGATGCAACCTCCGGTCGTATTCGCCAGGGAGGGACATGGTCCAGCCGGAGCGGTGTCATCCGGTGCGCCCGCTGCGCCGGGACGCCGAGCAGAACCGGCAGCGCATCCTGCGCGCCGCCGCCGAGGTTTTCACCACTCGCGGGCTGCAGGCCACCCTGGACGACGTCGCGCGGCACGCGGGGGTCGGCGTGGGCACCGTCTACCGGCGCTTCCCGGACAAGGAGTCGCTGGTCGAGGCGCTGTTCGAGGAGCGCCTCGGGCAGGTGGCCGCCATCGCCGACAAGGCGCTCGCCGAGCCGGACTCGTGGACCGGCCTGACCGGGTTCCTCGAGCAGGCGTGCGAACTGCTCAGCAGTGACCATGGCCTGCGGGAGATCCTCATGTTCGCCACCTACGGGCGGGACCGGGTGCAGGCCGCCAAGACCCGGATGCAGCCGCTGATCACCGCTCTGGTCGAGCGGGCGCAACGGGACGGCAAGCTGCGCGCCGACCTGCGCCCCACCGACATGTTGTTCATCGAGTTCATGCTCACCTCGGCCGCCGGCTACGCCGAACAGGTCAGGCCCCAGGTCTGGCGGCGCTACCTCGCCCTGCTCACCGACGCGCTGCGACCAGCCCGGGACGACACAGCACCGCTGCCGGTACCCGCCCTGACCCCGGACGAGATGGCCGCGGTCATGCGCTCGATCCCGCACGGCCGCAGTTGATTCAAGCGGAGTCTTTGACCGAACGAACCTGTCTTCCAGTCCGGGAGGCCCGCGGAGAGATCGGTTGTCCCGGTGCGATCCCGCCTGTTCCAGGCGGGCGTGTTCCTGCGCATCCTGGCGACAGGACGTCTCGTACCACGAAATGCAGGAATACAGGAATTCTGTTATTCTGCAAGCATGAGCAGCTATGTTCCCGTCCAGCCCCGCGGGACCATCACCATCCCTGCCGCGATCCGCCGCCGTCTCCACCTGGACGAGCCCGGAGCCCAGGTCGAGATCACAGAGCACGAAGGCACGATCATCTTGCGCCCGCAACTACCTGTCCCCGCCGACCAGGCCTGGTTCTGGACCGAGCGCTGGCAGCAGATGGAACGCGAAGCCGATGAAGACATCAATGCCGGGCGTATTCGCACCGCAGACAGTACGGAGGAGTTCCTGGACAAGCTCGACGCCGGGCTCGGCAGGTGAGATACGAGTGGACCGAGCGGTTCGCCGGCGACTGGAGGCGCCTGTCCGAACAGCACCGGGAGCTCTTCCGGGCCGCTGTGCCCGAGTTCAGCAAAGCCTGCGATGCGTACGTCGAGACCGGTGATGTCGCGGTTTTCCCGGCGCACCTGCGGGTTAAGCCAATCACCAGCGCCGCTGGGGTGTTTGAGATGACATGGAGCTTCTCCGGTCCGGACGGCCGCGCAAGCTTCCAGTGGGCCACGATCACCCT
>JBEKKH010000089.1:0-17612 GCA_050010815.1 Streptosporangiaceae bacterium | reverse complement strand
GGGGGGGCAGCTGGGACGGGGGCGGCGGGCGGCAAGCGGACGGACCTTGGGGGGCGTTGAGGTGGGGATTTTTTGAATTGGGGGATGGCTTGGCAGACTAGGGTGACGATGCTGATCGCTGTGGACGACATGTGGCTGGGGCTGTTGGGCCAGCCGGCGTACGAGGGTGCCCGCGGCCGGCCGGCGGCGAGGCGGGCATGAGCGAGTCGGCGGCCTCGGAGGCGGGGGCGGACGAGGCGGCGGAGGAGGATGAGGCGCCTGCGGGCGGGGCGTATTCCGGGCGGACGGCTTGGGCGCGGCGGATGGAGACGCCGCTGCGCTCGTTCCTGCGGACCGAGACGGGCAGTGCCTCGGTGCTGGCAGGCGCCACGGTGGCCGCGCTGATCTGGGCGAACATCAGCGTCTCGAGCTACGACACGGTGTGGGCCACTCGGCTGTCTGTGCTGGTCGGCGGGTCGGGTGTGAGACTCGATGTCCGCGGATTCGTGAACTCCGGGTTGATGGCGTTCTTCTTCCTGGTGGTCGGGCTGGAGGCGCGGCGCGAGTTCGACATGGGCGAGCTGCGGGTGCGGAGCAGGCTGACGCTGCCGCTGCTGGCCGGCCTGGGCGGCATGATCGTGCCCATCGGCATCTACCTGCTTTTCAATGCCGGACGGCCGTCCGAACACGGGTGGGGCATGGCGATGTCAACGGACACCGCGTTCGCGCTGGGCGCCCTGGCCCTGGTCGGCCGGAGGCTGCCGGACCGCGTCCGCACCTACCTGCTCACCTTCTCCGTGGTCGACGATCTGGCCGGGCTCGCGGTCATCGCGGTCGCCTACAGCGGGCAGATCCGGGTGATACCGCTGGTGTTCGGGCTCGGGTTCCTCGCCGCGGTCCTGGTCATCCGGGCGCGCGGCGTCCGGTACGGGCCGGCGTACCTGGTCACCGGGGTCGCGGCCTGGGTGGCGTTCCTGAAGTCGGGCGTGGACCCGATCGTGGTGGGGCTGATCATGGGCCTGCTGACCTACGCCTACTCGGCCACCCGGGCCTCCCTGGAGCAGGCGACGGAGGCCTTCCGGATGTTCCGCGAGCAGCCCACCGCCGAGCTGGCGCAATCGGCGAGCGACGGGGTGCGCTCCGCGATCTCGCCGAACGACCGGCTCTCGCAGATCTTCCACCCGTGGACCAGCTACGTCATCGTGCCGCTGTTCGCGCTGGCCAACGCGGGGATCGTGCTCAACGGCGGGTTCCTGGCCCGCGCCTACACCTCGCCGGTCACGCTCGGCATCTTGATCGGCTACCTGGTGGGTAAGCCGGCCGGCACAGCAGGCTGCGCGTGGCTGGTCGCCCGGTTCAGCCACGGGCGGCTGATCCCTCCGGTCGGCTGGGGCGCGGTGGCCGGCGTCGGGGCCGTCGCCGGGATTGGCTTCACGGTGTCCCTGCTGATCGCCTCGCTGGCGCTGGGCGGCACCGAACTGGCCGAGGCGAAGCTGGGCATCCTGTCCGCCGCGGTGGCCGCGACGGGCCTGAGCTGGATCATCTTCGGGGTGGTGAACCGGCTGCCGGTCCGGACCCGGCTGCGCGCGCTGCTGGGGGTGGCCGAGGCCATCACCGACCTGATCGTGCCGGTGGAGCCCGGCCGGGATCACATCCGCGGTCCGGCGCACTCCCCGGTCACCGTGGTCGAGTACGGGGATTTCGAGTGCCCCTACTGCGGCCAGGCCGAGCCGGGCGTGCGGGAGCTGCTGCGCGAGTTCGGCGATATCCGGTACGTGTGGCGGCACCTGCCGCTGCCCGACGTTCACCCCGAAGCGCAGCTCGCCGCCGAGGCGGCCGAGGCCGCCGGACGGCAGGGGAAGTTCTGGGAGATGCACGACCGGCTCTTTGACCACCAGGACGCGCTACGCCCCCGCGACCTGATCGGTCACGCGGCCGCACTCGGCCTCGACATCGACCGGTTCGCCACGGACCTGCGCAAGCACGTCGGTGCCGCGCACGTCAGCGAGGACGTGGAGTCCGCCGACCTGTCCAATGTGTCGGGGACTCCGACGTTCTTCGTCAATGGCAGAAGGCACTACGGTGCTTATGATCTGCAAAGCCTGTCAAAGGCGGTTAAATTGGCCATGGCCCGGGCAAAAATAAGCGCCTGATAAGCGGCGACACGGCGGTATAGCCGCACGGCTTCCCGGACTTTAGGCGACCAGTGTGCCAGCCTAGTCGCGGTAAATCTTTGTCCAGCTAGGGGGAGTAAAATGAAGCGCACGCTCGCTGCGGCCATCACCGCGTTGATGGCAGGCACGTCGATATGGCTGGCCAGCGCGCCGGCTGACGCGCGGTCTAAGCCGGCGGAGCCGCAGGTGAATCACAGCGCGACGATCAAGGTCCTGACCAGGTGGACCTATCAGGGGGACGGCAAGCTCGCGGTCACGGCCAACTGCTCACAACGGCGCGACCTCGCGGTCGTGAGGTCCAAAATGCTGCCCTATCCGGTTAAACTGCGGCACGGCGGCGATCTTCTGATTAATGTCACTGATAAGACAAAGCCAGGGAAGTACGCAATCGCGCTTACCTGCGCACCTAAAGGCGGCCAGGTCAACGCGGCCGACGTCATGTCGGTAAAGATCATGAAACGGCTAGCCCCGTTCAAGCAGCCGCGGACACCGGCGCTGCCGCGGCACTTCCACGCCAGCGTGACTGTCCGCTCGGGGCCGCCCGCGGCGCGGACACCCGCACCAGGCAAGAACGAGCACTGCGGGTGCATGCACAGCCGGAAGCATCATGCGAAGAAGGCCCCGATTCCGGCTAGTCCTGTGCCGCCGCTGTCCCCCAACCCCTACCTGCCGCAGGCATCATGAGAGGCTGGCGTCAACGACAAGGAGGAGGAGGTACCGCGTGAACGCGCAGCCAACCGCCGCGGCGGCAGGGACCATCGACGTCGGTGGCGACCTGACCGTCAACCGCCTGGGGTTCGGCGCCATGAGAATCACCGGGCCGGGTGTCTGGGGCGAGCCGCCCAGCCGGGATCAGGCCCTCGCGACGCTCAGGCGGATCGTGGAACTCGGCGTCAACTTCATCGACACCGCCGACTCTTACGGGCCCGAGGTCAGCGAGACCCTCATCGCCGAAGCGCTGCACCCGTATCCGGACGACCTGGTGATCGCGACCAAGGGCGGCTTCACGCGGTCCGGCCCGAACCGCTGGGAGCCCGACGGGAGCCCGGAGCACCTCAGGGAGGCCTGCGAGGGCAGCTTGCGCAGGCTCAGGCTCGACCAGCTACCGTTGTACCAGTTCCACGTCCCTGACCCGAAGGTGCCGCTGGCCGAGTCGGTCGGCGCGATCGCCGAGCTCAAGGCCGAGGGCAAGATCCGTCACGTCGGCCTGTCCAATGTGACGGAGGACCAGTTCCGCGAGGCCGCCCGGATCGTCCCGGTCGTGTCGATACAGAACAGGTTCAACGTGACCGACCGGAAGTCGGAGCCGATCATCGACCTGTGTGAGCAGGAGAGCCTGGTGTTCCTGCCCTGGGCGCCGATCCAGGAGGCCGAGGAGAAGGTCGCGGTGGCCGTGGCCGCCGAACGGCTTGGGGTCACCAAGCACCAGGTCGTGCTGGCCTGGCTGCTGGCCCACTCGCCAGCGATCCTGCCCATCCCAGGGACCGGCTCGCCCGGGCACACGGAAGAGAACGTCGCCGCGGCGGCCATCGAGCTGAGCCGGGACGAACTCGAGGCCATCAGCAAGGGCGGGTGAGGACCAGCTAAGTCGGCGAAGGGCGGAGCGTGGCTGAGACGAGCATTGCGATAACCGGCGGCCGGGTCGTCTCGATCGAGGGTGACCCGGTCAACGGCGGGACGGTGCTGCTGCGGGACGGGAAGATAGCGGCCGTCGAGGGACCTGGGTTCGCGGTGCCCGACGGCGTGGACGTGGTGGACGCGACCGGGAAATGGGTGCTGCCCGGCTTCATCGACGCGCACGCGCACGCCGGGGTGAGTGAAGAGGCCGAAGGCTGGGCCGGCCAGGACACCAACGAGCGCACCAATCCGGTCACCGCGCAGGTTCGCGCGCTGGACGCGATCAACCCTGCCGACCTGGGCTTCCGCGATGCCATCACCGGCGGCGTGCTCGCGGTCAACGTCAACCCGGGCTCGGCTAACCCGGTCGGCGGGCAGACCGTGGCCATCAAATGCTGGGGCCGCACCGTGGACGAGATGGTGCTCCGCGAGCCAGCCGGCCTGAAGTCCGCGCTCGGCGAGAACCCCAAGCGGGTCTACGGTGAGCGGAACGAGATGCCGTCGACCCGGCTGGGGACCGCCGCGGTGATCCGCGGCGCGTTCGTCGACGCGCAGAACTACCTGGCTAAACTGGCCGCGGCGCAACGAGCCCCCGAGTCCGAACGGGCCGTGGTGGAACGCGACCTAAAGCTGGAAGCCCTGGGCCGGGTGCTGCGGCGTGAGATTCCCTGGCGGCAGCACTGTCACCGTGCGGACGATATCGCGACCGCGATGCGGATCGCGAAGGAGTTCGGCTATGACCTGGTGATCGATCATGGCACCGAGGCTCACCTGCTGGCCGATCAGATCGCCGCCGCGTCCATCCCGGTGATCATCGGACCGCTGTTCACCAGCCGGTCCAAGGTGGAGCTGCGGAACCGGTCGCTGGCCAACCCGGGGCGGCTCGCCGCGGCCGGGGTGCGCATCGCCATCACCACCGACCACCCGGTGGTCCCGATCCACTTCCTGATCCACCAGGCCACGCTGGCGGTCAAGGAGGGGCTGGACCCGGTGACGGCGCTGCGCGCGGTGACGATCCACCCGGCCCAGATCATCGGCTGCGCCGACCGGATCGGCTCGCTGGCGCCAGGCAAGGACGCCGACGTGGTCATCTGGTCCGGCGATCCGCTGGACGTGATGAGCCGGGCCGAGCGGGCGTACGTGAACGGCCGCGAGATCTACCGGTACGACTACGAACGGCGCGAGGGCGTGTTCGCCGAGCTGTAGCTTTCCCCGGTCAGGATGAAGCGGCTGCCGGAGCGGAGGCGGGCGACAACTTGCGCGGGGGCCCGGTCAGGGGAACCCGCGTCGTAGGGCGGCTGCGGGTCGTACTCGATGCCGAGCTGGATGGACTGGGCCACCTCATCGCCCGCGATCCGCCCGGCTAGCGTCAGCCCCATGTCGAGGCCGGCCGATACGCCCGCCGCGGTCACGTACTTGCCGTCGAAGACCACCCGCTCGCTGACTGGGGTCGCGCCCAGCGCCCCGAGTTCCTCCAGGGCCAGCCAGTGCGAGGTCGCGCGGCGGCCGGCCAGCAGGCCGGCCGCGGCCAGGATGAGCGAGCCTGTGCACACCGATGTGGTCCAGGTGCTCGCCTGGTCGGCGGCGCGGAGCCACTCGTGCAGCGGGCCGTCCTTCATCTGGTCGTTCTGACCGGGGCCACCGGGCACCACGAGGATGTCCGGGTGCGGCACATCGGCCAGCACGGCCGGGGCGGACAGGGACAGGACGCCCCTATCGTCGGTGACGGGGCCCGCCTGCTCGGCGGCGAAGACTACGTCCGCGCCGGGCAGCCTGCTGAGCACCTGGTAGGGACCGACCGCGTCCAGCACGGTGAACCGGTCAAAGAGCAGGATGGCGATCTGCATGTCTCTCCTTGGTTTCTTCGTCGACGCGCGCCGGGTGGAAACGGCGGCGGTACTCCCCCGGGCTGACGCCGAGGGCGCGGATGAAGGCGCGGCGCATCGCCTCCGGGGTGCCGTAGCCGCAGGAACGGGCGGTCTCCTCGACGCCGTCCGCGGTGTCCTCCAGGCGCCGCCTGGCCGTCTCGAGCCGGATCCGGCCGACATAACGTCCCGGCGGCATGCCCACCTCGGCCGCGAACGCGCGGGCGAACTGACGCGCGGACAAGCTGGCCTGGCGGGCCAGCGTCGGCACAGACAGATCCGCGCCCGGATGGTCCGCGATCCACTGCTGCACGTCGCGCAGCGGCTCCCGGTCCGCCAGCTGCCCGGCGAGCTGGGCACTGAACTGGGCCTGGTTTCCCGGCCGCCGCAGGAACACCACCAGGTTCCTGGCGATGTCCAGGGCCGCGTCCCGGCCGAGGTCCTCCTCGACCAGGGCCAGCGCGAGGTCGATCCCGGCGGTGACCCCGGCGGAGGTGGCGACGTGGCCGTCGCGGACGAAGATCGGGTCCGGATCCACCGTCAGCGCGGGGAACCGGGCGGCCAGCGCGTTGCAGTAGGCCCAGTGGGTCGTCACCATCCTGCCGTCGAGCAACCCGGCCTCAGCCAGCAGGAACGCCCCGGTGCACACGGAGACCAGGCGCTGGGCCCGGCCGCCGTGCGCTCGCAGCCAGGCGACGAGATCCGGATCCGCGCGCCGTGACCCCGCTCCCCCGGGGACGATCAGCATCTCCGGGGCGGCTCGATCCGGCGGCCCTATCTGGCGCAGGTCGCTGTCGGGCGCCAGGTGCAGGCCGCTTGAGGTTCGTACCAGGTGGCCGCCGAGGCTCGCGGTCCGGACCTCGTACGCGGGCCTGGCGTGGTGGTGCGTCCGCCAGCGGTTGGCGCCGTCGAGCACCTCGAGCGGTCCGGTCACGTCGAGGGCCTGCACCCCGTCGAACAAGACGATCAGGACCGTTTGCATGAATCCCAGTCTGCCGATCCCCGCTCATGGCAGCAACGACGAATATCCCACCTTTTCTGCCACGGAGGTGGGGACGGGCTCAGGGCTGGAGGCGGGCGGCGAGACCTTCGACGTCGGCAACGGTGACGGTGAGGGCCGGGTGGCCCTTGCGCCGCAGCGGTGAGGGCACCGGCGCACGAAAGTGGACGCAGACACCCGCGGATGAGTTGGTCCCGAACGTCAGGCCCCGGTCGGCGAGCGACATCCGCGCGCCCGCGGCCGTCCACCAGCGGTAGCCCCGGGTGACGTGCGCCTCGTCGATGTTGGCGAGCGGCGTCTCCAGCCGGAGGAATCCGAACCTGGCCTGGAATTTTCCGTCGTCGGTGAGGGTGACACCGTCCCGGTCCGGGCGTACGCCGAAGGGCAGCCAGAACGGTGCGAGCCGTCGGTCCACGGCGTAGCTAAAGAACTCGGACATAGTCATGACTCTAGGCGACGGCCGGCCGGCTGACCGCGCCGGCACCATCCGGAGCCCGTGCTCAGGGAATAGACAGACCGATCTGTTCGGTTGCTGCACACGACTCACCGTGATGCGCAGCAGCACATCCTCAGCCACGAAGGAGACCGCCATGGCGACCAGGACGGGCCCGAACCTCACCGGCACGGGGAGCACGCTGCGGGACGCCGGGAGCATGGGGAGCACGCTGCGGGACGCCGGGAGCACGCGCAGGCGCGGTCTGACCCTGCTGCTCCTCGGCTCGATCATCGTGTCGTTCCTCGCCGCCTCGAGCGCCCCGACCCCGCTGTACGCGCTGTACGCCGCGCGCTGGGGCTTCTCGCCGCTGGCGACGACGATCGTGTTCGGCGTCTACGCGCTCGCGGTGCTGGCCGGCCTGCTCATGTTCGGACGGCTCTCGGACCACGTGGGACGGCGTCCGGTGCTGCTGGCCGGGCTCGCGCTGCAGGCGGTGGCGATGATCATATTCGCGACCGCGGGAGGGATCGGGACGCTGATGATCGCCCGGGTCGTGCAGGGGCTGGCGACCGGGTCCTCGCTGGGTGCCGTCGGGGCCGGGATGCTCGATCTGGACCGCCGGCGCGGAGCGCTGGCCAACTCGTTCGCGCCCGGCGTCGGCACCGCCTCGGGTGCCCTCATCTCAGCCCTGGCGGTCCAGTTCCTGCCCGCGCCGACGCACCTCATCTACCTGATCCTGCTCGGCGTGTTCGCGGTCCAGGCGACGGGTGTCCTGACCATGCGGGAAACCGCCCCGGGCCGGCCGGGCGGGCTGAAGAGCCTGCGGCCCGATATCAGGCTGCC
The DNA here is from genome assembly GCA_050010815.1 of Streptosporangiaceae bacterium. Lineage (GTDB taxonomy): Bacteria > Actinomycetota > Actinomycetes > Streptosporangiales > Streptosporangiaceae > Palsa-504. The sequence goes on along the minus strand of JBEKKH010000089.1, from coordinate 9,698 downwards.
GAAGACCATCCGCACCGAGGTCGCCATCGCGGCTCCGGTGCTGTTCGCGGTGTGGGCGCTGGCGGGCTTCTACGCGTCGCTCGGTCCCGCGCTGACCGCGACCCTGCTGCACTCCTCGTCGGTGGTGTACGGCGGGCTGAGCCTGTTCATCCTGGCGGGGGTCGCGGCGGGATCGGTGCTGGCCTTCAACCGGGCCGAGCCCCGCCCCGCCCTGTACCTGAGCATCGCGGCCCTCATCACGGGCGTCGCGGTGACGCTGGCCGCGGCCTCGACCGATACGGCGGCAGGCTTCTTCATCGGGACGGCGATAGCCGGCGTCGGCTTCGGCGGCGGTTTCCAGGGCGGCATCCGCCTGGTCCTGCCGCTGCTGCGCGAGCACGAGCGGGCCGGGGTGCTGTCTGTGCTCTACATCGTCTCCTACCTCGGCATGGGGCTACCCGCGGTGGTCGGCGGCGTCCTGGTCACCAAGGTGAACGGCCTGCTGCCCACGACCAGGGAATACGGGACGGCCGTGATCGTGCTGGCCGTCGTGGCCCTGGGCGGGCTGCTGGTCCACCGTCCACAGCAGGCGGCGGTCGCCGTGGCGAGCAGCGGTGCAGACCGAGCCAGCCGAGCCAGCCGAGCCAGGTTACTGGCGTAGCGTGCCGACCGTGATGTGCGGCCAGCTGAGCCCGTTGAAGTTCAGCAGCACGGTCTGCGCGTACTGCAGCTGACGAACGGCCGGGGTGCCCTCCAGCGTCTCCAGCCAGAACGTGGCGTTGACGCTCACGCTGACCGCGTTCGGGCCGGCGGCGGCGCCCTTGAGGAAGGCCGTGTTCGCGGTGCCGCCGCCCAGAACCGGGACGTCGTTCGTGGTCACGTGCAGCGTGGTCGTCTCGGTGATGTGCTGATGCGCGATCGCCGCCTGCAGGACGGTGTTGGGATTGCTCACCATGGCCTGCGTGACGCCGGTCAGTCCGGTCCCCGAGGTACGGAAGCTGCTCGGCGTGGCGAGGGTCTCCTCGGGAAATTCGATTCCGGACAACGGCTGGCCGATCGTGAAGGGCCTGATGCTGGTGTTCGGGATGGTCGGCGCGCCCGCCGACGTGCTGGCGGTGCCCTGCGCCACGATCGCCGTGCCGTGCGGGATCGAGGCCAGGCGGGCGACCGTGGGGTGTTCGCTGGGATTAGAAGTCGCCGGGATGGCGAGCCACAGGCCCGGCTCGATGTGCAGTCCTGCCTTCAGGTTCGCGTCGGAGATCTGCTGCAGGTACGTCAGGCCGAACATGTTGATGTCGGGCTGCAGCAGGCCGCGGTTGGGTATGGACCCGCTGATCGGGCTGAACTCGAGTTGCTCGCTGGTCACGTTGAGTTCGAGGAAGTGATCCTGGCCGGAGGCGTGATCGGGCCGCCAGATCATGTTGAAGCCCCGGCCGGCCCACTTCCCGACGAGATTGGCCAGCGGGCCGAGCGGGCTCGCCACCTCCGGGAATGGTGCTTGCACCGCGTTTTCCACGGCCGGCAGCGGCTGGAAGGAAAAGTCTGCAGCTAGCTCCATGAACCCTCCTCGTCGAAGGTGTCAGTATCCGGGCAGGCTGAAGGCCCAGTTCAGGATGCGGGTGGCGTCGGCACTGTTGACGGTGGCAATGGAACCGGGGCTGTCGAGGGTGACGCCGATGACGGAGTGGCCGTTCCTGGTCGCCTCGAACAGCAGGCACTGCCCGGCGGCCTGGGTGTACCCGGGCTTGATCCCGATCGCGCCCGGGTAGTGGGCGAGCAGCGGATTGAGGTTCCGCCACAGGTAGGCGTGATGCCCAGACCCGGCCGTGATCCGGTAACTGCGCTGATCCACGATCGAGCGGAAGGCCGCGGACCTCATCACGGTCCGGCCCAGGGTGAGCAGGTTCGCGGCGGTGGAGTAGTTCGCGTAGGGCGTCGGCCAGGGCAGGCCGTCGAAGTTGCTGAAATGCGTCCTGGTCATGCCCATCAGCCTGGCCGTGGCGTTCATTTTCCTGACGAACGCTCCGATGCCAGGACCGTAGGCCTGCGCCAGCGTATAGGCGGCATCGGCACCGGACGGGAGCAGCAGCCCGTACAGCAGCTGGCGGGCCGTGAGCCTGTCCCCCGGCCGCAGGCCCGCGTTGCTGGCGTCGTACTTGCGGACGTAGGAGACCACGGCGGACGGGACGGTGATCGTGCGATTAAGGTCGCCCGCCCTGATCACAAGGAGAGCGGTCATCACCTTGGTGATGCTGGCCATCGGACGTTCGGTGTTCTCCTCGCGGCTCCACAGCAGCCGGCCGGTGACCGCGTTCTCGACCGCGGCGGACCTGGCCTCGACGCCGCCCGGGCCGGCCGAGGCCGAGCTGACAACGGCCGAGGCAGAGACGCTAGCCGCAGCGCTGGCGGCCGACGCAGGCACGGTGAAGGCCAGGACGGCCAGCATCGACCCGGTGAGCAGGCCGGTCACGCGAAACGCTAGGCGCGCCCGCAGCACCATAGAAACTCCCGTTGAGCTAGCCACCACACGACAGGCGCAAGCTTCCCAGTTACGACCAGCCGGGGCAACCCGGAGAAAATGGCCGAGGGCGCCTGCTAATCCCTGGGCCAGGCGAAGACCGGGCCCAGGGCCCGGAGGCTCACCGGCGATCCGACGGGCAGCGCGTGGCCACCGGCCATCCGCACTATGATCGTCGGGCCGTCAACCTCGTTCACGGGCTGGACGTGCAGGACGGCGTCATGGCCGTGATAGCCGTAAGCCGAGACCCGGCCGGTCAAGCCGCCATCGTTCGGCTCGATAGTGATCTGTTCCGGCCGGATCAGGACCGTCACCTGGCCCGCATGACCCGACATGGATGCGGCGGGGTCCAGCGGGAGGTCGCCGAGGAGCGTCTTGACCATGCCCCCGTCGAGGATGCCCTCGAGTAGGTTCGCGTCTCCGATGAAGCGGGCCAGCTCGGGGTCGGCCGGACGGGTGTAGAGGTCTTCTGGTGGCGCGCACTGCGCGATCTTCCCGTCCCGCAGCGCCGCGACCAGGTCGGCGACGGAAAGCGCCTCATCCTGGTCGTGGGTCACCAGCACCGCCGTGGTGCCGGCCCGGCGGAAGATCTGCTGGACATCGGCGCGGACGCTGGCCCGCAGGTGCGCGTCCAGTGAGGCGAACGGCTCGTCGAGCAGCACCACGGCCGGCTCGATGGCCAGCGCCCGGGCCAGCGCGACCCGCTGCTGCTGGCCGCCGGACAGCTGATGGGGATACCGCTTGCCCATGCCGTCCAGGCCCACCGTCTCCAGCAGGCCGGCGACCTTGCCGCCGCGGCGTTCCCGGGCGGGAAGCCCGAACCCGACATTGCCCTCGATGGTCAGGTGCGGGAACAGGCTGCCGTCCTGGGGGACGTAACCGATCCGGCGTCTTTCCGGCGGGGTGTGGACACCAGGACCGTCGACCAGGACATCGCCGATCTTGATCGTGCCCGCGTCCGCGCGGTCGAAGCCGGCCAGCAGCCTGAGCAGCGTCGTCTTCCCGCTGCCCGAAGGCCCCAGGATCGCCGTCAGGGACCCGGCCGGCACCTCCAGGTTCACGCCGGTCAGGACTGGATGGGTGCCGAAGGCCTTATTCAGGCCGGTAACCGCCAGTTGCCGCATGCCCTCATCCCTGCCCTTGAGTCGGGCGATTAAAGAATCTGCCCAGAAGATAGCTTGGCACGGCCGCGACGACGATCATCACGAGGGCGAACGGCGCGGCCTGGCTGTAGGACAGGTTGGTCTCATACGACCAGAACTGGGTGGCCAGCGTCTGCGCGCCGGTCGGGATCAGCAGCAAGGTGGCGGTGAGCTCGGTCACCACCGACAGGAACACCAGGCAGAACGCGGCCACCAGGCCGGGCCCGGTGAGGCGGAGGGTCACCCGGAACAGCACCGCCAGCCTGCGCCGGCCCAGGGACCTGGCCACCTCGTCCAGGCTGGCAGGCGCACGGGCCAGCGACGCCTTGACCCCGACCAGGGCCAGCGGGAAGAACATGATGGCATAGCAGCCGATGAGCAGCATCGACGTGCCGTCGCCGAAACCGCCGGCGTACTTCTCGGTGACATAGGACAGGGCGAAGGCGATGACGACACCCGGCATGCCCAGGACCAGGTAGGTGCTGCGCTCCAGCAGCTGCCGGACCCGTCCGCCGTGCCGGATGGCCAGCAGGGCCACGGGAAAGGCCAGGACGGTGGCCAGCGCCCCGGCCGAGCCGCCGTACAGGGCCGTGTGCCCAGCCGCGTTGAGCAGGGATACGTTGGCGCCGCCCGACAGCCCCGCGGCCTGGCCGGCCTGGATCCAGTAAACCGTCGCCGCGACGGGGACGCCGAGCGCGAGCAGGACGAGCGCGGTGAAGGCGGCCAGTACCGGCCAGCGCGTCAGGCCGAGCTGCTGAGGCGGGTTGACCCGCTGAGTCATCGGCCCGGACCTGCTGACCCGGCCCCGGCCCCGGAGCGCGCCTTCCCCGGCCAGGACAAGCAGGCTGAGCACCACCAGCACCAGGGAGAGCGCGCAGGAGGCGGCGAAACTGTACCCCTTGAACTCGCTGAAAATCTCGGTGGTGAACGTCTGGTAGCCGAGGATCTCGAACGCACCGTACTCGGCCAGCATGACCAGGGCGACGAGCAGGCAGCCGCCGAGGATGGCGCCCTTGGCCTGGCCGAGCGTGATCCGGACGAAGGTGCGGACACGCCCGGAGCCCAGGCTTCGTGCCACTTCCTCCTGACCCGGGTCCGCCATCCGCAGGCTGGCCGCCACCGGCAGGTAGACCAGCGGGTATACGGCCAGGGTCATCACGATCACGGCCCCGGTGAAGCCGTGCGCCCAGGTCCACAGTGAGTTCCAGCCGAAGCTCACCACGAAGTCCGGGATCGCCAGCGGGACCACCACAAGTACCGCCCAGACCCGGCGCCCCGGCAGGTCGGTCCGCTCGACGAACCACGCGGCACCGGTGCCGATCACCGCGCAGGCCACGGTGACCACGACGGTGAGCCGGATGGTGTTCCAGAGCAGGGACCAGGTCAGCGACCGGAAGACAAGATGCGACACCTGCGAGATCCCGGCCCCCTGGGCCTCGATCAGCAAGAACACCAGCGGCAGCGCGAGAACGGCTGCCACCAGGGAGCTGATCGTGAGCAGCACCAGTGGGCGGCGGGCGCGTCTCGGTGCGACAACAGCGTTCTGCTGGCGGTTGCCAGCCAGCGTCTCCGCGGCCATCAGCGGTTTGCCTGCGCCAGACGGCTCACAGCAGGCCCACCTGGCGAAGTAGGGCGATCGCCGCCGAACCGTCGCCGAGATCGGCGATCGTGATCGGGTTGGGCTGAAGCTGATCGAACGGCGTCTCCGGGGCCGACGTGGTCACTCCGGACCCGAGCGGATACTCATAGCTCTGCTCGTTCCCGGATGCTCTCGCGATAATCTCCTGCCCCTGCTTGCTGACCAGGAAGGCGAGGAACTTCTGCGCGGCGGCCTGGTGCTTGCTCGACTTCAGCACCGCCGCGCCGGATACGTCGATCACGTATCCAGGATCGCGCGGGGCGAAATAGGTAATCTGCGAGTGCATCGCCGACGCCCCGATCTCGGCCTTGAGCCGGTACCAGTAGTACTCGTTGATGACGCCGAAGGCGGCCTCGCCACGGTTTACCTCATCGGTGATCGTCTCATTGTCGGGAACGATGTGGCTCGCCGCGTTGGACTTGATGCCCTCTAGCCAGCTGACCGTGGCCGCCTGACCATAGGTCTTGCGCACCGAGGTGACGATCGGCTGGAAGTCAGTCTCCCCGGCGGCAAAAGCAAGCTTGCCTTTGTACTTCGGGCTGGCGAGCTGCAGCACGCTGGTCGGGAGCTGACTCTCGGCGATCAGCGACGGGTTGTAGATGAGCACGCTGACCCTGGCGGACACCCCCACCCAGTCTCCGCCCGGGGAGTTGTACTTAGCCGTGCCGCTTGACAGCGTGCTCGGGTTCACCGGGGACAGCAAGCCCTTTTCCTGCAAGAACTCAAGAGGCGGCGAGTTCTCCGTGTAGAAGACATCAGCCGGAGAATGCGACCCTTGCAACGCGATCAGGTTGGCGAGCGTACCCTCATCGTCACTGCGGACGTTAACGGTGATGCCGGTCTGCTTCTCGAACGCGGACGCCAGCCCGTTGGCGGTCTGCTCATGCTGGCCGCTGTACAAGGTGATGGACTGTCCGGACGGATCCGACGCCCCCGACGAACCGCAGCCCGTGAGCACGGCGCCGGCCACCAGCGATCCGCAGGCCACGGCGGCCGTGATAGCCGCGCGCCAGCGCGTAGTTCGGTTCGTCATCTACCCTTCCCTGTGGTTACCGTCGCAGTATGTGACGAGCGCTCTCGCCTGAGGCGATCGACAGCTTAGCTTAGGCTAACCTAACCAGCTCTACCAGTACCATCGTGAGACGGTAGAACAGGCTGCTGGGGGACATAGTCGGTAAGAGGCAACGGAGAAACGCATGAGCGAGATGACGCATCACCCGGTGGTCCAGTTGAAGGACGGAGCCATCCGCGGCCAGGTCGACTCGGGGACGGCCGCGTTTCTTGGTATTCCCTACGCCGCTCCTCCGTTCGGCGCGAACCGGATGCGAGCACCGCAGCCGGTCCAAGCCTGGGACGGTGAACGCGACGCCACGAAGTTCGGGCCGACCGTGCCCAAGGGCGATTACCCGCCGCCGTACATCCCGTTGTTTCCCGAGGTGGTCATCCCGGGTGAGGACTGCCTGAACCTGAACGTGTGGACGCCCGACATCAGCGCCAGCGGGCTGCCCGTGCTCGTCTGGATCCACGGCGGCTCGTTCATGAACGGATCGTCCTCGGTGGCCGAGTACAACGGCGCCGCGTTCGCCCGCGACGGCATCGTCTGCGTGACCGTCAACTACCGGCTGGCCGCCGAGGGCTTCCTGTACCTCGGCGACGGTCCCGCCAACCTCGGCCTGCTCGATCAGCTGGCGGCCCTGCGCTGGGTGCAGGGCAACATCGCCGCGTTCGGCGGGGATCCGGCTCGCGTCACCGTCGCGGGTGAATCGGCCGGGGCCATGAGCGTGACGACGCTGCTGTCGATGCCGCTGGCCGAAGGCCTGTTCGCCCAGGCCATCGCGGAAAGCGGGGCCGGTGCCCACACCCTGACCCGGGACCAGGCCGCCATGGTGGCCGGGTACCTGGCGGCCGCGCTCGGCGTGCCCGCGGACCGGGACTCGATCAGGGCCGTTCCGCTTGACACGCTCGTGCAGACCGCATCGGACCTGGTGGTGGAGGTGCAGACCAACCCCGATCCGGGCCGGTGGGGTCCGCTCGCGCTGAGCTTGCTGCCGTTCGCGCCGGTCGTCGACGGCTCGGTGCTGCCGGTGGCGCCGATCACGGCACTGGCTGCGGGCCAGGGCGGCGGCATCCCGTTGCTGATCGGATCGAACCGCGATGAGGCCCGGCTGTTCCTGGTCGCGGCGGCCAGCATCGACCTGATCGACGAGGCGGGACTCGCGGCGGTCGCGGGCGCGTACGGCCTGACCGACGACGGCCTTGCCGTCTACCGGGCCAGCCGGCCGGACGCCAGCCCGGGTGACCTGCTGGCCGCCGTGATCAGCGACTGGTTCTTCCGCATCCCGGCCATCCGGGTGGCCGAGGCGCGGGCCGACTCGGGAGCTTCCGGCACCTGGATGTACCGTTTCGATCGCCCGGAGCCGCAGGACAATTACCGCCTCGGAGCGTGCCACGGCGCCGAGATCCCGTTCGTGTTCGACACCGTTACCCTCGCTGAGCTGCGCCCCCGCCTGGGCGAGGCACCCGCACAGGCGGTGGCGGACCAGGTCCACCGGGTGTGGGTCGACTTCATTACCGGGGGCGACCCGGGCTGGGCGCGCTACGACACGGCCAGCCGGACTACCGCCCTGCTCAGCGAGGCCGCCGACGCGATCGGCGACCCGGCCGGCGACGAGCGCGCCCGCTGGGACGCCATCCGCTGACGGGGATAGTTGAAGAAGTAAGCAATGGGGTAGCGTCGGAGGATGGGCGCTACGGGAGAGTTTGTTCGCGATACCAGGTACCTGAACGGGCGGATCACGGCGGACGGCCGGGACGGCAGCTTCCCGTTGGAGGCCGGGCGGTACCGGCTGGTGGTGGCGCGGGCCTGTCCGTGGGCGAACCGCACGATGATCGTGCGGCGGCTGCTCGGGCTCGAGGCCGTGCTGTCCATGGGCATCTGCGGACCCGAGCATGACTCGCGGAGCTGGACGTTCGACCTTGACCCCGGTGAGGTGGACCCGGTGCTCGGTATCCACTTCCTGCGGGATGCCTTCGAGAAGGCGGTACCCGGTTACGACCGGGGCGTCACCGTCCCGGCCATCGTGGAGATCTCCTCGGGCGCCGTGGTGACCGCCGACTTCCGGCAGATCACACTGGACCTGGAGCACGAGTGGACGGCGTACCAGCGGCCCGGCGCGCCCGACTTGTATCCGGAGAAGCTGCGCGACGAGATCGAGGAGGTCAGCGGCCTCGTCTACGAAGACCTGAACAACGGCGTCTACCGGTGCGGGTTCGCGACCACCCAGGCGGCCTACGAGGAGGCCTACGGCAAGCTGTTCGCCCGGCTTGACTGGCTGTCCGAGCGGCTCGCCACCCGGCGCTACCTGGCGGGCGACGCGATCACCGAAGCGGACATCCGGCTCTGGCCCACGCTGGCCAGGTTCGACGCGGTCTACCACGGCCACTTCAAGTGCAACCGGAGCAAGCTGTCCGAGATGCCGGTGCTCTGGGCCTACGCCCGTGACCTGTACCAGACGCCCGGCTTCGGCGACACGATCGACTTCGCCCAGACCAAACAGCACTACTACCGGGTGCACACCAGCCTGAACCCGTCCCAGATCGTGCCGGCCGGACCCGATCTGGCCAACTGGCTTGAACCGCACCGGCGCGCCGAACTTGGCGGACGGCCGTTCGGCGAAGGAACGCCGCCAGGTCCGCCGCCGGCCGCGGAACGGGTGACGGACGGACCTGGCGTTTAGGCCGCGCGCCGGCCGGGTCCGGCTCGCCCAGGTCCTGGTGGCTGACCGGGAAGGTTTACTCGCGGAGCCGGCCGAGTTCGGCGTTAGCCCGCCGCCGCCGCGACTCGGCCCGGTAGGACTGCCGTCTCGCCTCGGCGAGCCGCTCACGTGCGTCCGCGAGCTCGGCTTCCAGCCGCCGGACCGTATCCTCCAGGTCCTGCTCCGCCAGGTTGGCGGATTCGGCGGCCTGATCGGCTTCGGCCAGGGCCCGTTCTGCTTGCTGGAGCTTCTCCTGGCGACGACGGTCACGCTCCGCCGCGGCCTCAGCCGGTGTGGGGGTTGCGGGCTGGGAGGGCTTTGGGGTTCGAGGGCTTGCCGGGGCGGCGGGGGTCTTCCGGGCCGAAGGGGACGGGGCGTCCGCGGGGAACGGGGTCATTGGGTCCAGGCCGAAGCCGGCCCAGTGCGCGGCGCGGACCAGGGTGCCCAGGTTCGCGGCCACCTCGGGGTCGGCAATCGCGGCGTCGAGGGTGGCGGTCACCTCCTCGCGCATCGCCGCGGGCGGTGCGGGCAGGTCCGACACCTGCAGGGCCTGCCGGGTGAGCTCGTCGACCAGGCGGCTGCGGGCCCCGGTCAGCTCGCGGATCCTGGTGCCGTCGGCGGATCCCGCGGCGGCGCGCAGGTCGATGCTCATCTCATCGAGCCGC
>JBEKKH010000088.1:0-17623 GCA_050010815.1 Streptosporangiaceae bacterium | reverse complement strand
CATCGAGGTAGGCCTCCAGTCCGTGCCTGCCGCCTTCCCGGCCGTAACCGGATTCCTTGTAGCCGCCGAACGGCGAGGCGGGATCGAACTTGTTGAACGTGTTGGCCCACACCACCCCGGCCCGCAGCCGGGCGGCCATCCACAAGATCAGCGATCCCTTGTCCGTCCAGACTCCGGCCGACAGCCCGTACGGCGTGTTGTTGGCCTTCTCCACCGCCTCGGCCGGGGTCCGGAACGTCAGTACGGACAGCACCGGCCCGAAGATCTCCTCCCGGGCGATGCGATGTGCCTGCGATACCCCCGTGAACAACGTCGGCGGGAACCAGAATCCCTTCACCGGCAGATCGCACGGTGGCGACCACCGCTGCGCGCCCTCCGCCTCCCCGACGTCGGACAGCTCGCGGATCTTGGCTAGCTGGGCCGCGGAGTTGATGGCGCCGACGTCGGTGTTCTTGTCCAGCGGGTCGCCCAGCCGCAGGGTTTCCAGCCGCCGTCGCAGCGCGGCGAGCACCTCGTCCTGCACCGACTCCTGCACCAGCAGCCGGGACCCGGCACAGCACACGTGGCCCTGGTTGAAGAAGATGCCGTTCACGATCCCCTCGACCGCCTGGTCGATGGGCGCGTCCTCGAAGACGATGTTGGCGGCCTTTCCGCCCAGCTCCAGGGTCAGCTTCTTGCGCGCCGGGGCGCACGCGCGGGCGATTTCCTTGCCAACCTCGGTGGATCCGGTGAACGCCACCTTGTCGATGCCGGGATGGGTAACCAGAGCGCGACCGGTCTCTCCTGCGCCGGTGACGATATTGACCACGCCCGGCGGCAGGTCAGCTTGCTGGCAGATCTCCGCGAACGCCAGCGCGGTCAGCGGCGTGGTCTCGGCCGGCTTGAGCACCACCGTGTTACCGCAGGCCAGCGCCGGGGCGATCTTCCAGGCCAGCATGAGCAGCGGGAAGTTCCACGGGATGACTTGCCCGGCCACGCCCAGCGGCTGCGGCGCCGGGCCGTACCCGGCGTACTCCAGCTTGTCGGCCCAGCCCGCGTAGTAGAAGAAGTGCGCGGCGGCGAGCGGGATGTCGACATCGCGGGATTCCCGGATGGGCTTGCCGTTGTCGAGCGACTCGAGCACCGCGAGCTCGCGGGCTTTTTCCTGAACGATCCTGGCGATACGGAACAGGTACTTGGCTCGTGCCGTCCCCGGCATGGCCGCCCAGGTGTGCTCGTACGCCATCCGGGCGGCGGTCACCGCCCGGTCCACGTCGGCGGCGCCGGCCTCGGTCACCTCGGCCAGCACCTCCTCGGTGGCCGGCGAGATGGTCTTGAAGGCCCGGCCATCGAGGCCGGGGGTGAACTCGCCGTCGATGAAGAGCCCGTAGGACTCGCGCAGCGAGACGATGGCCCGCGACTCCGGTGCCGGTGCGTACTCGAACTTTCCCATGTCAGTCCAGAGTGAAGTAGTCGGGGCCCGAATAGCGGCCGGTAGCCAGCTTGGTCCGCTGCATGAGCAGGTCATTCAGCAGGCTGGAGGCGCCCAGGCGGAACCAGCGGGGATCCAGCCAGTCCTCCCCTGCCGTCTCGTTGACCAGCACGAGATACTTGATGGCGTCCTTAGCGGTCCGGATGCCGCCCGCCGCCTTGACGCCGACCTGACGTCCGTGACTGTCGCGGAAGTCGCGGACGGCTTCGAGCATGACCATGGTGACCGGAAGCGTCGCGGCCGGGGAAATCTTGCCGGTCGAGGTTTTGATGAAGTCGGCCCCGGCTAGCATGGCCAGCCACGACGCCCGGCGTACGTTGTCCAGGGTGACCAGCTCACCGGTCTCGAGGATCACCTTGAGGTGAGCAGCAGCCGCGCAGGCCGCGCGGACGGCGACGATCTCGGTGAAGACCGCCAGGTAGTGGCCGCTCAGGAAGGCGCCACGGTCGATCACCATGTCCACCTCGTCGGCGCCCGCCGCCACCGCGTACGCCACGTCGGCCAGCTTGACCTCCAAGCTGGCGCGGCCGCTGGGGAACGCGGTCGCCACGCTCGCCACGTGCACTCCGCTGCCCTTGAGCTCGGCCGCCGCGACGTGGGCCAGGTCCGGGTAGACGCAGACGGCCGCGACCATGGGCGCGCTCGGATCGGCCGGATCCGGGCGCTTGGCCTTGGCGCACAGCGCGCGGACCTTGCCCGCCGTGTCCTGGCCTTCCAGCGTGGTCAGGTCGATCATCGAGATCGCCGCATCCAGCGCCCACTGCTTGGCCGTGGTCTTGACCGACCGGCTGGCCAGCATCGCTGTTCGCGCTTGCGCGCCGACCTGGTCCACCCCGGGCAGTCCGTGCAGGAACCCCCGCAGCGAGGCCTGCGACCAGGTCCGCGTGTCAGCCGACGCGCTCATCGGCGGCTCCCTCCGTTGGGCTATCGATCCCCATTCTTACCCACGCCCACCTCGACGATACGGCCAAGGTGCAGGAGCTGTTCTTCGGTGCCCGGGGAGCCGACCAGCTGCAAGGAGGCCGACAGCCCGGCGGGGCCGCCGGGCACGGGCAGGGCGAGCGCCGGCAAGCCGGCCAGATTGGCCGGCGCGGTAAGCACGGTGAGCGACATGCCGCGCTGGCCGAGCAGCGGCGGCGGCCCCACCAGCGTCGGCAGCGCGACGAACGGATGGCGGGCCAGCACGTCTGTGAACCAATCGCGCACGGCCTGCCTGGTGCTATTCGCTGCGGCCAGCTCCGCGGCGGTGATCGCCGCCGACTCGGTCATGTTCCGCTGGATGCGCGGGCTGAGCCGGCCCAGCTGTGGCATCAGGTACTCGTTCGCCCGATACGCCTCGGCGTCGATGATCACGTCCGCGGCGCCTCGCGCAGCGGACAGGTCGAGACCGGCAACGTCAGCGGTCCGTACGCCGGCGGCGGCGAGAGCGGCGTCAACCGCACGATCGACCAGGGGATCGACCGGCGACGGACGCAGCCGCCCCGCCGCGAGCTCGCAGGACCTGACGGCGAAGCGCGGCTCGATCAGGCGCATCCCGGCTTCTACGGCGCTGACGTCCCGGCCAAGCAGGCCCACCGTATCCATGGACGGGGCCAGCGGGTAGACGCCATCGGAGGGCACCCGGCCCCAGGTGGTCTTCAGGCCGACGACCCCGCAGCACGCGGCGGGAATCCGCACCGAGCCGGCGGTGTCGGTCCCGAGCGCGATGTCGGCCTGGCCGGTGGCGACCGCGACCGCCGAGCCGCTGGATGAGCCGCCGGGCACCCGCCGGAAATCCAGCGGGTTGGGCGGCGTCCCGGACCACGGATTGATGCCGGCCGCCGACCAGCACAGTTCGGTCAGGTTGGTCTTGCCGACGATCCTGGCCCCGGACCGCCGGGCCGTGGCCACCACGGCCGCATCCCGGGACGCCGGTGCCGCCTGCTCCGCGATCGCCTGACAGCCCACCGTGGTCGGCAGGCCCGCCACGTCGATGCAGTCCTTGACGGCGAGCCGCGGGCCGTCGCCCGGCGCATCCACACGCACGATCCAGATGGGGTCCATGAGGTGCCAGATGGGGTCCATGAGGTGATTGTCCTCGGGGCGCCGTGGAGATGTCGTGGACAGGCCCAACCTGAACGTCCTGAGCAGATCTTCAGGAAACTTGCGGCTGAGCGGATGGTTTCCCTTGGGTCGCCTCAAGGTTCGGGACCGATTATCTAAGCGTAACGAAAGAACAGAGCCGCCAGATCGGGTGGCATTGAGTTGGGGGCGAAAGCCATGAGCCAGACCTACGACCCGAACGATGCAGAGCACGGCCGCGGACCGGAGAACGGGCAAGACTGGGCCTACGGTGCTGGATCCGGTTACGGTGCTGGATCCGGTTACGGTGCTGGATCCGGTTACGGTGCTGGATCCGGTTACGGTGCTGGATCCGGTTACGGTGGACAGGGCTATGTGGGCGGACCCGGCTTCACCAGCGAGCCGCCGCCTCCGCCGCGCCGCAATCACAAGCGCGGGCTGATTGCCACTGGTGCGGTTGCGCTCCTGGCCGGAGCCGCCGCGGGCGGGCTGATCGGCAGCATGCACACCACCGCGACGGGCACCGCCACCGCCACCTCCAAGACGGTGCTGACCACAAGCCAGATCGCCGCCCGGGTCGATCCCGGCCTGGTTGACGTGGTGTCCACCGACGGCGACGAGCAGGCGACCTCGGCCGGCACGGGCATCGTGCTGACGTCAAACGGCGAGGTGCTGACCAACAACCACGTGATCGAGGGCGCCACCTCCATCAAGGTCACCGATATCGGCAACGGCAAGACCTACACCGCGAAGGTGGTGGGGTACGACGCCACCCAGGATGTCGCGGTGATCCAGCTGGAGAACGCGTCCGGCCTCACCGTGGCCAGCCTCGGCGACTCCTCCACCGTGGCGAGCGGTGACACCGTGGTCGCCCTGGGCAACGCCGAAGGCAAGGGCGGTACCCCGTCGGTCGCCACGGGCACGGTCACCGGCCTGAACCAGTCGATCACCGCGTCGGACGAACTCTCCGGCGTCAGCGAGCAGCTGACCGGGCTGATCGAGGACAACGCGAACATCGAGCCGGGCGACTCGGGCGGCTCCCTGGTCAATCCCTACGGCCAGGTGATCGGCATGGACACCGCGGCCTCCACGGGCTACTCGTTCCAGTCGCCGACCAGTCAGGGCAGCACGGGCAGCACCAGCGCGGAGCAGGCCTACGCGATCCCGATCGACGAGGCGCTGTCCATCGCCAAGCAGATCGAGGCGGGCACCACCTCCGCTGACGTCCACATCGGCGCCACCGCCTTCCTCGGGGTGGAGGTCGAGTCCGCGAGCCAGAGCTCGGGCAGCGGCTTCGGCGGCTCAAGCGGTGACGGCGGGCAGAGCACCTCAAGCGGCGTGACCGTCGCCGGAACCCTGTCGGGGTCTCCGGCCGCCAGCGCCGGCCTGAGCCAGGGCGACGTGATCACCGCGCTGGGCGGCACCTCGGTCTCGACGTCCGAGAACGTGGCCCAGGTGCTGGTCAAGTACCACCCGGGCGACTCGATCTCGGTCACCTGGACGGACACCTCCGGCCAGTCGCACACCTCAAACCTGACCCTCGCCTCGGGCCCCTCGGCCTAGGGCGGCCGGCCAGGGCGGGCCCTGTCCCAGTGACCCCGGGCTCCCTCCCCCGGGGGTCACTGGTCCCGCCCTCGCCGCAGGCACGGCCGTGCTATCTCAAGCACGGCCGTGCCTTTTCTATGCGGGCCGGGCGGACGCAGCGGAGTCCGTTCGGCTACAAAGGTGTGAGACGGATGGGAGGCGGGGCGGTGCGCGCAGCGAGACTCCACGCGGTGGGCGACCTTCGGGTCGCGGAGGAACCGGTGCCGGCGGTGGGACCTGGGGAGGTCCTGGTGCGGGTTACCGCGGTCGGCATCTGCGGATCCGACCTGCACTGGTGGGACGAGGGCGCGATCGGCGACGCCAAGCTCACTCGTCCGCTCGTGCTCGGCCACGAGGGCGCGGGGGTGATCACCGACGGGCCGCGGCGCGGGGAACGGGTCGCGATCGACCCGGCGATCCCGTGCGAGACGTGCCGGGCCTGCCGCGACGGCTACCGGAACCTGTGCTACCGGCTCAGGTTTGCCGGCCACGGGGACACAGACGGCATGATGCGCGAGTTCATGGCCTGGCCGGCCGCGCAGCTTCACCCGCTGCCCGACCAGGTATCGGATGGCGACGGCGCTATGCTCGAGCCCCTCGGGGTGGCGGTGCATTCGGTGGATCTGGGACACCTGCCGTTCGGCGGCACCGCGGCGGTGGTCGGCTGCGGGCCGATCGGGCTGCTGCTCATTCAGCTGCTCAAGGTGGCCGGCGCCCGTCGCGTGCTGGCCTTCGAGCCGCTGGCTCACCGGCGGGAGGCGGCCGTGCGAATGGGGGCGGAGGACGGCGGCTCGGACGAGGTGGACGTGGCGTTTGAGGCGGCGGGCAACGACGAGGCCGTCCGGCTGGCGATGACCTCGGTGCGGCCCGGCGGCCGGGTCGTGCTGGCCGGGATTCCCGGCGACGACGTCATCAGGTTCCCGGCCTCGGTCGCGCGGCGTAAGGGGCTGACGATCGCGATGGTGCGCCGGATGAACGAGGTGTACCCGCGGGCGATTAGCCTGGCCGCGCGGGGCGTGGTGGATCCTGGTTCGGTGGTGACGAGCCGGGTGGGGCTAGGCGAGGTGCAAGCGGCGTTCGCGGACGCCGCCCGCCGGACCGGGCTCAAGGTCGTCATCGAGCCGCAGCGCCGCCCATGAAGGGGGCGCGGCTGGCCTTGATCCTGGACTGCTGCTGCGTCCTGGTGTTCGTGATCATCGGCCGGGCCAGCCATACCAAGGGCGAGAGCCTGGGCGGCATCGCCTCGACGGCATGGCCGTTCCTGACCGGCCTGGGCGCCGGCTGGCTCGCGGTGCGGGCCTGGCGGCGGCCCCTGGGGCTGGTCCCGGCCGGGGCCGGCGCTTGGATCGGTGCGGTCGCCGGCGGCATGGTGCTCCGGGTGGTGTCCGGGCAGGGCACGGCGGCCGCGTTCATCGGCGTCGCGCTGGCCTTCCTCGGCCTGTTCCTACTCGGCTGGCGGCTGGTGGCCCGGCTGGTGGCCCGCGGCCCGGCTGGGTCGCATAGGTAACAGCGTTCTGAGGGCAATTTGACCGAGGACGATTGGTGGCTTAGTGTCTTAGTTAACTAGTACTTTGAACCTTTGGGAGCGGGCGCGTGATCAGCTTTCGGGTGGACGGGCGATCGGTGGCGCCGCCGTACCTGCAGATCGTCCAGCAGGTCAAGCAGGCGCTGCGGATGGGCGTGCTGGAGGTGGGCGACCAGCTCCCCACGGTGCGGGAGGTCGTGGCGGCCACCACGGTCAACCCCAACACCGTGCTGAAGGCCTATCGCGACCTGGAGCGCGAAGGCCTGGTCGAGGCTCGGGCCGGCACCGGCACGTTCGTGCGGGAGCGGCCGGCCGGGCCGCCGCCCGGCATCCACGCCCGGCTGGGCCGCAGCCTGGCCCGGTGGGTCACCGAGGCCCGCACGGCCGGGCTCGACGACGAATCAATGGAATCGCTGCTGCGGGTAACGCTGCGGGCGCAGATCGAGGAGGAGATCGCATGATCGGAGACCAGGTGGTTCCTGCCGCCGCGGCAGCGATCCAGACCAGCGAGCTGTCCAAGCGCTACCGACGGGTCCGCGCCCTGAGCGACTGCACGATCACCGTGCCCGAGGGCCGGATATCCGCGCTGATCGGCCCGAACGGGGCGGGCAAGACCACCCTGCTGCGCCTGCTGGCCGGACTGACCCGGCCGACCGCGGGCGAGGTGATCGTGAACGGCGGCATCCCGCGCCAGGACCCGGCCTTCCTGGCCAGCATCGGCTACCTGGCCCAGGAGATCCCGCTGTACCGGCGGCTGTCCGCCGAGGACCACATCCGGGCGGGCGCGCACCTGAACCCGCACTGGGACGGCGAGTCGGTGCGGGAGCGGTTGACGGCGCTGACGATCCCGCTGGATCGCGCGGTGGGCACGCTGTCCGGGGGCCAGCGGGCCCAGGTCGCGCTGGCGCTCACGCTGGCCAAGCGGCCCCGGCTGCTGCTGCTCGACGAGCCGGTGGCCGCGCTCGACCCGCTGGCCCGGCGGAACTTCCTGGCCATCCTGGTCGACGCGGTCGCCGTGGGCGGCCTGACCGTGGTGATGTCCTCGCACCTGGTCGCCGACCTGGAGCGGGTCTGCGACCACATCGTCCTGCTGGCCGCGTCGCGGGTCCAGCTGTGCGGCGACATCGAGGACCTGCTGGCCGAGCACAAGCTCCTGGTCGGCCCGCGCAAGGACACCTCGGCGATCGAGCGCGACCACCGCGTCGTGCAGGTAACCAGGACACCACGCCAGACCACCCTGCTCGTCCGGCGGTGCGGCCCGGTCCTGGACCCCGCGTTCGAGGCCAGCGACGTCAGCCTGGAGGAAGTCGTCCTCGCCTACATGGGGCAAGACGCCCCGCCCGCACCCGCGCAGCTGAGCTCGATCGGAGAGAAGCAATGACCTGGCTTGTCTGGCGACTGCACCGGGCCCAGCTCTACATCGCCGCGGCGCTGCTGGCCGCCCTCACCGTCCTGCTGCTGGTCACCGGCCTGCAGGTGGCTTCCCAATACCACTCCGCCGTCACCGCCTGCACCGCGAGCCACAGCTGCGCGAACCTGGCCAGCACGCTGTTCCTCGGCAGCCATGCGGTGGGCTTCCTGGTGATCATGACGCTGGGGGTGCCGGCCCTGTTCGGGTTGTTCTGGGGCGCGCCGCTGGTGGCGTCGGAGTTCGAGGCCGGCACCGGCCAGTTCGCCTGGATGCAGAGCGTCACCCGCAAGCACTGGCTCGCGGTCACGACCGGCTGGACGCTGCTGGCCGCGGCGGCCTGGGGCGGCGCCGTGTCGGGCCTGGTGACCTGGTGGTCCAGCCCGGACAACGCCCTGCAGCTCGATCAGTTCAAGCCGGGCCGGTTCGATATCATGGGCATCGTCCCGGTGGGCTACGCGCTGTTCGCGATGGCGCTCGGGCTGTGCGCCGGCGCGCTGCTGCGTCGCACGATGCCCGCGCTGGCCGTGACGCTCGCCGGATTCATCGTGGTGCGCGCGGCCGTCACGCTATGGCTCCGCCCGCACTTTATGAGCGCGGTCACCGCCACCTACGGGCTGCTCAGCGGGTACACCCCGGCCGGGTCGTACTGGCAGCTCGCGCAGGGCATCCGCAACCCGGCGGGGCAGCTCGTCCCGGCGGCGAACGGGGCGGCGATCGACGGTGTTCCCGTCGGCTTCCTCCCCGGCGCGTGTGCGGCGTCGGTGAACGGCGCCGTGCGAACGACCAACGGCGCCGTACGTCCTACCCAGGCCTGCCGGGCGGCGCTCGACGCCTTCCACGGGTTCATCACCTACCAGCCGGCCAGCCGGTACTGGGCGTTCCAGGGCATCGAGACCGGCATCTTCGTGGCGCTGGCCGCCGCCCTGGTGGCCGTGACCGCGATCGTAATACTCCGGCGCGACGTGTAACCGCGGGGCCTTGACCGGGGGGTAGTACTGTTAGCTAGTTTTCCGATGCGAATAAGGGAGAAAGGAATTTCCTTCATGCTGCTGCCGGACCCCAGCCAGGCGGTTGTTGCCGCTGAACCGCCAGGTATCGGCCCCGGTTACTGGTCGGGCGCGCCGTGCGCGGTCACGGGTGATGGCGAGATCTTCCTCGCCTACCGGCTCAGGCGCCCCATTGGCCAGGGCCGCGGCTACGCGGTCGCGGTGGCGCGGTCGGCGGACGGCGTGAGGTTCGAGACACTGCTGACCATCGGCAAGGAGGACATGAACACCGAGTCGCTGGAGCGGCCTGCGCTGGTCCGCACCCCGGAGGGGCGCTGGCGGCTGTACCTGAGCTGCGCGACCACGGGCACCAAGCACTGGCGGGTGGAGATGACCGAGGCGGCCCATCCCGCCGAGTTCGACATCCGCTCCCGGGTCACCGTGCTGCCCGGCGACGCCAAGACGGCCGTGAAGGACCCGGTGATCGTCCATCACGACGGCCAGTGGCACCTGTGGGCCTCGTGTCACCCGCTGGATGACCCGCAGCAGACCGACCAGATGACCACCGAGTACGCGACCAGCCATGACGGGCTGGCCTGGACGTGGCACGGCACCGCTCTGAGCGGGACGCCCGGACGGTGGGACTCCCGGGGGGCGCGGGTCAGCGCGGTGTGCTTTGACACCGAAACAGTCACGGCCTATTACGACGGGCGCGCGAGCGCGGCGGAGAACTACGAGGAGCGGACCGGGGTGGCGACCGGCACCGATGCGGCGGCGCTCACCCCGATCGCCAGCGAGCCGCTCGCCTTCTCTCCGTATCACGGCGGGGGCCTGCGCTACCTGGACATCGTGCCGATGCCCGACGGCAGGCACCGGCTGTACTACGAGATGACCCGGCCGGACGGGTCGCACGCGCTGCTGACCGAGCTGCGCTAGGGGGCGCCCGGACGGCCGTTCCTGGCCTGCCCTTGCCCGGTGGGCCTGCTGCCGACCATGCCGCCAGATCGTTCCCTGGGCTGCAGCCAGTCGGCGAAATTCTCCCCCAGCACGGTTTCCAGCAGCTTGATGTCCTTCTCGAACTGCGGGAGGAGTTCTTGCCGCTGCTCCCAGCTCAGCGGCTGGCGCTCACGGTTATGGCGCTGCAGGAAGCGCTCGAGCGGCCCGCTCAGGGTAGCCGCGGTCAGGCCAGGAATGAAGGTACCCACGGCGCTGCCCGCCCGCTGCGCCAGCGACACGGTCCGGTGAGCCAGTGTCGGTTCCGGGTGCGCCGTGACGTTCTGCCGGGGTATCTCGGCCAGCACGCCCGGTTCGACGCCGAGGAACTCGCAGATCCGGTCCAGGGTCTGCGCTGGCTCGTCGACCAGCAGCCGGTAGCGCAGGACCAGGACCTGCTCGCGCGGGAAGAGCGTGAACAGGTACTCCAGCTGCTCGCCGTACCGGCCGAGCCCGAGGTAATGCCAGAAGCTGGCCCAGCCCGCCGCGATCCGTCGCTCTTCGTCCGCGCAGGCCCGGACGAAGTCCCCGACCGGCTCCAGGCCCGCCGACCACAGGTGCGTCCAGTTTGAGTGCGCGCGCTCGACCGGATCCCGGACGATCACGATGAGCTTGGCGTCGGGCAGCAACGCGCGTATCCGGTCCATCGCGGCCCGGTCATACAGGTACAAGGGGGTGGACTCGCCACGCAGCGTGCCGGCCGGAGCCGGGTCGAAGAGCGCCTCGTAGTCCGGCCGGCGCCAGATGTGCTCCCGGTAGGTCAGCGCGTCTCCGGGGCCGCCCTTGGTAGGCGGCGGCCCGTCGGAGAGAAAGAACTTGGGCTCCTTGACGGCCGACATATAGAGCCCGGGGTGCTGGTTCAGCGCAGCGTGCAGCGCGGTGGTCCCCGCCTTCGGGGCCCCGATCACCAGGAAGTCGGGCATGGCCACGGGGCCCTCCAAGGGAGAAGACTCCTATATCCTACAATTTTGACTATATTAGCTGGTTATAGCTGCGCAACGGGATACTACCCAGACCAGGGCATTCAATCACCTGATGGGCCGGCCTGGCGGCTGGCGGCCAGCAGGAGCGGGAAGGCGGCGGCGAGAGCCAGGCCGCAGATGATCCCGGCGACGATGTAGGGGGCCCGCAGGTCCGCGGCGTGCGCCACGAAGCCGCCCGCTAGGGCCCCCAGCGGCATCAAGCCCCAGCCGAGCATGCGGTAGACGCTGTTAACCCGGCCGAGCAGGGGTGCGGGGACGAGCTGCTGCCTGAGGCTGACGGTGACGACGTTCCACATGGTGACGGCGAAGCCCTGGGCGGCCAGCATCACCGCGACGACGGCCGGGTCAGGGGCGAGGCCGATGCCGACGAAGACGGCGGCGTTGATCGCGCCACCGATGATCAGCGAGGGCAGCATGCCGAGCTTGCCGGTCAGCCACGGGCATACCAGGCCGCCGGCCACGCTGCCGACCGCGACCGCCGCCAGCAGGAAACCGTAGCCGCGGGTCCCGACATGCAGCGTCTGGGTGGCGAGCAGGACCAGCACGGCCTGGCCCATCTGGTTGGCGAAGTTGTACACGCCGAGCAGGACGGCGATCACGCGCAGCAGGCGGTGCCGGGCCAGCCAGTGCAGCCCCTCGGCGATCTGGGCGCGGATCTTGGGCCGGCCCGGGTCGCGGGGCGCCCGGGAGGCCCGCGGCAACTTGGCCACCAGTCCGGCCGAGGCGGCGAACGAGGCGGCGTCCAGCCCGAAGGGCAGCGCCGCGGCCGCGGCGAACAACAGGCTGCCGAGCGGCGGCCCGAGAAACGACTCACCGATGGTCAGGCTGATCTGCTGGCTGCCGTTGGCCTTCGCCAGCAGTTCGGGGGGCACCAGCGCGGGCAGGACGGACTGGGCGGCGTTGCTGAAGACGACCTCGGCACAGCCGAGCAGCAGGCCGCCCAGGGCGAGAACCTCGATGTCGGCCTGGCGGAAAACGACCGCGATCGCCAGGACGACGACGACCATCGCCTGCACCAGCTGGGCGCACCACATGAGCGTGACCCGGTCGTAGCGGTCGACGATGACGCCGGCGGGCAGTGACAGCAGCATCCAGGGCAGGTAGGTCGCGGCGGTGACGACGGAGACGAGCCGGGGATCTCTGGTGATGGTCACGGCCAGCAGCGGCAGCGCGGCCACGAAGGCGCCGTCGCCGGTGCTGCTGATCGCGTTCGCCCACCACAGCCGCCGGTAGTCCGGTCCCAGCCTGCCTGTGCTCCTGCTCGTGCTTGTTGCCTGCGCCATGGGGGTCAGCGTGGCTGGCCGCGACGCGCGGCACCACGGTTAAGCGGATGGCTAAATCCTGGTGTCGCCTGGCGTTGGAGGGCAATGTTAAGGGCATGCAACTGGTGCTCGAGCTCGAGGTGGCGGACCTGGCCGCGACCAGGTTCGCGATCTCGCCGCTGGGCGAGACCCTACGGGCCGTGCAACTGCTGGCCATGACCAGCCCGCCTGCGGTGAACCGGCCCTGGGTGCGGTGGGCGCGGGCTCAGCTCGACCGGCAGCCGCTGCGGCTGCCCCGGTTGTGGCCGCTGCTCGTGATCGACGGGCCCTACCGGCCTGAGTTCCTGTTCCCGGCGCCGACGGGCAAGTCGGCCGACCTCGAGGAGGAACTCGCCCAGGTCCGCGCGACGCCCGAGGAGATGGTGCGGATCAGCCTGCGCCGGGTATTCGGCGACGGGCTATGGCCGCAGAGCGCGACGGACCTGTACGAGCGGCCGCGGGAATCACTGCAGGATATAGCGGCCGAAGCCGCCGAATGCCACGACCGGCTCATCGCGCCGCACTGGGAACGGCTGCGGTCCGTGCTGGTTGCGGACATCGCCTACCACGCCGGGCTGCTGGCGGGCGGAGGCGCCCGGTCCCTATTCAGCGACCTTCATCCGGATTTTCGCTGGACCGGCGGAAAGCTCCTGCTCAACGACGCCGACGAGAAGGTGGACGACGGCCAGGTCACGCTGGGGCCGGACGGCATCGTGCTGACGCCGAGCGTGTTCATCTGGCCGGAATGGTCGGTGAAGCGGGCGACGAGCACTCAGACCACGCTGTGGTACCCCGCCCGCGGCACCGCGACCGTGTGGGAAGACGCCGACCTGGGGGCGAGGCCGGCCGGGGATCCCGGATCGGTCGAGGCGCTGCTCGGGGCGCCGCGGACCCGCCTACTCGGGGCACTGCGGTCGCCCGCCACGACCAGTGCGCTGGCCCGCCGTTTCTGCGTCACGCCGAGCGCGGTCTCCCAGCACCTGGCGGCACTGCACCGCGGCGGGCTTGTCAACCGGCAACGCAGCGGGCGAGTCGTGCTCTACCAAGCCTCCGAGCTAGGCTTGGCGCTGCTGGGGCGGGAGGCGGGCGAAAGGATCATCGATGGCGAACAGCATTTACTCCATAACCGAGATCGTCGGCTCCTCCACCGAGGGCATCGACGATGCCATCAGGGGAGCTATCGAGCGTGCCTCTCAGACCCTGCACAACCTCGACTGGTTCGAGGTCACCAGTGTGCGAGGCCATATCGAGGACGGCAGGCTCAGCCATTTCCAGGTCACCCTGAAGGTCGGTTTCCGGCTCGATGAGCCGCACGTCTGACGAGGCCATCCCCCCGCCTCCCGCGCTCCGGGCAGGCTCGTGAAAGCGGTCGTCTACCCAGGATACGGCATCACCCCGCAGCTCACGCAGGCGGCCGACCCGGCCTGCCCGGCCGACGGCGTGGTCATCGCGGTGGGCGCGACCGGCGTGTGCCGGTCAGACTGGCATGCCTGGAAGGGGCACGACCCGGTCCCGTTGCCGCACATCGGCGGGCACGAGCTGGCCGGAACGGTTGTGGCCGCCGGGCCGGGGGTGAGCCGGTGGCGGCCCGGGGACCGGGTGACGGTGCCGTTCGTCTGCGGCTGCGGCCAGTGCGAGTATTGCCTGGCCGGCGACGCACAGGTGTGCCCGCGGCAGACCCAGCCGGGATTTACCTGCCCAGGCTCATTCGCCGAGCTTGTGGCGATCCACGCGGCGGACGTCAACCTGGTGCCGCTGCCCGCATCGCTGGACTTCGTCGCGGCCGCGGGCCTGGGCTGCCGCTTCGCCACGGCATTCCGCGCGGTGACCGGGCACGGCCGGGTCCGAGCCGGGCAATGGCTGGCCGTGCACGGCTGCGGCGGGGTTGGGCTGTCGGCGGTGATGATCGGCGTGGCGCTCGGGGCCCGGGTGGTAGCCGTGGACGTTAGCGCGACGGCGCTGGACCGGGCCCGCGAGCTCGGCGCCGAGTTCACCGTGAACGGCGGCGCGGCGGACCCGGTCGCGGTCGTCGGCGAGATCACCGGCGGCGGGGCGCATGTCTCCATCGATGCGCTTGGCTCGCCGGCCATCGCCGCGAACTCGGTCCGCTGCCTGCGCCGCCGGGGCCGACACGTTCAGGTCGGCCTGCTGCTCGGGCGCCGCGCCACGCCGCCGATGCCGATGGACCTGGTCATCGCGCGAGAGCTGGAGATCTACGGTTCGCACGGCATGGCCGCCCGCGACTACCCGGCCATGATGGCGATGATTACGGACGGCAGGCTGCCGCTCGGCGCGCTGACCGGGCGGGTGATCGGGCTCGGGGACGTCGGCCAGGCTCTAGCCGCGATGGACGGGCCGGGCACGGCGGCTGGGATGACGGTGGTGAAGATCCCGCTCTGAGCCGGCGGCCGGGGTGGCCAGCGAGCCATGGCCGGGCTTAACTGGTGTCATGGCCTTTGATCACATCCTCGTTGAGCGCTCGGGCGACTACGCCACCGTCACGATGAACCGGCCGCAGCGCCGCAACGCCTTGTCACGCGAACACATGCACGAGCTGATCATGGCATTTCGTGAGATCGGCAACAGCGATGCCCTGGGCATCGTGCTGGCGGGCAACGGCCCGGTGTTCTGCGCCGGACATGACTTCGCCGACGTGGCCGATGCTGACCTGCCGGAGGTCCGCTCGCTGCTCATGACCTGCACCGAACTGATGACGCTGATCCAGCAGGTGCCCCAGCCGGTGGTAGCGCGGGTGCACGGGCTGGCCACGGCGGCGGGATGCCAGCTGGTGGCCAGCGCCGACCTGGCCGTGGCCAGCGAAGATGCCGGTTTTGCCGCGCCCGGCGGCAAGGGCGGCTGGTTCTGCCACACCCCGATGGTGGCCGTCGCCCGCAACGTCGGCCGCAAACGGGCCGCCGAGATGGCGTTCTCAGGCGACGTCATCGACGCGGCCACCGCTCTGGACTGGGGCCTGGTCAACCGGGTGGTACCCGCGGCGCAGCTCGACTCGGCCACCCGTGACCTGCTGGACCGCGTCACCCGCGGCTCGGCGGAGAGCAAGGGCATCGGCAAGCAGGCGCTGTACGCGCAGATCGATCTTGACCAGGCCAAGGCCTACGCCTACGCCGTCGAGGTCATGGCCGCTACCAGCCAGCTGCCCGACGCCCGGGAAGGAATGCGGGCATTCCTGGACAAGCGCAAGCCGCGCTGGCGCCGCGGACGGATGTAGGGTCAGCTCCCGCCGACCCACACCGTCTTGATGTTGCAGAACTCCCGGATCCCCTGGCTGAAAAGCTCCCGGCCGTAACCGGACCGCTTGATTCCGCCGAAGGGCAGGTCCGGATACGAGGTCACGTTGCCGTTGATGAAGACCATCCCGGCCGCCAGATCACGAATGAAACGGCTCCGCTCCTGCTCGTCGTTGGTCCAGGCGTTCGCGCCGAGCCCGAAGGAGGTGCCGTTGGCCAGCTCGATCGCCTCGTCGATGCTGGCGACCCGGTAAAGGGTCGCCGCCGGGCCGAACACCTCCTCGGTGTGCACCCGCATGTCGGGGGTGATGCCGGTCAGGACGGTGGGCGGATAGTAGAAGCCGGGCTGGTCGGGCGCGGCGCCCCCGCAGAGCACCCTGGCTCCCTTGGCCACCGCGTCGACCACCAGCTGCTCGACATCATCGCGCTGCTGCTCCGACGCCAGCGGTCCCACGTCGGTGCTGTCCAGCATCGGATCGCCCACCGTCTTGGCCGACATCTGCTCGGCGAACAGGCGCTCGAACTCGTCGTAGACCGCCTCGTGGGCGATGAAGCGCTTGGCCGCGATGCAGGACTGGCCGTTGTTCAGCAAGCGTGCCACCGCGGCCACCTGGGCCGCCGCCTGCAGGTCGGCGGAGGGCATGACGATAAACGGGTCGCTGCCGCCCAGTTCGAGCACGACCTTCTTGATCTCGTCGCCCGCGATTGCCGCCACCGCCTGCCCGGCCGGTTCGGATCCGGTGAGCGTCGCGGCCATCACCCGGGGATCGCGCAGCACCGCCTCGATCCGGCCGGAACCGATCAGCAGGGTCTGGAAGGCGCCCACGGGGAAGCCGGCCCGGGTAAACAGGTCCTGCATGAACAGCGCCGTCTGCGGCACGTTCGACGCGTGCTTCAGCAGCCCGACGTTGCCGGCCATCAGGGCCGGCACGGCGAAGCGCATGGCCTGCCAGAGCGGGAAGTTCCACGGCATGATGGCCAGCACCGGCCCAAGCGGCTGGTAGCTGACGTAGGCGTTTTCCGCTCCGACGGCCTTAGCGTCGGCGGGCTCGTCGGCCAGGAATTCGGCGGCGTGGTCGGCGTAGTAGCGGCAGGCGCTGGCGCACTTGGCCACCTCGGCCTTGGCGGCGGTCAGCGTCTTGCCCATCTCGGTGGTCATCATCGCCGCGACCTGATCCCGCTCACCGTCGAGGATATCGGCCGCCCGGCGCATCCACCCGGCCCGGTCGTCGAAGCTGGTCAGGCGGTAGCTGGCGTGCGTCGCCGTGGCGGCGGCCAGGCAGCGCTCGACGTCCGCCTCGCTCATCTCGTCGTAGGTCTTCACGGTCTGCCCGGTAGCAGGGTTGATCGTCGCGATCGCCACGTTCTCCTCCATTCCCGCCGCCGGCCACATCGCCACGACGGCCCAAGGGCAGGCTACCTCGCCTGACTGAACAGCTTGTGATAGAGGTCGGCACGCCGGTCAGCCAGGAGGTCGTTGTCACCGGCGAGTTGCTTGTCGCGGGCCCGGGACAGGTCGCAGGCGGCGTGGAGGACGGCCGGGCGGTCGGCGAGAACCGGGCCCTCCAGCGGATATCCGTCCGGACCGATGATGACCGAACCGCTGATCCAGGACACACCCCGCTCGATCCGGCACCGGTCAGCCACCGCCACGAAGACCCCGTTGGTAGCGGCCGCGGCCTGAGCCTTGATCACCTCGGCGGGCCGCTCCCCGGCCGGCCAGCTCACCGACGGCCAGTTCACCGGCACGGCGATCAGGTCGGCACCGTCGAGCGCGGCCAGCCGCACCCACTCGGGAAATTCCAGGTCGTAACAGATCATCAGGGCCACCCGGCCGAGCTCGGTTTCCACCACGGGCGGTGCCGCGTCGCCCGGCGCGAAGACGAGCTTCTCGGTGTCCCACAGGTGCACCTTGCGGTAGAGGGCGCGGGTGCCGGACGCGTCGACCACGGCCGCGCTGTTGTAGAGACGGCCGTCCGCGCCGAGCTCGCAGAATCCGCCGACGATCACCAGGTGATGCTCGTCGGCCAGCGAACGCCACTGGCGCAAGGTGACGCTGT
>JBEKKH010000087.1:0-18788 GCA_050010815.1 Streptosporangiaceae bacterium | reverse complement strand
CCGCCCTGGCCGGGCAGGTCGACCTGACCGCGATCCGCCGGCTGGTCACGGCGGCCCTGCCCGGCTGAGCGGCGCCGCCGAGACGGTTCAGGAGCCGGCCGAGCGGGGCGCCGGTACGGCCAGCGCCGTGATAGGTTCCCTGCGGTGGGTCAGGTTGCCGCGCAGCACCCGCAGCATCCGGTCCGGGCGGAGCAGCCCTTCGGGCCGGTCCTTCAGGCCGAGGACCCGGACGAACGAAGTCGCGAGCGCCTCGTCGTGGGCCGCGGCGGCGTGCAGTCGCGGCAGGTAGGCGTTGACCAGGCGCACCTTGGCTGAGCGCTTACCTGGAACCTCGGGGAAGGCCAGGTCGGCGCCGACGGCCACGCCCCAGGGCACGTCGACGACGGCCGCGATCGCGCGGAAGTAGCGGCGGGCCGAGGGCACCGCGCCGCGGGCCAGCAGCCCGCGCAGGGTTATGGCCTCGACCGCGGCCACGGTCATGCCCTGCCCGTAGATCGGGTTGAACGAGCACACGCCGTCGCCGATGACCAGCAGGCCGGCCGGGAACGCGGCGAGCCGCTCGTACCGGCGGCGCACGCTGGCCGGGAACCGGAACGGCACCGGGTCATCTAGCGGCTCGGCGCCGGCGATCGCCGCGGCGATGTCGGGCGTTGGCAGCCCGGCGACGAACTCGTCGAACCCCGCCGGGTCGGTGGGCGGGAAGTCGCCGCGGATACCCGCGACGGTCAGTATGTGGCGCCCCTCCTCGATGGCCGACAGGGCCCCGGCGCGAGAGTTGGCCGGCCTGCCGACGGTGAGGATCAGCTGGTCCCGGCCCAGGGCACCGGGCCGCAGCCGGTAGATTCGCGTCGCGTAGCCCAGGCCGATCTCGACCCGCTCCTCCGCCGGGGACCGGTAGCCGAGCTCGGCCAGCCAGGTCGGCGTGCGTGAGCCCCGTCCGGTGGCGTCGACCACGAGGCGGCCCGCGATCTGGGACGGCGAGCCGTCTGGTCCGCGGACTTCCACGCCGGTGACCGTACGGTTGTCCGCCGTTACGGTGAGCCGGTCAACCGAGGTCTCCTGGAGAATACGGATTCCGGGCTGTTGCTGCACCATCGCGCGGACATGGCCCTCCAGGAACGGCCGGCTCGCGAACACGACCGGCAGCCCGGACTGCGCCACGCCCCGGCGATGCTCGCCGACCGGCGGCAGCGCGTCCCGGTCGATCACCACCACCTGCTTGAACCGCTCCAACAGCACCCGGGCCGCAAGCAGACCCGCCATGCTGGCGCCTAGGACGATGGCTTGATCGGTGTCCGTGTCGCGCATCTGCTGACTCCTCAGGCCTGACGACAGCGTTACTTTCCGTGGCGGAACGTTACCGACCCGGAGAGGGCAGATCTACTTGCCGCTTGCTCCCTGCCAGCCTGCTCCGGGCCCGCCTGCTCCGGGGTCAGAACTTCTCGACGGCCGGGATGACTCGTTCGGCCATCAGGTCCAGCGGATACAGCGAGCCGGCGCCGACCAGGGTGCCGTGCGCGACCTGGATACCGAGTTCGGCCAGCTGGTGCAGGTGCTCGATCGTCTGCTCCACCCGCTCGCCGCGCTCGCCGAGGTCGAAGCGCGTCTGCGCGGTCTTTTCGATCGTGGCGTAGTCGCGGCCCTCGCTGGCGCAGTGCTCGCGCAGGACGTCAAGCTTGCGGGCCAGTTCGGGGGTGTCGAAGATGTTGCAGGCGTCGGCGTAGCGGGCCACAAGCAGCAGGGTCTTCTTCTCCCCGGCGCCGCCGATGAGGATGGGCGGATGCGGGCGGCTCAGGGACTGCGGCGAGTTCAGCGTGCGACCCAGCTGGTAGTGCTGCCCGTCGAACGGGCCGTCGTCGTCACTCCACATCTGCAGGCAGATGCGCAGCGCCTCCTCCAGCCGCTCGAACCGCTCGGCGAGCGGCGGGAAGAACAGGCCAAGCCCGCGCGCTTCCTCTTCGTTCCAGGCGGCCCCGATGCCCAGCATCGCGCGCCCGCCGGACAGGACGTCAAGTGTCGTGACGGCCTTGGCCAGCAGCCCCGGCTCCCGGTAGACCACCGCCGTCACGACCGTGAGCAGCTTGACCCGGTCGGTCATGGCGGCCAGCCAGCCCAGCGTGGTGTAGGCCTCGAGCATCTCGTGCTCCGGCGGCCCGATGTGCCCGATCTGCCACACATGATCCATCACGCTGATCCGGTCGAACCCCGCCTGCTCCGCGTGCTGGGCCACCTCGCCCAGGCGCACCCGCAGCGCAGCAGGACCGCCGTCCCACGTGAAGTCCGGGATATGCAGACCTACCCTCATCCGCGCACGCTCCTCACCATCGGTCCTCCGAGCCGCCAGGGTCCAGGGTCTCATCACCCACCCCGGCCAGCTGGCACCGGACTCACGCGAGTCGCAGCGGCATGGCGCGCGTAGTCCGCGGAGACAGCTTGTGAAACTCTGCACAAGCCGCTTCTGTCGTAGCGCTCGCAAGGACCAAATTGGATTCCCAACCGGAGTCGCCAAGACGGAAATGAATCCGCCCCGATCCTAGGCCCGCAGCGCGCCACGTACCTCGCGCGCCGCTCGTGCGGGGTGGTCCTACCGGGACGCCGGGTCGAGCGCTTCGGGATGGACCCGGCGGTAGTGCTCGGTCAGGGCCTCGTTGATGGTCCCAGGCCGGTACGCGACCGTTCGGCGGCAAACCTGGCAGCGCGTCACAGGCAGCTGGGTTACTGTCACGGGGAAACGGCGAGAAAGTGTTTTACTCATTTGCTTCTATGATGCCACCCCATCCGGGGTGAAATCGCCGTGCTCGTTTTATGCACGCGGCGGCCATGAGCTTCGCAGGAAGCGCGCAGCCAGGACCATGTCGCCCGGCTTCGCATGGGTCTACCCCAATGCCGCTTAGCCATACGTCGTACCACAGAATGTCACTGTCGCATTACTTTTGGTGCTAGTTGGTTTAGCTGGCGGTCCGGCCGGGCGTGTATGCCGGCATGTGGCCGCAACGGCACCTAGCGCGGGCACGCGGGAGCCGGACCCAGCCTTGCCCAGCTAAATCGAACAAAGATCATGGATAATTTCGGTTATACGGAATGTTTTAGGTATCAGAGTGCACAAAAGTCTCCGGTAAGCTAAAACACTCCGCGCAAATTCTTCGCTGGCTGGGACGAAGGTGGCTTGCCGGTGCGGACGGGGCGAGGGATGACGCGGGGTGTCCGCGGAGTCGGCGTGAGTAGCGGACCGCGAGGCGGGGCCAGTTCCTCCCTCGGCTGGGCGAACCAGCCCGACGCCCGCCGGTGCTCCAGGACAGGCGGCCGCAAGCTAACCCGTCCCCCCGGACAGCCGGCCCCAAGCTAACGCGTCCCCGGGGCGGCCACCGGGTGACTGACTAAAGCGATCCAGGCTGGACACTGATGTCGCAGGCGCGCATGCCCTTAAGCCTTCCGTTATTTCTTCGCTCCCGCAGGTTCTCAGCTTGAGAATGCGGGTTAGCCGAAAGATTAACCAGCCATTAACAAGGTGCCGTCTCAGGGGGCGAGTAACTCGGGCCGCTCAACGGTCCCGTGTGCGTCCTTACTGGTCGCTGACGGAGGCCTCTCGCATTGTCAGGGACCGGAGAACGTGCCAGTAAGACACATGCGGTCCCCATTTGTCCCACCGTCGGCGTTATGGTGTAAGGCGTCTGCATACCCTGCTGTTGTCGGTGCGTGTGCGTGTGCGTGTGCGTGTGCGCGGGCAAGGAGTGGCCTGGCTGTGTCCGTGAGAAATGTCCGTGAGAACTGAGGCGCCGTGATACGAGCGGAACGTCTCACCCGTCTTGCCGTGATGACCACGCTGACCTTCGCCTGCCTGAGCGTCGCGATCCTGGTGGGTGTGGGGGCTGCCGGTCCCTCGGCCGCCACGGTGCTGGTTCACCGGGCTGGTGCGTGGCCGCCGTGGTTCGTTTCGGCGCACCTGACTGACCTGACGGTGACCGCGGCGTTGTGGCTGGCGCTGTGGCTCGGCGGCATCGGTGTCGCGGCGGGGCTGATCGCGGTCCGGCGAGGCTGGCGCCCGCCGGCGCGCTGGCTAATCGCGGGCGCGCTCGTCGCGGTCATCGCCCTGGCCGTCGTGCCCGCCGTCGGGTCCACGGACATGCTGGACTACGCGGCGTACGGCCGTATCGCGGCCCTGCACCACAACCCGTACCTCATGACGCCGGGACAGCTACGACTTGCCCACGATCCCGTGGGCCAACTTGCGCCCTACCTCTGGCAGAACATTCCCTCCGTTTACGGCCCGCTGGCCACCGCGACCGAGTGGGCCGCGTCGGAACTGGGCGGCACCTCGGCGGCTCTCACCATCTTCTGGCTGAAGGTATGGAACGGCCTGGCGTTCGGTGTGGTGGTGCTCACCCTGGACTGGCTGACCCGCGCCCGGCCCGCCATGCGGATACGGGCGCACGTGCTGTGGTCAGCCAACCCGCTGATGCTGTGGGCGGTGATGGCGGGCGGCCATGTCGACGGGCTCGCGGTAGGGATCGCCGTGCTGGCGCTGGCCGTCCTCGGCCGGACCGCGGTGCTGGCCCGCGACCCCGGTCGCATCGGCACGGGACGCGCGCTCGGTTCCGGGTTGCTGCTCGGCGCCGCGACCGCCGTGAAGGCACCATTCGTGCTGTTCGGGGTCGGCGTGGCCTGGGTGGCGCGGAGGTCGCCGCGCACCCTGGCGGCGGCGGGCGCCGGCGGCCTGACGGTGCTGGTGGTAACGTACCTGGCGGCTGGCCGTGGCGCGGTGACCGCGACGGCCAGGCGCGGCTATGGTGTCGACGGTGACAATCTCTGGCAGGTGATCTACCGCCTGTTCGGTTTCAGCCCGCCGTTCCGGCATATAACGCCGCTTGCGGCGCTGGCCTTTGTCGCGCTCGCCGTGCTGCTCGTCCGCCGCCCCCCGCCCGGCGCGCCGGACATCCCGGTGATCTGGCCCGTGCTGGCCCTCATCGTGGCGTGGACCTTTACCTCCCCCCTGCAGCGGCCGTGGTTCGACGTGATGATCTACCTGCCGCTGGTGTTCTTGCCGCCGTCCAGGCTTGACTGGGTGGTCCTGGGCCGCAGCGTAGCGGGCGGCCTCGCCTACATCCCTGGCGCCACCGTGGCTCACTTGCACCCCGCCTGGCTGCAAGCCGCTGACACCACGGTGGTCTCGTATCTAACGCCAAGTGGCCGGCTGCTCGCGCTCGTCGCCTTGATCGTGCTGTGCCTGACCGGCGCCTGGAACCGCCGGACGTCATCAGGCCCGGTCGAGCCGCTGCCGTTGGAGAAAAGCGGCACGTCAGGCGGCAGTCCCCAGCTTCCCGCGACCTTACGGGGTCACCGGGAGGCTAGCCCAGCTAGCCCTAGCACCGTGGTAACCACCTCGCCGAGCGGCATGGTGGTCCGGATCTCGTGATCGGCCGCCGCGCGCAGCCGCGGCTCAACCGCCCGAAGATCAGCAAGGATGCGGCCAAGCTCGCCAGGCGCCCTTCCGTATCCGTTGGTCGTTCTGTCCGCTATTCGCTCGACAAGCACCTCGGCGGGCGCGCTGAGCAAGATGATCAGATCGAACCGCGGATGAAACCGGACCTGGTTCTCCTCACAGCCGGCCAGGAATAGCACCTCGGCATCCTCGGTGTCCAGCAGCCGCTCGATGGCGTCTTCCCGCCACCGCTGCCGCCCGTCCGGCAGCAGCTCGCACCAGCCGCCGTCGGCGTCGATCGCCTTATGGCCCGACGCGGCCAGCGCCGCGACCACGCTCGACTTCCCGGTCCCCGACATCCCGGTCAGCAAGATTCGCTTCACCGCCGCTAGCCTACGAAGCCGCGCCGTCTACCCGGCGTCCGGGGCAGAAAGCTAAATTCTCTACGGGCCGAACGGCCTGCGGTCCGATAGGTCTGCAGGTACGCAGGTGCTATCTAGCTGTCGAGCCCCAGGGTGAAGGTGGGCTTCGGTGAGGTGCCGGGCAGCCGGTGCTCCTCGCTGAGACGCCGGATGGCCGTTCCGGTGGCGAGAAATTCGGTCGCGTGCTCGCCCCAGACGTGGTTGTTGACCGCGACGCTCACCCCGACGATGCCCGAGGATTTCGCCTGCGTCGCCTCCGCCTGCATCCTGGCCAGCGCGAGCTCGCGGGCCTCGTAGATGCCCTGGGTGAAGATCACCATCTCCTGGTTCTGGCCCGCCTGGCGCAGTGACTGCATCGCCGACTGGTGGGCGATGTGATACACGCAAACTCCGAGCACGAACGCCACCGGCACGGCACCGGCCGCCAGGAGCCGGAAGAAGTCCTGAGCCGACAGGTCCGAGGTGAACGCCCGCCCGTCGGGGGCCCGGTGGGCGCCTTCGGTGCCCTGGCCCGTGCTGCCCAGTGCGCGCACCGCCGTCCCGGTAGCGATGAACTCCAGAACGCCCTGGCCCCACACGTAGCTCTGCATGCGCAGCTGAACGCCGACGATACCGTCCGCACCGAGATGGTCGGCCTCGGCCTGCATCCTGGTCATGGCCAGTTCCCTGGCGTTGTACATCGACTGGGTCAGGACCTGCAGTTCCTGGTTCTGCGACCATCTTCCGACCTGCAGGCCGATGTGATAGATCGACGATCCGACCACGAAGCCAAGCGGCTCGAACCCGGCCTCGCCGAGCAGCACGTACTCAGAGACCGACAAGTCGGAGGTGAAGACGCCCGCCGGAGCGGCGCCTGCGGTCTGCGCCAGCCTGCCCGCCGCAGCCTGCGGCTCCCAGGTGCTCGTATCATCGCCCGACTTGCTACCAAAAAGCGGCATGTGACCCTCCTCCGAAATGATTACTTAGGGTGAGATTAATATAGCGATAAGACTACCTGCGGGTACGCTCACGGCGTCCCCGAACTAGTCCTCCCGAGCGGTGCCGCGTGGCTGTACGTCCAGTGCGGCCGGGGACGCCGCCAGTGACGTCGCGCGCCGCTCGATGGTCTCGAGGCTGTCGTGCAGCGCCTGCCAGACGTTGGCGAGGCTGGCGGTGGTCGGGAGGTCGCCGCGGATGACGCCAGCCGGGCTGCCCTTTTCACCGGGCGCGCCGCCCTCTTCACTGGGCGCGCCCGGCTCGCCGAGCGCGGCGAGCGCGGCGCGGCCGAGGTCGACGATCACCGGGTCGGTGGCCTCGATCGTGAGCTGCTGGCCGGTCACGCGGATCAGCATCTGGCGCCGGCCGGCTTCTTCCGGCTGTTCGTCGCTGCTGCCGGTGACGTCGGCGGTACGGAGCGCCTCTCTGGCCTGGTCCAGGTCAACGCCGAGGGCAGCCAGGGCCCGGGCCGCGGCGGTCTTGGGGTCGCCGAGGGCGGCGAGCAGCAGATGATGTGAGCCGACCGGCTGTGACCCGGCCAGCCGGGCGGCTTCGCTCAGGCTGACGTCGGCGGCCGGCGTGGTGCGTAGCTCCGCATGCTCCCCTGGCTCGGGCGTCTCGCCGAGGTCCGCTCCGGAGCGGCGGCGCAGCCAGCGGCGGCCCCGGGGGGACTCGGCCGACCCCGGGGGCAGCCCGTCGAGCACGGCCATCCGGATCGGCATGAGATCGGGGGAGTGCTGCCTCAGGATCTTTGCCCCGACGCCATCGCCTTCCCGTATAACTCCGAGCAGAATATGCTCAGTGCCGATGTAGGTGTGGTGCAGTTGCACGGCCTCGCGGAGCGCGTACTCGAGGGTTTTCTTCGCGCGCGGGGTGAACGGGATGTGCCCGCTGGGGGCTTTCTTACCGGTGCCGATAATGGCCTTCACCTCTTCGCGGGCGTCCTCAAGCGACATCCCGAAACCCCCGAGGACGCGGGACGCGAGCCCGCCGGACTCGCCGAGGAGGCCGAGTAGCACGTGCTCGGTGCCGATGTAGTTGTGGTGCAGCCGCCGGGCTTCCTCCTGGGCAAGCACGACAACGTGCCGGGCGTGGTTGGTGAATCGCTCAAACATGAGACCACCGTGCAGCATGCTCGAAACCCTGTCAATACCATGCTATTAGTATGGTTAAGCGTATTGAGTGAAAGGATCATGGAGTCATGGACTGGGAGGACCGGCTCGACGATTGGGAACTCGAACTCGAGCTGACGGCCCAGCTCGAGGGCTCGGACTGGGTGACGCTTGAACGGGCGGCCGCCGACACCGGCGCCTCCCGTGCCGCCCTGCGCAGCTGGTACCGCGACGGGCAGATCCCGTCCCGGCTGGTCGACGGGCCGCACGGTCCGCAGCGACTGGTGCCGCTCGCGCTCGTCGCCGCGCGTGCCGAGGCCTCCCCGCGACTGCGCCACACCGCGCAGCGGCGGCTCGCCGACGAGGCCCAGCTTGAGATCCTCCGGCACCGGGTTGACCAGCTCGAGCTCCGGCTGGCCGCGCTCGAACGACGCCAGCCATCAGATCCGCATCCCTAGACGCGCAGCGACGATCCGGGCAAGACTGGGGCCATGGTCTGGCTGCCGGCTGATTTCAGCTACCCCACCGTGGTGCCCGTGGTGGGTGGTGGACAGCCAGGTCGGCACCGGCCTTGAGCGCGAGCTGGACGCGCTGGTGCCTCGGTGGATCGTCGCGGCCTGGCCCTTTACCCATCCGCGTTATATCGGCCGCGACCTGTCGTGGGCGCAGTGGCTCGCTTTGCCGGACCCGGACCCGGACCCGGACCCGGACCCGGACCCGGACCCGGACCCGGACCCGGACCCGGAGCCGGAGCCGGACCCGCCCGGACGATGAGCGGTACGCGGTGCCAGGTCAGGCGCGCCACCACGGACGACGCCGCTGCGGTGGCGGACCTGGCCGCTGAGCTAGCGCGCTCGTTTACGTTCTCCCGGCCGGAGTTCGACCGTAACTACCCGGCTCTGCTCGCTGCGGACGGCGCCTGCCTGCTCCTGGCGGCGGACGGACAGGAGCGTCTGGGTTACCTCCTTGGCTTCCGTCACCTCACCTTGTACGCCAACGGAGCGGTGGGCTGGGTCGAGGAGATCCTCGTCCGCCACCAGGATCGGGGCCACGGCACCGGCCGGGCGCTGATGAGCGCATTCGAGCAGTGGGCCGCCGCTCAGGGATGCGCACTGATCGCACTGGCGACCCGGCGGGCCGCGCCCTTCTACCGCGCGCTTGGCTATGAGGAATCCGCCGTCTACTTCCGCAAGGTCCTGGACGACCCAGCGGGTGTATAGCCCAGCCGGGATCGGCCGTTCCGGGCTGGGCCGATTATCTTGGGGACCATGGATGCCGGGCAGGGGCAGGACGCGACCGCAGGTATTCCGGACGTCCGGATCTGCGGCCCGCACCTGGTGCTCAGGGCGCTGCGGCCGCGGGAGATCGACGAGGAATGGCACGCCATGGTCACCGCCGACCCCATGACCATCGCCGAACTTCCCGATGAGGCCGGCTTTCGGGCCAGGCTCCAGCGATCGGGCCGGCTGGAAGCTGGCTGGCTCGATCTCGCCATCGACCTGGGCGGGGTGTCCATCGGGCGTATCCAGACCTTCGTGCCCCCCGGCCGTCCGCTCTCGCCTGGCACCTTCGAGGTAGGCATCGGCCTGCGGGAAGACGCACGCGGTCGGGGCCACGGACGCGAGGCGCTCGCGCTCCTGGCGGACTGGCTTTTCGATCGGGCGGCAGCCGAGGTCGTCGAGGCGCCCACGGATCCCGCGAACGTGGCGATGCAAACGGTTTTCCAGCGAGTCGGCTGGAGGCTCGCCGGCTCCCTGACCGAGTTCAACCGCGACTGGCTCCTCTACCGCATCACCCGCCCCGAATGGCAGGCCCGCCCCCGGCCGCCGAGGCGCAGCGAGGAAGTCGAAGTGCCACCGCATTGCCTCTAAGGGGTGCAACGGCACATCGACTTCCTTGCCGCAGAGCCCAGCGGGCCGCCAGGCGGCGGGCCGCCAGCGTTCAGGACAGCTTGCCGTAGAAGGTCAGCGAACCTCGCAGCGCGCCGCCGGTGATCGCGAACACCACCTGGAGGGCGGCGTTGAGGGCGAAAGTGCAAGCCACAAATGGCGTGCCAGGCCGGGACCCCTGAGCGCGGTGCTGCCGAAGGTCCGTCGGCCAGACATTTGTGTCCGGCCAGGCGGGCTGACGATACTGTCCGCGCTCACTCGCCTCTGCCGGAGCGACTCGGCTTCGATCCTCCCCGGGCCCGGACCGTAAGGCCACTGCCCGTTCGGTCTCATCGGTCATGGCGGATCACGTGCTGCTGGCGATGCCTAGGAAAACGACCAGCACCCGGTTGAGCCGAAGAACGCTGGCGTCATCAAGCATCCCGACCTTCGTGCCGAGCCTGGACCGGCGTACGGTGGTGACCTTGTCCACCATGACCCGGCTGGGTACTTCCAGGCCGTTGCCCTGATCCGGCTCGATCAGGAGGCGGAACAGTGGAGCGTCCGTCGGGTCGGTGGTGAATGGGCATAGCGTGACCGAATCGGTATCGAAGTGATCATCCTGGATGATTACCGCAGGCCGCGGTTTGCCGGTGTAGTCCGCTCCGCCCGAGACCGTCCAGATCTCGGCTCGCTTCACGGCTCAGGCCACTCCGATATTGAATCCACGAAGGCCTGGTCATCGTCGGCAGCATCGCTGACGGCCACCGCACGCGATTGCCGGTGCGCCTCTGCGGCGAAGCCCTCAGCGTTAACATCCGGAACCCAGATCTGTACCGGCCGCAGGCCCTGCGCGCGCAGTCGCTCCCGGTGCGCACGGACGCGCCACCGTGAGTCGGTGTCGGCCATCTACGACCTCCCTTTGTTACATGTAACGATACCGCCGACTAGATCCTCCGTCTAGCGCAGGCTCTGCAGGGTCTACATTGTGGCCGGACGATGGCAGGTACCGGAGCGGGGCGGAGCACGGTGATATGTACAGGAAGATCCTGATAATGCTGGCGGCGGCCGGGTTGGGCGGGAGCGTGGCTGCGTGCTCCAACCCGGTGCCGGGCCACGGCGCGGCCGCCGGGCAGGTCGCGCGGACCGCGGTCGCGGGTGAGTCAGCGGTCGCGTCCCGGTCCGTCACGGTGGAGTCGGCCGCCGTGCGGCGTTCGTCGAGTCCGGCGGCATCGTTGCGGCTGCTGACCGAGCCGGGATCCGGGATCGGGCCGGTCTATAAGCTCATCACCGGGGCGAGGTCCTCGGTCGACCTGACCATGTACGAGCTGGCCGACCCCACCGCGGAAGCGGACCTGGCCTCGGACGCCGCCCGCGGCGTCGACGTCCGGGTGCTGCTCGACCAGCACCTGGAGAAGTCCGCCGACACGGCTGCCTATGACTACCTCAGCGCCCACCGCGTCCACGTCCGGTGGGCCCGGGCCGGCACCACCTACCATCAGAAGACCCTTACCGTCGACAACGCCACCTCGGTCATCATGACCCTGAACCTGGTCGCCCGCGACTATCGCGGCACCCGCGACTTCGCCGTCATCGACACCGGCCGTGCCGACGTCGCCGCCATCGCCGCCACCTTCGACGCCGACTTCGCCGGGCGGGCCATCACCCCGCCGGATGGCGCTGACCTGGTGTGGTCGCCGACGAACGCGAAGCATGAAGTCCTGTCGGTCATCGGCGGGGCGAAGCACACGCTGGCAGCGGAAGACGAGGAGATGGACGACCCGGCCGTCACCGCCGCCCTGGCCGCCGCGGCCAGGCGCGGCGTGCACGTGACCATCACGATGACCGCCGACTCCGAATGGGACCAGGCCTTCGCCGCGCTGGCCGGGGCCGGCGCGCACATCCGGCTCTACCAGGACAAGGCCAGCGCCCTGTACATCCACGCGAAGGTCATCGTTGCCGACGCCGGGCGGCCCGGCCAGCGGGTGCTGGCGGGCTCGCAGAACTTCTCCGTGGCCAGCCTCGGCTACAACCGCGAACTGGGCATCCTCACCGGCAACGCGCACATCGTGGCCGCCATAAGCGCCACCCTGGCCGCCGACTACGCCAGGGCCACGGCCTACTCACCGCCGCCCAGCTCCGGCGCCAGGTGCACGGCCACCGCGAGCGTGTACAACGCCACCCGCGACGAGAACAACGTCTACGTGCACTCCAACCGGCCCGGCCAGGAGGCCACCGCCAAGGCGGCCGGCTACTCACACGGCTACCAGACCAACGGCTCCGGCTACGCGCTCATCTACCTCAACGGCCCCCGGCCCGGCGCCCGGATCACCGTGACCGTCGGCGGAGCCACCTGCACCACCAGCGACTAGCGAGCGGGCCCCCGGGCTACCCCAGGCCCCGAGGTACCCCAGGCCGTCCGCTGCCCCGTGCTGGTCATTGCCGGCGAGGACGATCCCGTCTGCCTGCTGCCTGTGGTCGAGGAACTAGCCAGCCAGCTGCCGGCGGCCACCACCCGCTTCGTGCGCCTTCCCCGTGCCCGCCACACCATCTTCCGCGACCGTACGGACCTCGCTTTTCCCGCGGTGAAGAACTTTGTCTCACAGGTCGCGGAAAGCCAGCGGTGCGGCTAGGGCCGGTCTAGTCCGTCGCTGTCGGCCCAGTTGGCCAGCGCGGTGGCCAGGCCCTGGACCAGGCGGCCGAAGCTCCGGTCGATGTCGGCCGGGTGCACGAAGGTGATCTCGAGGGTCACGAAGCCGTGCAAGGCGGCGCGCAATGCCCGGATGGCGTCGATGACGTCGTCGCCTTGCAGGTGGTAGCCGGCCAGGATGTCACCGATGATCTCCACCGAGGCCCAGTCGGCGGCCTCCATCTCGGTGTCCCCGGGGGTGGGAACCCGCTGGGCGGCGGTATAGCGGCCGGGGTGCTTGATCGCCCAGTTGCGATAGGCGTGGGACACGGAGACGATGGCGTCGCCGCGCGCCCGGCCGACAGTGGCCCGGGCGAGGGTTCCGGCCAGCTCGTGCTTGGCCCGGATGGCGATGCCGCGTTGCAGGCCGTCCATGCCATCGACGTGTTTGTACAGCGACGGATAACGTACGCCGAGGCGCTCGGCCAGAGCGGCGAGGGTGAGGTGGGACAGGCCGACCTCGTCGGCCAGCTGCTCGGCCTCGTCGAGCACCCGGGCCTCGGTAAGGCCGACTCTAGGCACGGTGGTTCACCTTATCGGCGATTCGCAGGTCGTGCATCGCTGTATCTCCTGTTAAGGGACGGCTGGTGTCAGGCGTCGCGGCGGCGCAGGATGACCAGGGCCAGGGTGAGGGCGGCGGCGGCGTAGAGGGCGAACACGGCCAGGCCGGCCCAGGGGGACAGGGTGGAGGTGTCCTGGCCGGTGGTGAAGATGGCCTGCCCGGCGTTGCCCGGCAGGAACCTGACCACCGTGTCCTGCAGCGAGGCGGGGAGCGTCAGCAGCAGGGCGGGCAGGATGAGGATCAGCCCGACCAGGGCGGCGATGGCGCCGGCGCTGCGCCGGATGATGGTGCCGAGGGCGACCGCGAAGATGCTCAGGAGGCCGAGGTAGAGGCCGATACCGATGACCGAACGCAGCGCGCCTGGTGAGGCGAGGCTGACCCCGTTGGCGCCCATGATGGCCTGGCCGGACAGGAAGGCGATCAAGCTGGCCACGGTGCCGACGGTGAAGGCGGCCGCGCCGAGGACGCCGGCCTTGGCGATGATGACCGAATGCCGCTGCGGGGCGGCGGCGAAGGTGGAGCGGATCATCCCGGTCGAGTACTCGGTGGTGATCACCAAGATGCCGAGGACGCCGATGGCGAGCTGGGCGAGCAGCACCCCCGACAGGCTCATCAGGATGGGGTCGAAGCTTCCGGGGCGAACGCCGGCATGGGAGGCACTGTTGATGGCGCCGTAGCCGATCATGGCGGCGACGGCGGCGGCCAGGGTCCAGTAGGTCGAGCGGACGCTGCGGACCTTGGCCCACTCCGAGCGCAGCAGGTTGGGCAGGACCGGCGGGCGGGTCGAAGCGATCAGGGCGGGGGCTTCCGCGGCGGGAACGACGGTGGTAGCGGTCATGATCAGGCTGCGCTTTCTTCAGTGCGGGCGGCGGTGACGTGCGTGCTTGGGCGGTACTGAACGCTGTCGTGGGTGAGGTCCATGAAGGCGGCTTCGAGCGATGCCCGCTGGAGGGACAGTTCGTGGATGGTGATGGCGTTGGCGGCGGCGAGGTCTCCGATGGTGTCGGTGGACACGCCGGTGACGGTCAGTTCGCCCGTGCCGGTGACGGTGGAGACGGCGCCGCGGGCGGTCAGCAAGGCGGCCAGGCGCCCGGCCTGGGGGGAGCGAACCCGGGCGGTGTTGTGGCCGCTGGCGGCGATGACGGCTTCGACGCTGTCGTCGGCCAGCAGACGCCCCTGGC
Organism: Streptosporangiaceae bacterium; assembly: GCA_050010815.1. Taxonomy (GTDB): domain Bacteria; phylum Actinomycetota; class Actinomycetes; order Streptosporangiales; family Streptosporangiaceae; genus Palsa-504. The sequence continues at coordinate 4,560 of JBEKKH010000087.1, read as the reverse complement.
CGATGACGATGAGATGCTCAGCGGTGAGGGCCATCTCGCTCATCAGGTGCGATGAGACAAGCACGGTGCGGCCTTCGGCGGCCAGGGAGCGCAGCAGGGTGCGGATCCACAGGACGCCCTCGGGGTCGAGCCCGTTGATGGGCTCGTCGAGGATCAAGATGTCGGGGTCGCCGAGGAGGGCGGAGGCGAGCCCGAGGCGTTGCCCCATCCCGAGGGAGAACCCGCCGGCCCGCTTGGCGGCCACGGCGGTGAGGCCGGCCAGGTCCAGGACCGCCTCGACGCGGTGCTGGTCGATCCCGTTGGCCAGGGCCAGGCAGCGCAGGTGGTTGGCCGCGCTGCGGCCGGGATGAAAGGCCTTGGGGTCCAGCAGGGCGCCGACCTCGAAGAGGGGCTGCCGGTGGTCCGCGAACGGCCGTCCGTTGATCAGCGCCGATCCTGCCGTGGGATTGTCCAGGCCGAGGATCATGCGCAGCGTCGTGGATTTGCCCGCGCCGTTCGGGCCGAGGAACCCGGTGACCCGTCCGGGGTGGACGTCAAAGCTGAGGTGGTCCACGGCGACGGTCTTGCCGTAGGCCTTGGTCAGCTCCCGTACCTCGATGCTCGGTGAGTTGGTAGCCATTGTGCCCGGTCCTTCCGGTTGAGATCCGTAGGCGGCTCGTCCTTGGGGGGCCGGGCCAGGCAGCTGGCCCGGCGCCGCTAGGCTCTGGACCATCTCCATGGCGCTATGGTACATAGCTTTTAAGTTATGGTCAATAGCCGTTACCGGGCCGCCCTCTCGCGGTGCGTGCCCGCCACCCTCCCCGCCAAAGCATTTAATTGCGTGCCACGCACCACTTGCGTGGTACGCAAGAAACTGTTACGCTCAGGCCATATCAACCCGGCCAGCCCGCCCTCGCGGAAGGAAGCCACCCATGTTGTTCCTCATCAACCACCGCTACCCGGTCCTCGGCGCCGTCCTGAGCGCCCTCTCCAACATCGTCTTCCTCGCCCTCGGACTGGCCGAGCACTCGACCCTGCTGATCGTGATGAGCGCCCCGTTCCTGGCCCTGTCGGTCGTCCAGTTCGTCCACCGCCGTCGGCGCAGCACCTCCCAGGCCGGGCGATGAGCCGGGTGAGCCCGAGCGGCTGGCCCGGCACCTCGGCACGCCGCTGGCCGAGGTGCCGGGCCATCACGCCGGGATGATCCAGCACCCCGTCTCGTTCGCGACCGCGCTGCGGACCCTGCTGCGCACCCCGGCGCACGCCCTGGCGGGGAGGTGACGACATGATCTTCCTCATCCGCAAGCTGATCCGGTACCTGCAGCGCCGGCGAGACCGGGCCTAGCCAACACGCCACCACGGAGGGCACAGCATGGACACCACGACATCGCCGCAGCCGGCCCTCCCGCAGCCCCCGGTGCGCCGCCGCGACCAGCAGAAGGAGCAGACCCGCCTGGACCTGTCCCTGGCCGCGTTCGAGCTCGCCAAGGAGCATGGCCTGGCGGGCGTCCGGGTCCCGCAGATCGCGGCGGCGACTGGTGTCTCGCCCCGGACCTTTAACAACTACTTTGCCAGCAAGGAAGCCGCGATCGCCTGGCCGGCCACCTGGCGGGCAGCCCGCCTCGCGGCCCGCCTGGCCGCCCGCCCGCCGCAGGAACCCCTCGCCGACGCCCTCACCGCCACCATGGCCGGCATGTACGAGCAGGACGAGCTGGACGGCCTGCCCCCTGGCTGGCTCCGCGATTTCCGGGCCCTGGTCGCCACCGAGCCGGCCCTGTACGGCGAGTACCTCAAGGCCGCCGCGGCCGCCGAGACCGCCCTGGCCGCCGCCATCGCCCGCCGCACCGGCGCCGACGAAGGCCAGCTCGAACCCCAGGTGCTCGCCGCCGTGGTCACCGGAGCCGAACGAGCCGCCGTCCTGCACTGGGCCCGCCACACCAGCGCATCCCTGGACCTCATCGATGTCGTCCGCACCGCCATCGGCATGGCCGTCCGCGGCATGGCCAGCGGATCATGAACGGTCTGCTCAGCAGGCGTTGGCAGCCGACGGTGGAAGTTGTCCCGATCTGCTGGCGCCAGAACCAGGTCCAGTTGGCGGGATCAGACCGTCCAGTCCAGCTGTGGTTCGGGAATGCCACATAGCCGCCCGTGTGCCTGCGCCCGCGCTCGGCCGGCCGCGTCTCCGCGCGCGTAGCGGAAGACCTGCCCGGGGAAGACGACGAAGGCCTCCGTGGCAGATTCGTAATTCGCGTACCACCCGCGCTCGTCAAGCGTCGCGGCCAGCGCGCTGGCGAGCGCATCGCCGTCGGCATCGGCGATCTCGAAATCGATGTTGGTCCAGATGGGTGGCTGGTCTTCGGTGATGCCGCTGGGGGCATGCCGCACGATCTTGCGTACGGTCAGCGTTACTTCGTCGAGTGTCGTGCCAGGTCGCAGGCTCTCCGCGATCAGGGTTCCTGCTAGCATGGCTGTCCTCCTTACCTACAGCGACACCATAGAGACCCACGCCGACATTTCCGGCGGCGCGAGCAGCCCGCGGTTGCCGACCAGCGCGCCGTCGGTGTCCCGTTCTGGGGCCAGCAGCTCGTACCGGATGACCCCCTCGTCCTGGCTGGTCACCTGCAGTCGGGCTTGCCAGCGACAGGTCATCGTCGTTCCGCCTGCGGCCGCGGCACAGCTCCCGCCACCGGCAGATGGCACAGTGCTCGACCGGCTCCGGGTACACCTCAGCCGCCGGACCCGCCCCGATGGCCGTCTCCAGCCGCCGCCGCGTCTGCCGTTCGCAGGCCGCACAGTCGTTCACCTGAACGGGACGAACCTCCCGTAGCCCAGCGCCAGGTGCGTCCACCGCGGCGCGGCCCCCTGCAGGCCGGCCAGCAGGTGCGAGTAGAACGCGGTCTGCACTGGATCCACCACGGAGCCCTCCCTCGCGGGATGCACCGGATCCACCACGGAGCCCGGATCCACCACAATCACCGCCCCGACCGGGCCCCACTACAGCCACACATGCGCTGTCCCGTCACACCAGGACCAGGCATTCGGTGGCCAAAACTCCCGGCCAGCCGGCGCTCCGGTCGCTGACGGCCGCCCCTCCTTCCAGGCCATCAGCTAGCACCCCATTAGGGCGTCCAGACGTAAGGAGTGGTAGTCGTGACCGGAACGAGTCCCAGTCGCTCGAGGATGGGACGGCTGTCGTCCGTGGCGTCGACCTGGAGATAACGGACACCCAGCTCGGCGGCCAGGGCGGCTCTGCGGCCGACCAGAGCGCGGTACAGCCCGCGTCCTCGCCACGGGCTGAGCGTCGAGCCGCCCCACAGCCCGCCGAACTCGGTGCCTGGTTTGAGCACCAGCCACGCCGCGGACACGACCCGGCCGCCGGCTTCGGCGGCGAACACGGTGGTGTGCCCCTGGCGCATTCGCCCGAGCAGGTCCTCGGCCAGCCAGGACCAGTCTTCGCCCCATACGTCGGACTCCAGGGCGGCGATCCGGCGGATGCCCGTTTCCTCGGTGACCTGGTCGATGGTGACTCCCCGCGGGAGAGCCGACGCGCCGGCCGCCAGGTCCTTGGCCAGGCCGACGAGCACAGTCTCCCGGGGCTCAGGGACAAACCCGGCCGCCAGCAGCCGCTCGGGGATGCCGGACGGCCGGTCGTGACCGCGTGTCTTCCACTCGACTGCTTCGCCGCGGGCCCCGAAGAACTCCCGCTGACGGGCGATCAGGGCCTCAAGCGCCGGGCCGTCAACCCCGAGATCGGCGGGACCGCTGACGAACCCGCGATGCTGGCCCACGATCCGGGTGATCGGCGGATCGGCTTCCGCGTAGACACCTGCGGGAAGACCGGACACCTCAGCCGCTCGCAACTGGGTGTCATAAGCGGCAAGAAAGTCAGCAGCAACGCTCACCGGATCGAACGTAGCGGCCCGGGCCACGCCGCCGCCACCGGATTTCGTACCATGTAGCGCCAATGCCGCGGCCTGCACCACCCGGACCGCCCGGCACGTTGAACCGTTGAACCGTTGAACCGTTGTGCCGGCCTGGGCCGGCCCGGAGTTCCATCGTTCCCCCGCCCTCATCGCGGCTGTCCTGTGTCGTCGGATCCGGGGGAAAACAGTGACTCGATGGGCAGGCCGAACAGTTCCGCGATCTTGAAGGCGAGCGGCAGGCTCGGGTCGTAGCGCCCGGTCTCCACCGCGTTAATCGTCTGCCGGGACACGTCGAGGCGGTCCGCCAGGTCGGCCTGGCTCCAGCGCCGGACGGCGCGTAGCTCGCGCAGCCGGTTGTTCACCGGGCCGCTCGTGACCTGAACCAGATGGTGCCCATCCACCCGAGGTAGCCGGCCGCCCAGACCAGGCCGCCCGGGTCGGAGCTCAGGGCCCCGGGCGCCTTGATCGGGGCGGATTCGAGCAGCAGGAAGACGGTGGTCGTGATCATCACCGCGCCGAAGCCCACCGCCATGGCCTCGAGCTGCACGCGCTGCTGGTACTCATCGGCTCGCCGGAAGCTCTTGAGGCCCGCCAGGACGCACCACACGACGAAGACGATCGGCGACAGCCACAAGATGACGCTCCAGGTGCTTTTCCC
>JBEKKH010000086.1:0-17651 GCA_050010815.1 Streptosporangiaceae bacterium | reverse complement strand
GCCGATGCTCCTGCAGGTAAGACCGCACCCGGAGCCATTCGCGCTGGCCGGAGGTCAGCGCGACGGGGGGCTGACTCACTGGTCGTCGGCCCAGAAACTGATCAATTCCTCCTCGGTAAGCAATTGCGGCGAGACGCCCATGCGCAACGTCCGGCCGGTGGCCAAACTCCAGCTGGTAATGAGCACCCGCGCCAGGAGTTCGTCCTCGTCAGCGCAACGAAGGGCGGGGCCCGAAATCCTACGGCGCGCATTTGCGTCAGAAACGCTCGCGCGACCTATGCGTGAGACAGTAGTGTCTTCCATAACGCGCCTCCTTCGGGAGGACAGGGGAAGTCCGTCACCGGTTTCCGTGGCGTCTGATACCACAGTTGGCCATGGGACCGGGGGGCGGTCTTTCGGTTGATCATGGTGTCGTTCAGGGCGGCCCGGGGGGCAGAAGCAAAGCAGAAGGCCACGGCCGCGCCGGATCGGGTGGCAGGTTTCCTCCGGCGTAACGTCATGTTGGCCTGTCGCCGACCTGGCGGCGAAGATCACATTACCGCTCGGCCAAGCGGCTTGGGCTACAAAAACCAAGTTTGGCATCGGATGGTTTTAGGACTTGCCCGCCGTAACGGCGTTAACGCACGTCAGGTGCAGGTTGGCGCGTTTTCCTACCAATGGGGAAACTGGGCGCGAATCGGCAAAAGCGGCAAAATGGACCCGGTCCGGCCGGACCGCTATCACGGCCTTTATAGGTATTGAAAATATTGTCCGAATATGCGCCCGGTGCCGGTCAGGTGATAAACAGCGCGATGGCTATGTACTGACAGGTCGCGGCGGCACAGACATAGACGTGAAAGACCTCGTGGTAGCCGAAGACGGACGGATAAGGATCGGGCCTGCGGCGACGGTAAGAGAGCGCTCCGGCGGTGTAGAGCAGGCCGCCGGCAAGCATCAGCGTTCCCGCCGCGACGCCCGAATGCAGCCACACCGCCGGGAGGGCGAGACCGCCGACCCAGCCGAGTCCGACGAACGTCGAGCCGACGAGGAGTTCGGGTGCCCCCATCCAGACCATGTGGATGGCCCCGGCCACGAGCGTGAGCGCCCAGATGACAATCAGGCAGGTAATCCGGAAGGCGCCGCGGGTCGCCAGGAGGAAGGCCGGCGTGGCGGTGCCGGCGATAAGAAGGAAGATCATCGCGTGATCCAGGCGCTGCAGGCGGCGTCGCCACGCCTCGGTCCAGTCACCGCGGTGGTACAGCGCGCTGACCCCGAACATCGCGCTCACGCTGGCCGCGAAGATGGCCAGCGCCGCGATCCGCACCGCCCCGTGGGACCGGGCCAGCATCAGGGTTCCGAGCACGAGCGAGGCCTCGAACCAGGCCAGGTGCATCCAGCCGCGCAGCAGGGGCTTGGCCAGCGGGACTTGGCGGGAGACGTCAGCAGAAGACGTCTGGACCGTCAGCGGCGGCGGAAGGCCGGCGGCCGCCTTGTCCATTCAGAGCTTGGTCAGCTTCGCAAACGGCCACATGATCCGCACCTGGCGCGAACCGAAGTCAACGACCAGAGCGGAGTCGTCCTCGATGAGGATGACCCGGCCAAGCCCGTACTTGTCGTGGCTGACCTGGTCCTGCACGGCATACTGCTCCACCGGTGGATCCGCAGGCCTGTTATTGAAGGGACTATCTGGCAGGAAGCGTCGGTTCGCGGCGCGGGCAGGCTTCATCACTACTAGTATGCGCCTTCCCAGCGATTTCCGGCTCATTTCCGGGTCCTCAGTAGATCACAGCTTTGGCCACGGCTCACCATCGGCCGTCGCGGGCGACGAGCGGGGATCGTTCTGGGGCTATCCTGAAGCTGCGTTCACTACGCGAGGCCGCGGAGAACGCTCAGCCACTGTTCGGGATGTCAGCGAGCACGCGAGGCCCTCTCAGCCAGCCTCCCCGGCTATCACACCATGACACCGATCACTAGGACTAAGACAGGAATCCCGCTGTGAGCGACCGGATCGTGCCGTTCCGGCATCTGCTGCGGATGACCGATCACATCGGCCTGCTCGAGCACGCCGAGGGCATCGTGCCCCGGCATGAGCACGGCTACTGCGTGGACGACGTGGCCCGCGGCCTGGTCGTGGTGTGCCGGGAGCCGGCCCCCGCCCAGGAGCTGATCACCCTGGGGCGCCGCTATCTGTACTTCCTGGGCCAGGCTCAGGGACCCGACGGCAAGGTCCGTAACCGCCTGGGTTACGACCGCCGGTGGCACGGCCAGCCCGGAACAGAAGACTGCTGGGGCCGCTGCCTGTGGGGGCTGGGCACCGCCGCCGCGCGGGGGCCGACCGCGGGCATGCGCGAGGAATCGCTGGCCGGCTTCGACCGCTGCGCACAGGTTTCCTCGCCCTGGCCGCGTGCCATGGCGTTCGCGGCGCTCGGGGCGGCCGAGATACTCGGCAAGTGGCCAGACCACGCGGGCGCGCTCACCCTGCTCGACGGGGCGGCCGCCGTCATCGGCGAACCTCCGGCCGACCCGCAGTGGCCCTGGCCAGAACCCAGGCTCCGCTACGCGAACGCGGCCATCGCCGAGGCCCTCATCGTGGCGGGCGAGAAGCTCGGCCGGGGCCAGCTGCTGCGAGACGGCCTGCGGATGCTCGGCTGGCTGCTCGCCGTCGAGACGCGGAACGGTCACCTGTCGGTCGTGCCGACCGGGGGCTGGAGCCTCGGGGAGCCCCGCCCGGCCTTCGACCAGCAGCCGATCGAGGTGGCCGCGCTGGCCGATGCCTGCATGCGGGCGGCCACCGTCACCGGCGACAGCAGCTGGCTGAGCGGCGTCGAGCTGGCGGTGGCGTGGTTCCTGGGCGACAACGACACCAGGGTTCCGCTGCTTGACGACCGCACCGGCGGCGGCTGCGACGGCCTGGGCCGGGCCGGCCGCAACCGCAACCAGGGGGCCGAGTCGACCCTGGCCATGATCTCCGTGATGCAGCTGGGCCTGCGGCTGGCCTCGGCGGCCTAGGCCATTTCGCTCAGGGGGTGTCCGGAGGCGGCGCGATGACGACTTCCGTGCTCGGGTCGGAGGAGATCTGCGGCGTGCCGCAGACGATAATGCCGGCGCGTTCCCAGGTCCGCTGGGCGGTGTTGAAGGGTATTTCCTCGGCCATCCACTCGTCCTCGTCGAACGGCGCCCCGTCAGCGGCCCTGTTGGCCAGGTCGGCCGCCGGAGGATTGGCCGCTCGGGCGGCAGCGCGCCGTCCGGTCACCCTCTCGTCGGCTTGCACCCAGATCAGGGCGTCGATCAGGTGGGCCACCTCGCGGCGCCCGGCGCCGTCTCCTTCGATGATCAGCAGCGGGCAGCCTTGAGGGACCTCGATAGATCCTTCCCGGCCTTGGGAGTCCCATCGCGGCGGCCGGTAACTGACCGCCTGACCCTGATGCACGGGCACCAGGATCCCGTCCATCAGCAGGTCGGCCCAGCCGAAGCGGGAGTGTTCCCAGGCGATGTCGTCGGTGTGGATGACAGCAGATCCCGGCACCAGCTCGCTGATCCGGGCCGCCAGCGTGGTCTTGCCGTTGTTGCTGCGCCCGTCTATGGCCAGCACGGACGGACGGCCAGCACCACTCTGGTCCGGTCGCCGCCTGGTCACCGCATTGACGACCGTGCTCAGCAACACCACCCGCCACGGTCCGGCCTCGGGCTCTTCCCCGGCTAGCTGCAAAGCCATGTTCTCATCATGCCGTGGCGCCCGTAAGCGGGTCATGGCGTCCGGGCGGGCGCGCAGCCAGTCGGCGAATTCGGTGGCGACGATGCGCTCGTCGTGGACGCCGGCCGCCTGAGCCGAGGCGAGCCAGACGATGGGCGGCCCCATGATCGCCGGGTCAAGCAGGGTCATGTTCCCGGCCGGGGCTTCCGCCGGGATCATGCCGGTCGCGGTCGCGCCCCCGGGCAGCAGCAGGTTGACGGTCACGCCGGTGCCGCGCAGGTCGGCCGCCATGACCCGGGACATCGCCTCGGTCCCGGCCCGGGACGGTCCGTAGGGAACGAACCCGGCCCTGGTCATGGTGGCGGGGTTGACCGAGACGTTGACGATGCGGCCTCCCCCGGCGGCCAGCAGCCGCGGCGTGATCTCGCGGGCGACCAGGAAATAGCCGGTCAGGTTCGTCTCGATCACGTCGCGGAACCCGGCCGGCGGCACCTGCCAGAAGCCCTGCGGCTCGGCCATGAAACGCGGGTTGACGGTGCGCATGCCGATGCCCGCGTTGTTCACCAGCATGTCGAGGCCGCCGAGCCGCGACCACGCCTCCTGCACCGCGCGGGCCACCGACGCTTCGCTGCGCACGTCCAGGGCGATGCCGACCGCACCGGGAATCCCGGCGGCGACCTGGCTCGCCCGCTCAGCGGAGCGTCCGGTGAGCACGACGACCTCTCCCGCGGCGGCCAGGGCCCGGGCCATCGCGTGGCCAAGCCCGCTGGTCCCGCCGGTCACAAGCACTCTCACCGGAACAGTATGGCCCCTACGTTCGGCTTAATAAGAATGAGGCCGAACGGAGGGGGGTGTCACATCGCGGTCAGGCGGCGACGGCCGCGGTGTCGGCCGCCTCGAGGTCCTTGAAGAAACGACGGTGGACCCGGAGGGTCTCCCGGCCGGCCGGGACCTGGTGCCACATTCCCGTCCCCGGGCCGAGCCTGGTCGACCGCGGCAGCTCCGTGACCACACCGCGGGCCCGCTTCATGCTGGTCTTGCCCGCATCCAGGACCAGGATGCGGGTCGGGGTCACGGCCAGGATCCGGTAATGGTTCAGGCCGAGGAACACCAGGAACCCGGTCAGCGCCGCGAGCCACTGACTCGCCGTCTGGGCGCCGATCACCGCCTGGATTTCTTCGCCGGGTCGCAGGTACTGACCGGCGGATTCACGCATGGAGTCACGGAGCGCCACGACTTCCTCCTAGCACGGGTTGGCTTTCATCTCAGCGACGGTCCATCCCGTTCCATCCCGTTCCATCCCGCCCGGGCCGCCAGCCGGGCCGGGTGGCTGCGGTCAGGCGGCTGCGGTCAGGCCGGCCAGTAGGAGCAGCGCACGCCGGTGCGCACGGTCTGGTGCAGATGCTCGCCGATGACCGGGTCAGCCTCGGCGATCCGGACCAGGGCGCGGCGGATGGCCTTGCCCACCGCGACCCGGGCCCGCTCATCGGAGTCGGGAAAGGACCGGGTGCGGCCGCCCAATCCGGCGGCGCTGGCGAGCTGGGCGGCAAGCCAGTCGCGTTCGGCCCGGGCCTGCGCCGCCTGGTCGGTGGCATCGCCCGCGTCCAGCCGGTCGATCTCGGTCTCCAGCCGTTTCATCCGGTTCCGGTACTCGCCGATCGCCTCGTGATCCAGAACCGGATGCGGGGCGGCGCCGGTGCGGCGCAGGACGGCGAGCCCGATCACCAGATCGGCGGCCGGGATTTCCTGACGCGGGTTGGTGATCAGCACGGCCAGGTGCACGAGGCCGATGCTGTCCCCGACCAGCACGCTGCGCGCGCCCCAGGCCAGCCGCCACTGACGGCCGACGCGGCGGCAGTCCGCGAAGGTGCTCCCGGCCCGCCCCCCGGCGCCGGGTCCGAGCGCCTCCGGAGCCTGGGGGCCCAGGATCGATGGGTCCAGGGTCGGTAGGCCCAGGGTCGATGGGCCCAGGGTGGGTGGGCCCAGGGTCGGTCGGCCCAGAGCCGGTAGGCCCAAGGTCGGTAGGCCCAGAGCCGTCGCCTCGCTCGTGGCCTGCTCCCGCTCGCGGCGGGCGGCCTGGGTGTCCCCCGGGCCGCGGCGCCTCGTGTACGCCTGCGTCAGCCGCTGCCGGGACGCCACCACCGCGGGCCAGTGCGCCAGGGCCAGGTTGTGCTGCACCGCCGCCCGCAGGTGATCGACCGCCCGGTCCAGCTGCCCCGACGTCAGTGCGGCCACCCCTAGGGCCTGATGGACCGATCCGAAGCAGGTGACCCCGAGGCTGCCCACCATCGGCAGGGCCGCATACGGGGCGAGCAGCTCATAGGCCCGTTCGGCCAGCACCGCGTCGCGCAGCAGGCAGGCGGCTTCGATGATGCCGTTCATCGTCACCAGCCAGCTGCTGGACCGGGGCAGGTGAGCCAGGTCCTGGCCGCACAGCGCGGCGAGCAAACTGGCCGCCGTGCGCCGGTCACCGTCCAGGGCCGCGGCGACGGCCAGCGCGGCCGTCGCGGAGTCGTCGACCGCGCTGAGTACCGGGGAGTGGGCCCGGTCCCGCAGCATCGGCAGCAGTTCCACCAGACGCCCCTGGTACCAGCGAATCGTCACCAGCTGGGCGGCGGACCACCATTCGTTGTCGACGTCACCAGCCGCCGCGCCGCTGTTGGCGCAGCTGACGGCCAGCGATTCGGCCTCCTCGAGGTGGCCCGCGCGGATGGCGAGCATCACCTCGATGGCGCTGACCACGAAGCCGACCACCAGGTGGTTCCGTTCGCACAGGTGATCCCGGAGCTCGCGCAGCAGGCGGCCCGCATGCGGATCGCCTGCGGAAAAGGCGTCGACCGTCTGCCACAGCAGGCCCATCAGCAAGTCGCCGCGGCGCTGGGTGCGGACGCTGACCTTGGTCAGCTCGACCGCGAGCTGCCCGCGCAACTCGACGTGGTCCGGACCGAGCAGGCAGTGGTGGGCGATGCTCAGCGCCTCCGCCAGCGCGACGGGATCGGCGCCCGCCCTGGCGTCGGCCGCCCTGGCGTCGGCCGCCCTGGCGTCGGTGAGCACGGCCAGGATCGCCGCGTGCTCGCCCCGGGCGTAGTCATCCTCCCCGGCCAGCCGGGCCCGGACCCGAAGCGCCAGCGGATCGCCGGCGTCCAGCCGGGCCAGCACGTGCGCCAGCCGCTCCTCGAGCAGCACCGAGCCGGCCACCGTGCGGCGCTCGCGGACCCACAGTCCGGCCAGGCCCAGCGCGGCCAGCGCCATGGCGGGCACATCGCCGGCATCGGCGGCCAGCCGGTAGGCGCGGTCGAAACTCTGCCTGCTGGCCTGCAGGTCACCGTCGATGTGCTGGGCGCGAGCTCCGTCCGCGAGCGCGACCCCGAGCTCGTCGGCGTGGTCCGCGGCCAATTCCAGGCGGGGCGTGGCCGTCATCGCGGCCACCTCACCCGCCTCACGCGTCATGGGGTCAATGTATTCGCGGCGGACCCCGCCGTCGAGGCCGGAAACCGGGGATGAGCCGGGCCGGGTGCCGCTGGCCGCGGCACCCGGCCCGGCGCATGGCCGCTAGCCGCTAGGAGGTGGGGAAGTTGAAGTAGTGCAGGCTGACGTAGGGCGGATTACCACCCGCGCCCGAGACGAACTCCAGGTAGACGTTGTGCGTGCCGGTGACGGTGGAGATGTTCGCCGGGATCGTTTTCCACGAGGTCCACCCGCCGGTATTCCCGACCGCGAAACTGCCGACCGGGGCGTTAGACGGGCTGTCAAGCACCACCTCCACCAGCCCGCTCACTCCGCCCGCGGCCCCGGAGGCCACCCGGGCATCGAACTGCCTGGACCCGGACCCGAAGTTGATGCTGTTGTACTCCAGGTAATCGCCGTTGACGAGCTGGGAGGCCTGGTTTCCGTCCACTCCGGACGGGTTCGTGTCGCCGGTCGCCGACGTGATGTTGATCGTGCCATGGCTGGCGTTGTCGCAGTCGGCGGAGATGTCCGACGTGGCGGTCGTGGAGCAGGACGTCCCGCCGCCGCCGCCACCGCCGCCGCTCCCGGCGGTCGTGTACACGGCCACGTAGCTGACGCTCATCGCGGCCCCCGAGCTGGTCGAGCTGGTCGGGGTGGAGCAGTTGCACACGCCGTTCGGGTAAGCGCCGCCGATGGCGTTGTTCAGGATCAGGAAGAACCCGTGGTCGACCGCGGCCTGCCAGGTGGACGTGCCGACCTGGCTTTCCGTCACCGTGTAGTACGCGTTGCCGTTCAGGTAGTAGGTGATCGACTCGTTGCTGGTGTTGGTGCGGTTGACGATCACCGAGTAGGTGTCGTAACCGGTCTGGCAGCCCGAGCAGGCCACCAGGCCGCTGCCGAGCCCGTCCGTCTCGTTACACGGGCCGCCGGGATCCACGCCGCAGTGCAGCGTGCCGGACACCTCCGACAGCGCGTTGACGTCCTCCATGATGTCGATTTCGCCGACGGACGGCCAGCCCGAGCAGTTCATCGTGCCCGACGTCCCGGCTCCGCTGGCGCGGAAGCCGGCCCCCAGCATCCAGAACGCGGGCCAGTAGCCGAGTCCGCTGGCCGGGTTGGGCTGCTTGATCGAGGCGCTGACCTCCATCTCGCCGCCGGCCGGCGCCTCGAAGTTGTCGGCCACCGTCTCGATCCGGCCCGAGGTCCACGAGCCGCCGGAGTCCACCGGGGTGATGTTCAGGTGCCCGTTGCCGTCCTCGGAGACGTTGGCGGTCGAGTTGGTGTTCGTCTCCACCTCGCCGGTACCCCAGTTGGCCGTGCAGCCGGTGCCGTTGTACTGGGTGCCCTGGTCGTAGGTCCAGTTGGAATCCACGCCTGACCCGGCCGCGCCGGTGAAGCCGTCGCTGAACGCGGTGGTCCACCCGGACGGCGGCGGCGGGACCGTGCCGGCCGACGCGGCCGGCGCGGTCGCGGCGGAGGCGAGGAACACGGCCGCCGGGGCGAGCGCGGTGATGACCGCGACGCAGGCGGTCCGCACCCTCCTACGTCTGGGCAAACCAGCTCCTTCCCCCGCTCCCGTCAGCCAGTTGAGTTGTTGGTGCATGACGTTTTCTCCTTTCGGGGAATGGCCGCTTGGTCCTCCGCTCGCTAGTGGTCCCCCTGGGTAGGCCGGCATCCGCAGCTGGCCCGGATGACGGCGTTGGTCGGGAGTATCTCCGCCCGTGGCGGCAGCGCCGGGTCGGTGATCCTGGCCAGCAGGCGCTGCGCGGCCCGGGTGCCGAGCTCGCGCACCGGCTGGCTCACCGTGGTCAGCGGCGGGTCGACGACCCGGCTCGGGTACACGTCGTCGAACCCGGTCAGCGCCACGTCCCCCGGGACGTTGACGCCGGCCCGGGCCAACTCGCGCAGCACCCCGATGGCCATCTGGTCGTTGGCGCACACCACCGCCTCGGGCATCGACCCGCGGTCGAGCAGCACCCTGGCCGCCGCCGCGCCGCTGCTCTCGGAAAAGTCCCCGTGAATGACCTGCTCGATGACGCCGTTCCGGCTGGCGAGCACCCCTTCTTCGAAGGTGGCCTGCCGTTCCCTGGCGTCCGGCGCGTCCTTCGGCCCGGTGACGAAGACCAGCCTGCGGTAGCGATGATGCCCGACCAGGTGGGAGACCAGCGCCATCATGCCGGTCAGGTTGTCCGCGGCCACCACGTCAAGGGAGGCCTCGTCGCGCCGTCCGGCGATGACCACGATAGGTATCCGGGCGGCCAGGTTGCGCAGGTCCCCGGGCGCCATGACCTCTTCCGCCATGAGCAGGCCATCGACCTTGCCGGACAGCGACCGGACCCGCTGCTCGAACTCCTGCCCGGCGCTGCCGAAGCTGAGCAGGAGCGAATACCCGGTACCGCGCAGCACCGCCTCGGCGGCGTGCACGACCTGGTCCACGAAGAGCAGGCTGTCCCGCTCGATGTCGATCTCGCGGCCGCCGCGCTCCAGGGCCACCAGGCCGATGATGTCCTTGCGCCGGTTGCTGAGCCCTTGAGCGTAGGCGTCGGGGACGAAGCCGAGGGCATCGATCACGGCCAGCACGCGCTCCCGGGTGTCCGCGCTCACCAGCGTGGACCCGCGGATGACCCGGGAGACGGTGGCGGTGGAAACGCCAGCCACCCGGGCCACGTCGTAGACGGTCGTCATCGACCCCAACCTTTGCAACCGCTTACAATCCCGTTCAGTAGCCGATACTAGATACGTATGTAAGCGGTGTCAACGACAGGAGGCGGGCGGCCGCGGCGCCGGTGCAACCCTGGGGCTGCTCGCCGGGTTAACGGGCTACGGGACGGGAGCACCCGCACCGGCCACATGGCTGCAGGGCCTGCCCGTACCGCAGCAGGCCGGCGGGCTGTTCACCTGAACGACGGCACGCGGGGTTTGCCCAGGCTCTGCGGGAGAGGTTCAATGTGCCGGGGCGGCCCGCGCCCCGGTGACCGAGGAGGTCCGGTATGCCCCCCAGCAACGGCGCCGCCCAGCTGTTCGTCGACCAGAACTACGGCGGCGCCAGCGCGACCCTGACCGCAGGCTCCTACAACATCCAGAAGCTGTCCGCCCCCGGCTCCGTCGGCAACGACACCGTCTCCTCGCTGCTGATCGCCTCCGGCTACAGCGTCACCGTCTACACCGACGCCAACTTCCGCGGCGCGAGCACCACCTTCACCGCCGACACCCCCTACGTCGGCGACGCGTTCAACGACCAGATCTCCTCGGTCCAGGTGACCGCCACCGGCCAGCCGGCCCCGCCGTCCAGTGGCGGCATCCCGGACAGCATCGTGTTCGTCCAGCCGCCGCCGGTGACCTGACGGGGAAGCGCGCCTTTAAGGCGAAGACGGCCGACCCGTACCGAGTGTGGCTACACCTAGAGTTGCATGGCGCGATCCGCCGTTCTGGATTGCGGGACAGGTGTCATGCGGCGCAGCTGGAAGCGGCCTAACTGGTTGTTCTGCCGTTCCGGGAGCTGGCCCAATGCCGCCTGGCCTCAGTTGATCTTCGTGGCTGCGTGGCCTGCCGTGCCGTTCTGACCAGTACCGATACACCTCCCCCCGGCAGCGGACCCGGTCCGCCGTCAGATGCGGACATTCAGGTCAGAACCCAGACCGGCAAGTAAGCCCAGGGGCCATTGCCGCCGAAGCCCGGTTCCACCGCGGAATTCACGCCGGGCGGGGACGCGAACGCGGCGGGAGAAGGTACTCGATGTGCCGTTGCACCCCTTCTACGGGGTGCGATGGCACTTCGAGTACCTCGCGTGCGGTAGCCGGCGGGCCGCCGGGGCGGGTGCAGCGGATGAGACGTCAGGGATCGCGCCCGGGTTAACGTCAGGGATCGCGCTGCGTCTCAGGTCTGCTCGTGCGGTGCTATCCGGGCCGCAGTGCCTGGCGGCCGGTTATGAGGGCTCGCGCGGAGGCGGTTGCCTTGGCGGCGGCAGCGTCGACGGCGTCGGGGCCTTCGCCGTACCCGCCGTCGATGAGCAGCATGGCGTGGCCGTGCGCGCTTGCCTCGACCGCGTCGGCCAGCGCGCCGGCCGTGGCCGCGTCGCCGTCGCATACCTCGAGAACGACAGTGAGCAGCGCATCTACTGGTTCCCAGGCACGCTGCAACTCGGGGTAGCGGCTCTTGTCCAGGCCGGAGTTGTAGATCGTGTCGAACAGCGGGCGCTGCTGCGCGGCGAACCTGACGTACGCTCCGGCCATCGCGGCCAGCCGCTGCGTGGGGGTGCCCGCGGCGTCCGCGGCTCCGGCCAGCATGGCCGCGAAAACGCTCAGGGCTCGGACCGCGACCGCGGCGAGCAGGTCGTCGCGGTCGGCGAAGTGCCGGTAGGGGGCCGCCGTGGTCACGCCGAGGCGGCGGCTCGCTTCGGCCAGGGAGAAGCCGCGGACACCGCGCTCGGCGATGACGCCGATGGCCGCATCGACCAGCGCGGACCGCAGATCGCCGTGATGATAGCGTCCCTCCTTGGCTGGCATGCGCTCCAGCTTAAGGCGGTGTAGCTGACTCCGGTCAGCTGCTCGGACACCTGCCAGAGCCGGGCCTGGTCAGCCTCGCGATGGGACCGGGCGCTCGACTCCACGACCGCCGGGTAGCCGGTGTAGAACCTGCGGCGCAGGCCGTAGCGCCGCGGGCCGAAGTACTCGCCGCCGCGGGCGGACGGGTCGGTCGCCGCGCGCAGCGCGGGCAGCGCGCCCATCCGCGCGTTCTGCACCGCCCAGAAGTTGATGATCCGCATGGCCGGGCTGAGCAGGAACTGCTGCCGCCGGGAGCGGTTCGCGAACAAGTCCGTGCGGACGACACCGGGATGGCAGCCCAGCGCGATCACCCTCACGCCGGCGGCCCGGAGGCGGCGGTCCAGTTCGTAGGTGAACAGCAGGTTCGCCAGCTTGGACTGCGAGTACGCCCGCTCCGGGTCATAATGCCGCTCGGCTTGCAGGTCACCGAAGTCGATGACGCCGTCCAGGTGACCGATACTGCTCACGGTCACGATCCGCGCGCCCGCGGCGAGCCGGTCCAACAGCAGTCCGGTCAGCGCGAACGGGCCGAGGTGGTTGGTCGCCAGGGTCAGCTCGAAGCCGTCTTGTGTCCGCTGGCAGGGGACCTCCATCACGCCGGCGTTGTTGATGAGCAGGTCCACGCGCGGGAAGCGGGCACGGATCTCCCCGGCGGCGCTGCGCACGCAGGACTGCGACGCCAGGTCCAGCCGGACGACCGACGTGCTGGCGCCCGGAGACGCCGCCGCGATCTGGCCGGCCGCGTGGCCGGCCTTGTCCAGGTTCCGGCAGGCGAGGACCACATGGGCGCCGTGCGCCGCGAGGACCCGGGCGGTCTGCAGGCCCAGCCCCGCGTTCGCGCCGGTGATCACGGCCGTGCGCCCGGACAGATCGGGGATAGCGGCCTCGGTCCAGTGCCGCTGGCCGGCTAGCTGCTGAGTCATGGTGATCGACCCGTTCCCGCGTACATCATGAATGTAAATGTCACTGACAATGTAAACGACACTAACATCAGCGACTGCGTCCTGGGGAGTCCCGCTAGCGAGCAGCGTTCGGCCAGCCTGGCCGCGCGGCGGGCCTCCTGCAGAGACAGGCCGCAGGCCTGCAGCGGGAATCGCCGCGCTCGGACTCTCCGACTAGGTGTCATCGGCCGTCCCGTGCCGCCGGAGGAGTTCGGTCAGGGTGGTCGGTCAACGGCACCGTGTCGCTAGCGACCAGATGGTATCGGCAGGCCCTTGTGGCTGCTAGGTACGCGTCCGCGTCCGCGCGTCACGGGCCGACAGCCCGCGGGTCTGGTAGGAGCGGACCCGGGCCTGAGTGGCCGCAGAGACCACCAGTAGCACGAATGCGCTGACAATCATGCACGGTCCCACGATCATCACGCTTATCGCCTGTTCGAAGTAGCCTCGCAGGAAGACAAGGATTCCAAGGAATACCAGCACGTACATGGCGAAGACGATCGGCCCCGTCCATTTGGCCCAGGCCTTGGACTCGGAAGCCAGCTGGGTGACCCTCACGTCAAAAAGGGGCGGATCTAGGCAGCGGAGGGTAACCCGACCGGTTGTGAGCAGTTCCATGCTGACCGCCTGATCGCTGCGGATCCATCCCGGCCGGAACGTTAGCCGGGAGCCGTCGATGCTGGTATCCAGCTTGGGCATCGCTTGGCCGCCCATGTCCCTCTTGATAACCTGCACGATGCTCGCGCCTAGGTCGAAGACGAGCGGGCGGCTCTCGCTGAAGTCATTGGGCCGGATGTCGAGCCGACCCCGGCTCGCCATCCGGAATCCTGCAACGTGCAGCCGATGGGGGGGAAGATCACCGCCTATTGTGAGCCGCAGTCGGGTGACTTCACGATTGAGGGCTGCCGGGTCCTGCGGCAGCGCGGTGTCGTGATCGAGCCAGTAAACAAGCAAGCGCCGCGGCGCGACGTGGTACCACATGATGATGCTGACGGCCAATGCGATGAGGGACACAACGATGCCCGCGACGGCCAGTAACGTGCTCATAAGCAACGATAACTCTCTTGGCGCGACGGGTATCGCCTGCCTGGGGCTTCGGGCAGTTCCGATATGACGACTCCGCCGGTATTCGGGGATCCGCTCCAGCACCGGCACTACGTGGTCAGCCTCGCACCCAGCTCGATCCAGCCTGGCGCCTTCGCCTAGAGTCAGCAACGCTGCCCTCGAAGGGCAGCTGGCGTTGACAGAAAAGACCGATCGCAGTGTCTGCGGCAATGAGCGAGTATTTGATTTCGCAGCTCTGGCATCCGCCCAGCCCGGCGGTGAATACCAGTCGATCGCGATCGCCGGCGTTAGCGACATCGACATCGCCCTATTCCGACAGGGGATCACCGAGGCGCATAATCGGATGATCTGCATGCGACCGTCCGCGCAGCGAACCTAACTAAAGCCGCCCGACGAGGCGGGCGGTTACCTCGATGCTGACGCCGTGGTGGCTCATCAGGCTGACGAAGGAGGTCCGCAGCTCGCGCGGGGTCCGGCTGGCCCCGATCCCGGCTTCGGCGCAGACGCGTCTGACCATCTTGCGGACGTTGCCCGCGTCCAGCGCTGCGACGGCCCTGATGTCGGCGAAGGTAACGCTCGCAAGCAGTTGACGACCCATGAGGACGCCGAATCCCGGGAGCATGCGTGGCTTCCTGCCGCGGAGCCACCTCACGCATCTGGCGCAGCGACTGTCGCCCGGCGCCCCGCCCCGTCAGGTCGGCTGGCCAACCGCGGACTGACCAGACGGTCCTCGACACGATCCGACACCAAGCCTGGTGCGGCGTCTCATAAAGCGACACGCTATCCCAAACTTTCGACAAAAATCGGGTCTTGCACACACTTGCCTACACTCTGTATGGTGAGGGCGATCACTCCTTCGGCTGGCAGAGTGCGTGAAACCGTCGCCGACGTGCGCTTACACGTCGGCCAGGACTTACGCATCCGGCCGCTTTCGGGCAAGTGGTCCACCGTGTCCGGTCGCGGTCGCGGTGCGGGCGACGCTCCTACTCGGCTGCACCGGACGCCGCTAGGCCCTGAAGGGAGGGCCGTACGCCCGGGCCGACACATTCGGCCCGGTCCGTTCAGGGCGCGCTTGACCGGTCACAGGTCGATATCGGCATTCATCCGTACAACCAGCCAACTAGTTCGATTGCGCCAAAAACTGGACGGGCTCAGTTACAGAGGGTAATGAGTGTTCACTCTAGGGAGGAATGCACCTTGCGTGCTAACCATCGCGGCGGCAGGCCGAAACGGCACCGTTCGCTAGCGATCGTCACACCGATCGCGCTCATCGCCGGGGGGATGCTCGCCGCGATCCCGGCGGCAGTCCTTACAGCCAACCCTGCTGCCGCATCGGTAGCGACCCCGGCTGCGCCAGCAGCTACGCCGGCCAACTGGGTGTTTTCCTGCGGCAAGTCCTTCACGCCCGGGAAGAAACACTGCCTGGTCATCAAGAATACGGCCGCCCATCCGACCGCGCAGACCGTGGGCCCCGACGCGATCCCCGCCGGTAACGGCTACGGGCCGTCGCAGTTCCAGGCCGCGTACAACCTGACCGCGGCGTCCGCCGCCGACGGCTCGGGCACCACAGTCGCGGTGGTCGACGCCTACAACGACCCGACAGCCGCGGCCGACCTGGCCACGTACCGGTCCGCCGCAGGCCTGCCCGCCCTGACGTCGGGCCAGTTCACCCAGTACAACCAGAACGGACAGACCTCGCCGCTGCCCGCTACGGCCCCGGCCAGTGATGACTGGACCCTCGAGGAATCCCTCGACGTCGACATGGTCTCGGCGATCTGCCCGCTGTGCAAGATCGACCTGGTCGAGGCGACCAACGACACCGGCACCGGCCTGTACGTCGCCGAGGAGTCAGCCGCCACCACGCTGGGCGCCAAGTACATCTCCAACAGCTGGGGCGGAAGCGAGTCATCCACCGACCTCACCTACGACTCCGAGTACTTCGGCGTCTCGGGCGTGGTCTACACCGCATCCGCCGGTGACTCCGGCTACAGCGGCGGCGTGATCTACCCGGCCACCTCGCCGCACGTCGTCGGGGTCGGCGGTACCAGCCTGAGCACCGCGTCCAACTCGCGCGGCTGGACCGAGAGCGTCTGGGACACCAACTCCACCGAGGGCACCGGGTCGGGCTGTTCCTCCAACGAGCCCCAGCCGTCCTGGCAGGCCGCCCTCTCGGTCATCACGGCCGTCTGCTCGCACCGCGTCGACAATGACGTCGCGGCCGACGCCGACCCCAACACCGGTGCCGCGGTTTACGACACCACCAACGGTAACGGCGGCTGGAACGAAGTTGGCGGCACCAGCGAGTCCTCGCCGATGATCGCCGCGGTCTTCGCGCTGGCCGGCAACAACGGCAACGGCGGCGACAACGCGGCCGACTCGATCTACACCCACACCAGCAACCTCTACGACGTGACCAGCGGCAGCAACGGCAGCTGCGGCGGCTCGATCCTGTGCACCGCGGCGACCGGCTACGACGGCCCGACCGGCTGGGGCACCCCGGACGGCCTGACCGCGTTCCAGAGCACCTCCTCCACCGGCAACACGGTAACGGTTACCAACCCGGGTAGCCAGACCGGCAAGGTGGGTACCGCGGCCAGCCTGCAGATCAGCGCGAGCGACTCCGCCTCCGGCCAGACGCTCACCTACAGTGCCACCGGCCTGCCCACCGGGCTGTCGATCAGTTCCTCCACCGGCCTGATCTCCGGCACACCCACCACGGCCGGTAGCTACAGCGTGACGGTCACCGCCAAGGACACCACTGGAGCCACCGGATCGGCGTCCTTCACCTGGACCATCAGCGCCGCCACCGGTAACACGGTGACGGTTACCAACCCGGGTAGCCAGACCGGCAAGGTCGGCACCGCGGCCAGCCTGCAGATCAGCGCGAGCGACTCCGCTTCCGGCCAGACGCTCACCTACAGTGCCACCGGCCTGCCCGCGGGCCTGTCGATCAGCTCCAGCACGGGGCTGATCTCCGGCACGCCTACGACCGCCGCCACGTACAGCGTGACGGTCACCGCGAAGGACACCACCGGTGCGTCCGGATCGGCGTCCTTCACCTGGACCATCAGCTCCGCCAGTTCCGGCTGTACCGCGGCGCAGCTGCTCGGCAACCCGGGCTTCGAGACCGGGTCCATATCACCGTGGACATCCACTGCCGGCGTGCTCGCCGACACCGGCGAGGGCGTGCCCGCGCAGGCGGGCAGCTACCTGGCCTGGCTGGACGGCTACGGCGCGGCCCACACGGACACGCTCGCCCAGACGGTCACCATCCCGTCCACCTGCGTGAGCGCGGTGTTCACCTACTGGGTCGAAGTCAACTCGAGCACCACCAACACCGCGAACAAGCTGGTCCTGGAGGTCCTGAACTCCTCAGGTACCGTGCTCCAGACCGTCCCGGTGGTGACCGCTGCGAACAACGACAGCGCGTACAAGCAGTACACCACCAGCCTGGCCAGCTACATCGGCCAGAAAATCACCCTCAAGTTCATCGGCACCGAAGTTAGTGGCGGGAACACCAACTTCTTCGAGGACAGCAATGCGCTGAACGTCCACTGACCTGACGCGCACCCGACCGGGTGGCCGTATCCGATACGGCCACCCGGTCACGCGTGTTCAGCCCTGGTTCGTCCCGGCTCCGGCCCGGAAGGGCCCGGTGATCGTCAGGTAGACGGGCCCGGTGTGCGAGCAGGCTCGGATGCGGAACGCGGCATACGTGGCGCGCTTCTGCCCGTCTAGGTAGACGCGCAATTCGACGGCCGTGCCCACGGATCCGCACCGCCCCCCGGCGCTGACCAGCCGGTCATGGTAGGCGAGGGTCGTGTGCGCGGTGGCACCAGGCGCGAGGACCACCCGGGGCGCGATGGTCAGCAGGGGCCGGCCCGCCGGGCTGCCGAGCCGGACCCCGGCCCGGCTGATCGCGGCCACGACCGGGTAACCGGACAGGGAGCAGGTGTACCTGCCGGTGTTCGTGAAGTCCAG
>JBEKKH010000085.1:0-17652 GCA_050010815.1 Streptosporangiaceae bacterium | reverse complement strand
GGGGGGGGGGGGGGGGGGGGGGGGGGGGGGGGGGGGGGGGGGGGGGGGGGGGGGGGGGGGGGGGGGGGGGGGGGGGGGGGGGGGGGGGGGGGGGGGGGGGGGGGGGGGGGGGGGGGGCGGGGCGGGGGGGGGGGGGGGGGGGGGGGGGGGGGGGGGGGGGGGGGGGGGGGCCCCGTCTCCGGATCGGCGGGGGGAGCCGGATCGGCGAGGGGAGCGAGGGAAATCGGACGGGCCGCGGCGAGCTCGGCGGCGTGCGCGTCGACCCAGCCGACCTCGAGCATGCCGAGCCCGGGGGTCTGCAGCAGGATCACCTTGGCCAGCAGCGAGTCATAGCGAGGGTTGAGGACATAACCCCGGTAACCCGCGGTGTCGACGCGCACACCACGCCCTGCAGGGGGCTGGAACCGGCTCAGCGTGCCGCCGCCAGGTTGCGGGGTGCCATCGGACCGCAGGGTCTCGGTATTGACCCGGGCCTGGACCGCGACGCCGCGCGGCGGGCCAGCGGCCAGCGGCAGGTCGCCAAGGCGCGCGCCGCCGGCCACCCGCAGCGCGAGCTCGACCAGGTCCAGGCCTGTGACCTGTTCCGTGACCGTGTGCTCGACCTGGAGCCGCGGGTTGACCTCGAGAAAGGCGATCGTGTCGGCTTGGACGAGGAACTCCACGGTGGCCAGGCCGGCGTACCGGATCGAGGCGGCGAGCGCCACCGCGGCTGCGGACAACCGCGCCCGGATCGCCTCGCCGATCGCGGCCGGGGCGATCTCGATCAGCTTCTGCCTGCGCCGTTGCAGGCTGCAGTCGCGGTCGCCGAGCACCGCCACGGCACCGGTTCCGTCGCCGATGACCTGGACTTCGATATGCCGGGCCGGAGCCAGCAGCTGCTCGACGTACACCGCGCTTTGACCGAACGCCGCCGCCTCGGACGCGCACCGGCGCATCGCGTCGGCGAGATCGGCCTCCCGTGTCACCGGCCGCAGGCCGCGGCCGCCGCCGCCGGCCACCGCCTTGACCATCACCGCGCCGTGCTCGCGCAGCAGGGCGCGTGCCTGCTCCAGCGAGGTGTCGTCAGCAGCGTCGCCATCGGTTCCGGCCAGGACAGGGACGCCCAGCTCCCGGGCCCGGGCCCGCGCCGCGGTCTTGTCGCCGAACAGGGCGAGCGCTTCGGGCCCGGGACCGACGAAGCGCAGCCCCGCCTCGGCGCAGCGCGTGGCCAGCTCTGGCCGCTCGGATCCGAAGCCGTACCCAGGGTGCAAAGTGTCGCAGCCCGCGGCGACCCCGGCGGCCACCATGGCCTCGGCGTCGAGGTAGGCCGCCGCGCCCGTGCCGGGCAGCTCGACCGCGGCATCGGCCCGGCGCACGTGAGCGCAGGCGGCGTCGTCGGCCGGGTAAACCGCCACCGTCTCGATGCCCATCACAGCGGCCGTGGCCATGATGCGGACGGCGATCTCGCCCCGGTTGGCCACCAGCAGGCGCTTGATCACCGCACGCCCCTGGGTCATCGGCTCCCCCTGGGTCACCGCACGCCCCTGGGTCATCGGCTCCCCCTGGGTCATCGGTTCCCCCGGCGGAGCACGATGCCCGCGGCCGGACCGACCCCGTGGGCGGCGAAGCCGGCGGCCAGCCGTAGCGAACGCTCGAAGCTCCCCGCGAACGTGACAGAAACCGTCTCGTCGGCTTGGGCCTGTCCGTCCGGCGTGCGGGCTAGCACGCGTTCGTAGGCGCCAACCAGAGTCCGTTCTGCGACCGAGGGCAGAGCTCGTCTCATGGCGGCAACCTTACATTCGGGCCGGATACACCGAACGCGCTGCTCCGGTCGCTGGCGTCAGCCTGCGAGCGGATGGGATACCCCGAGATAGGCCTGAGGGCGGATGCGGCCGGGACCGGACTAAGGCATCGTAGACAAGGTGTCAGAAACCGGGGACCTGACGGGGCGTCAGCTGCAGCAGGCCCAGGGCCGTCCCGGACCGGACCGGCGGGCGCGTCGGCTCGGGCACCTCGCGCTGGCCCGGGATGCGCGCTGGCTGCGGGTCGCGGCGCTGGTGGTGGGCCTGGCGGCGCTGCTGGCCTACTTCCTGCCCGGGCTCCCGGCTCCTGGTGCACACTGGCCGATGTGGGATGTCAGCGTGTACTGGTGGGGCGGCCAGCAGGCAGCCCGGGGCGGGGCGCTGTACGCTCCCGGCTCGCCTTTCAATTTCACCTATCCGCCGTTCGCCGCCAGCGTATTCGCGATGGCCGCGGGCACCTCGATCGGCTTTCTCAAGATCGCCATCACCGCCGCAAGCGTCGTTGGGCTGACCGCGCTGTGCGGGCAGTCACTGACCGCGGCGGGGGTGCGGCGGCGCCCGGAGACCTGGTTCGCGCTGACCGCGCTGACCCTGCTGACCTGGCCGGTCGCCCTCACGCTGCATCTGGGCGAGGTCAACCTGATCCTGGCCGCGCTGATCGGGGCCGACCTGCTGCGGCGCCGCGACGGCGGCTGGTGGCAGGGCATCGGCGTCGGGCTGGCCGCCGGGATCAAGCTCACTCCCCTGATCTTCGTGGCCTACTTGCTCCTCACCCGCAGGTACCGCGCCGCGGCCACGGCCGTCGTGACCTTCGCCGCCACCGTAGCCGCGGGCTTTGCCCTGCTGCCGGCCCAGTCAACAACGTTCTGGCTGGACGGAGTGTTCGACAACCAGAGCCGGATCGGCAATACCGCCAACCCGTCCAACCAGTCGCTGGCCGGGGCGGTGGCGCGGCTGGCCGGAAGCAGCGCCGCCACCACGGCCGGATCCCGGCCGTGGTGGTTCGTCGCGGTCCTGGTGACCAGCGTGGCCGGAGTCACCATCGCCACGTGGGCCCACCGGCGCGGCCACCGGTTCGCCGGGGTCATCTGCTGCGCCCTCACCGGCCTGCTGATCTCGCCGATCTCCTGGACCCACCACTGGGTCTGGAGCGTCCCGTTGCTGGTGGTCCTGACCGTGGGGGCGTGGCGGCGCCGCTCGATCGGCCTCGGCTTGGCCGCGGTGGCGGTCGCCGTGGTGTTCTGCGGGCACATCCCGATGCCGTGGCCAGGGATTCCGCCGAGTGCGGGGCGGCTCGTGACCGGTGACCTCTACGTCCTGTGCGCCCTGGCCGTGCTGGCGGGCGCCGCGGCCGCCCTAACGGTCGAGCAGGTTCGGTCGCGGCGGGAGGTGCAACCTCCGGACGAGAAGTGCGGGCGGGGGGATTCGAACCCCCACAGTGTTTCCACCAACAGGACCTAAACCTGCCGCGTCTGCCATTTCGCCACGCCCGCTGGGCCGGAAGGCCGGCCGCTTGTAACGGTACCGCCGAGTATCCGGCGCAGGGATCGCCTAGGCGCCGATTTCGGCCCGCAGCCGGGCGACGTGACCGGTGGCCTTGACGCCGTACAGGGCCTTCTCGATCTTGCCGTCGGCGTCGATCACGAAGGTGGACCTGATCACGCCCACCGTGGTCTTGCCGTAGAGCATCTTCTCACCGTAGGCACCATAGGCCTGCAGCACGGCGCGATCAGGGTCGGACAGCAGCGGGAAGGTCAGGCCCTCCTTGTCACGGAACTTGGCCAGCTTGGCGGGCTGGTCCGGGGAAATGCCTAGCACCGTCACACCCGCGTCGTTCAGGTCGGCGAGGCTGTCGCGGAAGTCGCAGGCCTGCTTGGTGCAGCCGGGGGTCATCGCGGCCGGGTAGAAGTAAACAATCACCCGCTGACCGCGCAGCGACGACAGCGCAACCTGGTTACCATCCGCGTCCGGCAAGGTGAAGTCCGGTGCCGGGTCGCCGGGTGCGAGCCGCTTGTCCGTCATGGATGCCTCCCTGGAGTCCGGCAGTCAGCATAGCGGCACGCCCATGCGCCGGGGCGGCGCATGGGCGTGCTGTGGCAGCGGCCGTCAGATGTCCAAGGTTGGCGTGGCCGCCAGGATGGCCGTCCTGGCGATGATCTTCGCCTTCGTGCGCACCAGATTCGGGCGCGGCGCCTCGGCGATGATCGCGGCCACCGTGGCGAGCTCTGCGGGCAGGGCGGCCGGGTCGACGACCGCGGAGACCAGGCCAAGCCGCAGCGCCGCGGCGGCGTCGATCGATCTCCCGGTCAGGCACGCCTCGCGCGCGGCGGCACCGCCGATGAGGTCGTGCAACGGCGCGTACATGACGTCACCGAAACGCCGCTCGGGATGGGCAAACCGGGCCGTGGTCGAGGCCAGCCGCAGATCGCAGAGGGTGGCGAGATCAAATCCGCCGGCCAGGGCGGCCCCGTTTATCCCGGCCACGATGGGCAGCGGGAACCGCAGCACGCGGTGGTGGTAGCGATCGCTGGACGCCCAGAGCCTGCGCTGGAACTCCGGCCGGGTATCGCGGAACTCATCCAGGTCGAACCCGGCGCAGAAGGTGTCGCCCGCGCCGGTGATGATCAGCACCTTGAGATCGGAGTCCACGCAGAGCCGGTCGAGCGTGTCGCTGATCTCATCACGGAGCGCGATGGACAGGGCGTTCTTCTTGTCCGGGCGGTTGAGCGTCAGCGTGGCCACGCCAGCTGCGATCGCGGACAGGGTGACCAGACCGGACATCGCGGATCCCTTCGTAGACGGCGGGGAGAGCCCCGACGCCGAGTTCAGCCGGTCCCCAGCGCCTCGGTGATCAACGGGGTCAGCGCGCGGAAGGCGCGACCGCGGTGGCTGATCGCGTCCTTGGCCTGCGCCGTCATCTCGGCGGTGGTCAGGTCGAATCCGTCCGGCACGAAGATCGGGTCGTAGCCGAACCCGCCGGTGCCGCGCGGTGTGCGCGTCAGCCGGCCCTCGACCTGACCGATCACCACCCACTCCCGGGTCGGCTCGGCCGGAACCCGGCCGGGTACGACCAGGGCGGCGGCGCAGACGAACCTGGCGCCGAGGCGGTCCGCAGGCATGTCGCCCACCTGGCCCAGGACCAGTTTCAGGTTGGCCTGATCGTCGCCGTGCCCGCCCGCCCAGCGAGCGGACAGCACGCCGGGCATGCCGTTGAGCGCGTCCACGCACAGCCCGGAATCGTCGGCGACCGCGGGCAGCTGCGTGTGCTCCGCAATCGCGTGCGCCTTCAGCAGCGCGTTCTCCTCGAACGTGGCCCCGGTCTCGGGCACGTCGGGCGCGCCGGGGAACGCGTCCAGGCCGGCCAGCCGGACCTGCGGGCTGGCCTGCGTCAGGATCCGGGCCAGCTCACGGAGCTTGGCTTCGTTCCTGGACGCCAGCACCACGGTGCGGTCGGTTTCCGTGCTATCGGCCAAGACGGCTCCCGGCGGGTTGAACGGCGTTATCGGGCGGGCGGCACGACTAAGCGGACAGTGCCTCACGCTGGAGCCTGGTCAGGTCGCCGCAGCCGGCGACGGCCAGGTCGAGCAGCACGTTGAGCAGATCACGGCTGAACGGCTCCTGCTCGGCGGTGCCCTGGATCTCGACGAAGTCGCCGCTGGCCGTGCACACCACGTTCATGTCGGTCTGCGCGGCCACGTCTTCTTCGTAGCACAGGTCGAGCCGGGGCTCGCCGTCCACGATGCCGACACTGACCGCGGACACCGAGGTGAGCAGGGGGTCGCCCTTGGTCCGCTTGCGGCCCTTGAGCCAGGCCACCGCCTCGGCCAGCGCGACATACCCGCCGGTCACCGCGGCCGTGCGGGTCCCCCCGTCGGCCTGGAGCACGTCGCAGTCGATGACGATGGTGTTCTCGCCGAGCGCCTTGTAGTCCACGCAGGCCCGGAGCGAACGGCCGACCAGCCGGGAGATCTCCTGGGTCCGGCCGCCGAGGCGGCCCTTGACCGACTCGCGGTCATTGCGGGAGTTCGTCGCCCGGGGCAGCATCGCATACTCCGCGGTCACCCAGCCCAGTCCGCTGCCGCGCCGCCAGCGCGGCACGTCCTCGGTGACGCTCGCGGCGCACAGCACCCGGGTGCGGCCGAACTCCACCAGCACCGATCCCTCGGCATGGTCGAGCCAGCCTCGGGTGAGCTTCACCGGGCGCAGGTCGGTGACGGACCGGCCATCAGGTCGTGACATGACGGACAGCCTATCGGGGCGAGCCGGCTACCTGGGCGCGGCCGGCTACCTGGGCGTGGCCGGCTCGGGGTTTCCCGGGTGTCCCGGGCCGAGCACTAGGCCTGAGGTGGCCAGCGACAGCGGACCGCGGTAGGCGCCGGATGCTTCGGTCAGCGAGCGGGCTCGGTCGTTCCACGGCACCAGGTGAGTGAGCACGAGCTGGCCGACCCCAGCCCGGTCCGCGTGCTCGGCCGCCTGCCGCGCGGTCAGGTGCAGGTTCGGCGGCGTGTCCTGCCCGTCGAGGAACGACGCCTCGCACAGCAGCAGGTCGGCGCCCTCGGCCAGCCGCACCAGCGCGCTGGACTCGCCGGTATCGGCCGAGTAAGCCAGCCGCCAGCCCCGGTGCTCGACGCGGAACCCGAACGTCTCCACCGGATGGTTCACGTGATCGGCGCTGATGCGGAACGGCCCGATCTCGGCCGTCCCGGGGACCAAGTCGTGAAAGTCGAACCGGGACGGGCCGGCGTGGCCGTCGTCGACGTGGCCGCCTGGGCCCAGGTCGGGCCTCACCCGGGCGGCCGTGCCGGGCGGTCCGTACACCGGGATGGGCGGCCTGGCCCCGCCCGGGGCGAACTGCCGCGCCACCCAGTAGGCGGCCAGGTCGACGCAGTGATCGGAGTGCAGGTGACTCAGGCAGACCGCGTCGATGCCGAACAGCTCCGCGTACCGCTGGAGCACCCCGAGAGACCCGTTACCCATGTCGATGACCAGGCGGAATCCCTCGGCCTCCAGCAGGTAGCAGGACGCGGGGCTGTCCGGTCCGGGGAAGCTCCCGGCGCATCCGATCACCGTCAGGCGCATGGCGGGCTGGTCAGGCACGGTGCACTTGGAACGGCGCGAAGCTCTGCGTGACGGGCATCAGCTCGATCGTGTTGACGTTGACGTGCGCGGGCTGGGAGACGGCCCAGTACACCGCCTCGGCGATGTCGGCGGGCAGCAGGGGCTGCATACCCGCGTAAACCGCGTCCGCCTGGCCCTGATCGCCGCCGAACCGCACGGTGGAGAACTCGGTCTGCCCGCTCATCCCCGGCTCGGCCGAAGTGACCCGGACGCCCGTGCCGTGCAGGTCGGAGCGCAGGTTCAGGCTGAACTGGTGGACGAAGGCCTTGGTCGCGCCGTAGACGTTGCCGCCGGGATAGGGATAGCTGCCCGCCACCGACCCGAGGTTGACCACATGACCACGGCCCCGCTCGACCATGCCCGGCAGGATCGCCCGCGTGCAGTACACCAGGCCCTTGCAGTTGGTGTCGATCATCTCGTCCCAGTCGTCGAGGTCGGCCTCCTGGGCCGGTCCCAGCCCCCGGGCCAGTCCGGCGTTGTTGACCAGCACGTCGATCCCGGCGAACTCGGCCGGCAGGCCCGCGACCACGTCCTGCACCGCCGCCCGGTCCCGGACATCGAGCCGGACTCCGAGCACGCCGTCGCCGAGCTCGGCGGCCAGCCCGGCCAGCCGGTCCTGCCGCCGCGCCAGGGCGACGACGCGCATCCCCTCCGCCGCGAACCGCCGCACGATCGCGGCCCCGAACCCGTTGCTCGCCCCGGTCACGAACGCGGTCCCAGGTTTCGTGCTCACCACATCGCCTCCCTGTAGTTGCCTCCCCGATGCTATAGATCCGGTGGCGCGCTACCATCGTGTGCCCGCTAGAACCGGCCCGACCCAGGGAAGTGACCGTGGCCGCACGCATCGAGAAGATCGCCACGCCAGACGGAACGTTCGACCTGACGGTCTGGCTGCCCGGGGCCGGGCACGGCCCCGGCATCCTGCTGATCCAGGAGATCTTCGGCGTCAGCGACTACATCGTCGCCGTGGCGCAGGACCTCGCGGCGCTCGGTTACGTCGTCGCGGCCCCTGACCTGTTCTGGCGGGTCAAACCGGGACACCGGGCGGCCCACGACGAGCAGGGCATGGCCGCCTCGTTCGAGGTGGCGTCGCAATACGACCCCGGCCGGGGCGTCGACGACGCCGTGGCCGCGCTCGAACGCCTCGCGGCGCTGCCCGAGGTCGATGGCGGTCTCGGCATCGTCGGATTCTGCCTCGGCGGCTCGGTCGGCTACTTCCTCGCCGTCCGGTCCCACGTTGACGCGCT
The DNA here is from genome assembly GCA_050010815.1 of Streptosporangiaceae bacterium. Lineage (GTDB taxonomy): Bacteria > Actinomycetota > Actinomycetes > Streptosporangiales > Streptosporangiaceae > Palsa-504. The sequence goes on along the minus strand of JBEKKH010000085.1, from coordinate 9,506 downwards.
GGTCTCGTTCTACGGTTCTGAGGTGCCCGGCCACACCGAGCTGCTGGCCCAGATCGGCGCTCCGGCCCAGTTCCACTTCGGCGGGAACGACCCGTACATCGCGCGTGATCAGGTGGCTCTGGTCGAGCAGGCCGCGGCCGCCGTCCCGACCGCGGAGGTCCACGTCGAGGAGGAGGCCGGGCACGCCTTTCACAACAGGAAGGCGCCCATGTTCCACCAGCCGGAGGCCGCGGCGCGGGCCTGGCGGCGGACCGAGGACTTCCTGGCCAGGCATCTGCCCGTCGGGCGGGCCAGCTAGCGGGAGACTACGCCCAGAGCTGGCCTTCCAGGCGGGCTTCGGCTTCCTCCAGGGTGCCCGAGTAGGCACCGGTGGACAGGTACTTCCAGCCACCGTCGGCGACCAGGACCGCGATATCGGCGCGCTGGCCCTCGGTGACCGCCTTGGCCGCGATGCCGAGCCCTGCGTGCAGGGCGGCGCCGGTGGAAATCCCGGCGAAGATGCCCTCGGATTCGATCAGGTCCCTGGTCCGGCGCAGGGCGTCCACCGACGACACCGAGAACCTGGTGGTCAGCACGGACTCGTCGTACAGTTCGGGAACGAAACCCTCGTCCACGTTGCGCAGGCCGTAGACCAGCTCACCGTACCGCGGCTCGGCGGCGACGATCTTGACGTCCGGCTTGTGCTCGCGCAGGAACCGGCCGACGCCCATCAACGTGCCAGTGGTGCCCAGGCCGGCCACGAAGTGCGTCATCTCGGGCAGGTCGGCCAGCAACTCCGGGCCGGTCGTCTCGTAGTGCGCGCGGGCGTTCGCCTCGTTGCCGTACTGGTAGAGCATCACCCAGTCGGGGTGCTCGGCGGCGATCTGCTTGGCCACCCGGACCGCCTCGTTCGATCCGCCCGCGGCCGGCGAGCCGATGATCTCCGCGCCGTACATCCGCAGCAGCAGGCGGCGCTCCTCGCTGGTGTTCTCCGGCATGACCACGATCAGCTTGTAGCCGCGCAGCTTGGCCACCATGGCCAGGGAGATGCCGGTGTTGCCCGAGGTCGGCTCCAGGATCGTCGAGCCCGGCTGCAGCAGTCCGTCCTTTTCCGCCTGGGCGATCATGAAGAACGCCGCGCGGTCCTTGACCGAACCCGTCGGGTTCCTGTCCTCCAGCTTGGCCCACAGCCGGACCTCGGGCGACGGGGACAACCGGGGCAACCCGACCATCGGGGTATGGCCGACCGAATCGAGCAGGCTGTCGTAGCGCATGAACCCAGGTCCGTTCGGATAAAAAGGGATTAGCCGCCGGCCACCGCGGGCAGGACCGTGACCTTGTCGCCGTCCTTGACCGGGGTCGCCAGGCCGGCCAGGAAGCGGACGTCCTCGTCGTTCAGGTACACGTTGACGAAGCGCCGCAGGTTACCGCCCTCGACCAGGCGGTCTTGCAGTCCGCCGTGCCGTTGCTCCAGGTCGGTGAACAGCTCGCCGAGCGTGCCGCCGGTCCCCTCGACTTGCTTGGCACCGTCGGTGTACGTACGCAGGATCGTCGGGATGCGAACCTCGATGGCCATGAACAACGCTCCCACTGGTAGCTAGTCGGTTCTTGCCGTCCAACCTGCTCGCAGGCCGAATCATTCCATCACGGTGACCGGTTCCTCGGTGACCACGCCGTCGATGATCCGGTACGAGCGGAACTCGGTGGTGTCCGGCTCCCTGGTCGATACCAGCACATAGTGCGCCTGCGGCTCGCTGGCGTAGGAGATGTCGGTGCGGGACGGGTACGCCTCGGTAGCCGTGTGCGAATGGTAGATGACGACCGGTTCCTCGTCTTTGTCGTCCATCTCTTGCCAGACCTTGAACTGCTCGGCGGAGTCGAAGCGGTAGAAGGTGGGGGAACGTTCGGCGTTGGTCATGGCGATGAACCGGACCGGGAGGTCGCCGCCGGCCGGGCCGGCCAGCACGCCGCACGCCTCGTCCGGGTGGTCTTGGCGGGCGTGAGCGACGATCTTGTCGCGCAGCTCGCGCGGGATGCTCAGCATGATTACCCAGGGTAGGCCAGCTCGGCTCACTTGGCTCTCTTGGCTCAGGCCAGCGCCTGCACCAGGGACTCCTGGACCGCGCCGAGCCAGGCGTACACCTCGTACGCGGCCCACTGCGGGTCATCGGGCTTCAGCTTGCCCCACTGATCCTCGAACTCCTCGGTGACGCCCAGCCGGACCCCGAGGGCGAGCCGGACGTCGTTCAGCGCCTTCAGCCACGCGAGGGCCTGGTCCTTGGTGAGCTGGATGCGACCGCCCGCCTCGGGCAGCGAGTCCAGCATCTGCTGGCCGACCTCGTACTTGGCGCTGCGCAGCGCGGGTTCGGTGTATTTGCGGAACTCGCTGGCGGCCTCCGGGTCATCGGAGTACGCGTCGGGTAGCAGCCGGGCCAGCACCGGATCGTCGGGGGCCTGCGCGGCCCCCGGCGCGTGCAGCATCGCCTCGAGCTCGGCCAGGTCATCGGGGATGGCTTGTGGGTCTCGGGGGCCTCGGGGGGCTTGGAGGTCTTGGGGGTCGCGGGCCTCGGGTTCGACCAGGGTCATGATCTGGCTGACCAGGTTACGCAGCAGCGACGCTTCGGCCGCGGCGAGCCAGACGCGCGCGCCGCCGCCGCGGACCGACCGGAAGGGTTCCATGGACCTCCAGTCAACCTTATCCGGGTGGGCGATGCGGACCAGGCCGGTGGGCGAAGCGGGCCGACCGGTGTCGAGCTAGGTATCGTGGCGGGTGGAGCGCTGGGTGTCGTGGCCGGTGCCGAGCTTAGGTGTCGTGGCGGACGGTGGCCCACAGGCCGTAGCCGTGCAGGACCTCGACGTTGTGCTCCATAGCTTCCCTGGCCCCGGCCGCGACCACGGCCTTGCCCTTGTGGTGCACGTCGAGCATCAGCTTGGTCGCCTTCTTCTTCGGGTAACCGAAGACGTGCTGGAACACGTACGTCACGTACGACATCAGGTTCACGGGGTCGTTCCAGACGATGGTGACCCAGGGCTTATCAGATAGCGGATTTTCCACGGATCGTGGCAGATCCACCTCAGCGGGCGCCGCGCTCGTCACAACCCACCTCCTACTCCGTAGTCTTCCACCTGTGACTCATCCCGTGAACTTCCCGGACCGCCAGCTTCCGGATTACCAGCTCCCGGCCGGCGACTCCCCCGGGACGGCACTGCTAACCGATCAGTACGAGCTCACCATGCTGCGGGCCTCGCTGCGCAGCGGCGCGGCCCACCGCAGAGCCATCTTCGAGGTGTTCGCCAGGCACCTGCCGCACGGCCGCAGGTACGGCGTCGTCGCAGGTACCGGACGGGTGCTCGATGCACTCGAGCGGTTCCGCTTCGGGCCGGCCGAGCTGGAGTTTCTCGGCGCGGCGGGCATTGCGGACGACCCGACGCTGGCTTTCCTAGAATCGTACCGTTTCAGCGGGAACATCTGGGGTTACCCCGAAGGGGATTGTTACTTTCCCGGCTCGCCGATCCTCGTGGTGGAGGGCACGTTTGCCGAGGCGGTGCTGCTGGAGACGCTGACCCTGTCTATCCTTAACCACGACTGCGCGATCGCGTCGGCCGCGTCCCGGATGGTGACCGCCGCGGGCGACCGGCCGCTGATCGAGATGGGCTCGCGGCGGACCCACGAGCGGGCCGCGGTGGCCAGCGCGCGAGCCGCCTACATCGCCGGCTTCGCCTCCACCTCGAACCTGCGGGCCAGGTTCGACTACGGCGTGCCGAGCGCGGGCACCAGCGCGCACGCGTTTACGCTGGTGCACGACAGCGAGCGGCACGCGTTCGCCACCCAGCTCGAGGCGCTCGGCCCGGACACCACGCTGCTGGTGGACACCTACGACGTGCCCCGGGCGGTGCGGACCGCCATCGAGGTGGCCGGTCCCGGCCTGGGTGCGGTCCGGATCGACAGCGGTGACCTGCCGGTGCTGGCCCGGCAGGTGCGGGCGCTGCTCGACGAGCTCGGCGCGGTTCATACCCGGATCGTGCTGACCGGCGACCTGGACGAATACTCCATCGCGGCGCTGGGGGCGGTACCGGTGGACGGCTACGGCGTCGGTACCTCGCTGGTCACCGGGTCGGGTGCGCCGACCGCGGCGCTGGTGTACAAGCTGGTGGCCCGCTCCTCGGATTCCGGGTCCGGCTCCGGGTCAGGCTCTGGGGCCGGCTCCGGTGACTCTGGGGCCGGCGGGGAGCTGGAGCCGGTGGCCAAGCGGTCGGTGGGCAAGCCGGGGCGGGGCGGGCGCAAGTGGGCGGTACGGCACCGCGACGAGCACGGCACCGCGCTGAGTGAGCAGATCAGCCTCATCCCGCCGGACCCTGGTCCGCTGGACCGGGAACTGCTCGTACCGCTCGTGGTGGCCGGGGAGATCGTCGGGCGCGAGGAAGCGTCGGCGGCCCGGGCACGGCACCGCGAGGCGCTGGCCGAACTGCCGCCGTACGCGCTGCAGCTGTCCCGCGGATACCCCGCCATCCCCACCGTGTTCGAGCCCAACGGCGAGGAGTTTTAGCGACAGGTTTCGGGATTCTCAGGGCCGATCTTCGGGTGATCGTGACTCGGGCGCTTCGTGAGGTGCATGCGTCTCCCGAAGCGACGGACGGTACGACGAGATTGTCGCGGTGGCAGGCACCGCCGCAATGCGATGGAGGGAATGTCGCCGGCGCGGACTGGGTCCGCTGAATCTGGTTCGTGTGTGGCGGGAAAGTACGAGCGGTGCTGCTGTGCCGTGGGCCGCCGGGAAGATTGTGGTGGATTCGGGCTCCATGGTGGATTTGGTGCACTATTGTCCCCCCGATCCACCGCAGAGCCCGAATCCACCACGGAAATCACCTGGTGCGAGGACGCCTGGCTGGCCACCGCCGCGCTGATCGGGCAGACCTCGCGGCTGAAGTTCCTGGTGGCCTTCCGGCCCGGGCTGATCTCCCCCACCCTGGCCGCCCAGATGGCGGCCACCTACCAGCGGCTGTCCCGCGGGCGGCTGCTGCTCAACGTGGTGACCGGAGGGCAGTCCGAGGAGCAGCGCCGGTTCGGCGACCACGTGTCGCACGACGAGCGGTACGCCCGGACCGGGGAGTTCCTGGCCATCGTGCGGGGCGCCTGGACCGGGACGCCGTTCGACTTCGACGGCACGTACTACCAGGTGACCGGGGCCACGGTGCTGCGGGCGCCGGAGCCGGTGCCCGGCGTCTTCTTCGGCGGCTCCTCGGCGGCCGCGGGCCCGGTCGCGGCCAGGTACGTGGACACCTACCTGACCTGGGGCGAACCGCCGGAGCAGGTGGCGGAGAAGCTGGACTGGATCCGCGGCCTGGCCGCCGCGGAAGGCCGGAAGCTGCGATTCGGCATCCGGCTGCACGTGATCACCAGGGACACCGAGGCCGAGGCCTGGGCGGTCGCGAACACCCTGCTCGACCACATCGACCCGGCCGAGGTCGCCGGAGCCCAGAAGATCCTGAGCGCCAGCGAGTCGACCGGCCAGGAACGGATGCGCGCCCTGCACGCCACCTACCGGCATGGCGGCCGCGCCAGTGACCTGGAGATCTACCCGCACCTGTGGGCCGGGGTGGGGCTGGTTCGCGGCGGCGCGGGCACCGCCCTGGTGGGCAGCCACGAGCAGGTGGCCGACCTCATCGAGGAGTACGCCGCGCTGGGCATCAGCGAGTTCATCCTGTCCGGATACCCGCACCTGGAGGAGGCGTACTGGTTCGCCGAGGGCGTGCTGCCCGAGCTGCGCAGGCGCGGGGTGTGGGCACCCCCGGGAACCGTGCCGGACCCGGACGGCGCGGACGGCGCGGACGGCGCGGACGGCGCGGACGGCGTGCGCGAGCCGGCCGCGACCGGGTCCGGACCCCGCCGGGCCTGAAAACGGCTCGCGGCGCGGGCGGGGGCTGGCTAGCCTGCTCGCATGCCAGTTGACTTCGCCGGATTCGCCGCCGTGCTCAGCGGCCTCGGAGTTACCGGACAGATACGCGAGCTGCCGCAGAGCGCGCCGACCGCGGCCGCCGCGGCCGCCCAGCTCGGCTGCGAGGTCGGTGCGATCGCGAACAGCCTGGTGTTCAGCGCGGACGGAGCACCGCTGCTCGTCATGACCAGCGGCGCTCACCGCGTGGACACCGGCCGGGTGGCCACACTCATCGGCGCCTCGGCCATGCAGCGAGCCGATGCCCGCAGCGTCAGGGCCTGGACCAGCCAGGCCATCGGCGGTGTCGGCCCGGTCGGCCATCCCGCCCCGATCCGCACGCTGGTCGACGTGTGGCTCGACAAGTACGACGTGGTCTGGGCCGCGGCGGGACATCCGCATACGGTGTTCCCGACCTCGTTCGCCGAGCTGATACGGATCACCGGCGGCACTCCCGCCGACGTCGGCGAGTAGGCCGCGCGCCGGCCGATGTCGGCCACCGGGGCGGGCTACGCTGAGAGCGGGGTTAGCTCGAGGAGGCGGCCGTGGAACCGGCAACCATAGATCGCATCCAGCAGTTGATCAACGACGAGGCGACGGCGCGGTTCGCCGCGGATGCGGTGCCTCGGCTTGCGCTGCTGCGCTACGGCGACCACCCGGTGATCGAGCCGGGAGAGCTGTACCTGCAGGTCATCCTCGGCCGGGATGGCCCGGGGCGGCTGGAAGGAGAATACTTCGACCAGCTCGAGGAGCTTCGCGGGCAGCGGCTGCCCGAGGTCAAGGGGTTCATCGTCACCACCGACGTCCGCGACCGCGAGGGCCGCAGCCCCGCCGGGATCATGAAGATGGACGGCATCTCGCTGCTCGATCCGCAGGAGGACGAGATCGCGCGTGGTCTTACCGGAATGCCGGCCCGGCTCGGGCCGGCGGATACCGGGACGCTGGACACGCTGATCACCGCGGGCATCGCGGCGAGCCGTTCGGAGGCCGTGCGCTGGGCCCTGGCCCGCGTCCGCGAGCAGCCGGCCTACGCTGCGCTCAGCGAGCGGGCGCGGGAGTCCGGCCAGGTCCACGCGACCCTGGCCCGGGACGCGCAGGACCGGCTGCAAACCGGGCTTGATGAGCGGGTGAAGGCGCTTTTCCCCGCCGGGGAGGTGCGGCGGGTCGCGCTGCTGCAGCACGGCGACGACCCGTGGGTCCAGCCGGGAGACCTGGTGGTCCGGGTGATTATCGAAGAGGCCGAGGAAGACCCGCCGCTGCCCGCCTGGGATCGGGAGCACGAGGCGGTGATCCGCGAACTTCACCGCGAGCTTGCGGAGAAGGTACCGGAAGCCAAGTACCTCCAGCTCTGGTTCGGCGGAGAGACCGGGCACCAGGGCCGGTCCCTGCACCGGCTGCATGGTCCGTCGGACCGTCCAGGCAGGCGCGAGCGCGATCTCACCGCGGTCGATATCGGGTTCGGACCCGGGGACCTGGAGATGCTGGACGCGCTGATCACCGCGGGCGCAGCGGCCGGCCGCGGCGAAGCCATCGGCTGGGTGCTGGCCCGCATCCGCGAGCGGCCGGCCTACTCGAGGCTCGGCGAGCGGGCCCGGGAACTGGACGAGCTCAAGGCCCGGTTCTGACGGTCTTCGGGCTCGGCTTCGCTGCTGACATCGAGAGCGTGCCGCACGCAGGCGGGGTCGTTCGGAAAATGTTGTGGTAGCCGACCCGAGCCGGGGCGCCTCGCGGGTCTGGAGGATACCGTTGGCCCCATGCGCGCACTGATCATCGTCGATGTGCAAAATGACTTCTGCGAAGGCGGGTCGCTCGCCGTGACCGGCGGTGCCGCGGTGGCCCGCGCGATCAGCGAGCACATCGCCGACGACGCCCGCCACTACGGGCACGTCGTGGCGACCAAGGACTTCCACATCGATCCGGGTGCCCATTTCTCCAACCACCCGGACTACGCGGCCACCTGGCCGCCGCACTGCGTAGCCGGGACGCCCGGGTCGGAGTTCCACCCCGGCCTGGATACCGGCCCGGTGGAGGCGGTCTTCCGCAAGGGCGCGCACGCGGCGGCCTACAGCGGGTTCGAGGGCACCGACGAGTCCGGCACGCCGCTGGCTGACTGGCTGCGGGTACGGGGCGTCGACGAGGTTGACGTGGTCGGCATCGCCACCGACTACTGCGTGCACGCGACCGCCGCGGACGCGGCCCGGACCGGCTTCACCACCCGGGTCCTGCTCGACCTCACCGCGGGTGTCGCCCCGGACTCCACCGCGAAGGCCATCGATGACCTGCGCGCGGGCGGTGTCGAACTCACCGGCTCCGTCCGCGGCGGCTAGGCGCCGGCCGTGGGGCTTAAGGTCCGCCGGGTCGGGGAGGCCGAGATCGGCCGCGACCTCAGCGTGCGCCTGCAGTCACTGCTGCAGGAGTGCTTTCCCGGCTATCCGAGCCGCAGCTACTTCAAGCTTCCGCCCCATTTCCGCTACGTCGCGGTGGCGGACGACGGGGCGGTCGCGGCCCAGCTGGGCGTGGAACTCCGGGTCATCCGGGTGGGCGAGGTCGTGCTGCGGACCTTCGGGCTCGTCGATGTGTGCGTACGAGACAGCGAGCGGTCGGGCGGCCTGGCCAGCAGGCTGCTGGCGGAGGCGACGGAATACGCGCGGGCGTGCGAGGCGGCCTTTGTCATCTTGTTCGCCGACGACGGCCGGCTCTACACCAGGAACGGATGGACGCGGGTGTCGAACCGATGCACCTGGGTGAAGATCGACGATCACGTCACGCTCGGGCTGGCCCGGCAGGTGGATCCCGGCGTCATGATGGTGAAGGCGGTCGGCCACCAGGCTTGGCCGGCGGGTGATGTCGATTTGCTCGGTCATTTGTTCTGAGATTTTCCCGGTGCTGGTGCCAGACTAATCGGCATGACCGAAATGGATCCGAAGGCGGACTTTCACCATTATCTGCAGGAGGCCAGGGACGCGCTGCTGTGGAAGCTGGACGGCCTGGGCGAGTACGACGTCCGGCGGCCGCTGGTGCCGACCGGCACCAACCTGCTGGGGCTGGTCAAGCACCTGGCCGGCATCGAGTTCGGTTATTTCGGCGACACGTTCGGCCGGGCCTACGACGAGGCCGTGCCGGAGTTCGACCCCGAGGAGCCGCTGGCGGACATGTGGGCGACGGCCGATGAGACGCGGGAGGAGATCAGCGGGCTGTACCGCCGGGCGTGGGCGCACTCGGACGCCACGATCGAGGCGCTCCCGCTGGACGCGATCGGGCACGTGCCGTGGTGGCCGGCCGAGCAGAGCGAGGTCACGCTGCACCACATCGTGGTCCGGGTGACCGCGGAGACCCAGCGGCACGCCGGGCACGCAGACATCGTCCGGGAACTCATCGACGGGGGCGCCGGAATGCAAGACGGGAACGACAACATGCCCGCAGGCGACCAAGCCTGGTGGGAAAGCCACCGAACCCAGGTTGAACGCGCCGCCCGAGAAGCCGGCGGAGCCGGCCGCGGCGTCGGCCGCGGCCGAGCCCGGGACGGCGTGGCGCCGGCGTCCGCTGGGCCCTGAGGTGGCTGTGTGGCTAGGGTAGCTGGTGGCTGTGTAGCTG
>JBEKKH010000084.1:0-17702 GCA_050010815.1 Streptosporangiaceae bacterium | reverse complement strand
GCGATCGTGGACGCGCTGTGGGGTGAGGAGCCTCCGCGCAGCGCCATCGGGATTGTCCACACCTATGTCAGCCGGCTGCGGTCGGTTCTGGCCGTGAGCGCAGGGCCCGATGATGGTCTCCTGGTCCGGGACAGGCTGGGGTACCGGCTGGACCTGGAGCATGATCAGGTCGATGTCCTGCAGTTCCGGCGCCTGGTGGAGAGTGCGCGCCGGGCGCGGGCCGGCGGCGACGCGGCGCAGGCCTGTCGTGCTTATGAGCAGGCGCTGGGATGGTGGCGTGGCGAGCCGCTGGCGGATATTGATGTCTTGCGCGGTCATCCCGCTGTGATTGCCTTGGCGGACGAGCTGGCCGCGACGGTGCTTGAGTACGCCGATTTCGCGGCGTCGGGCAGCGAGGGCTGGCCGGACCGGGTGCTGCCGTACCTGCGGGCACTGGCGGCACGGGACCGGCTGGACGAGAACTCGCACGCCCGGCTGATGATGGCCCTGGCGGCGGGGGGCAGGCAGGCGGAAGCCTTGCGGATCTACGAGGACCTGCGGCAGCGGCTGGATGGGCAGATGGGGGTGCTTCCGGGGTCCGAGGTCCGCGACGTGCACGCCAGGATCTTGCGCCAGGAAATTCCCGGCCGGGACGAGCGGGCCGGGCCAGATCGTCCGGCTGCTTTCTGGCCCGTTTTCCAGCTGCCCCCCGCGCCGGCGGACTTCACCGGCCGCTCGGCGGGCTGTGACGAGGTCGTCCGTGTGGTCACCTCGAGTGCTGATCATCCTGGTGTCCCGCTGGTGGCGATTTCCGGGCCGCCGGGCGCCGGGAAGACCACGCTGGCGCTGTACGCCGCGCACAAAATACGGGATCAGTTCCCGGACGGGCAGCTGTGGGTGGAGCTGGCCGGATCGTCGGCGCGTCCCCGCGAGCCCGGCGATGTCCTGGGCGAGGTGCTGCGCGCGCTGGGTCTGTCCGGCCCGGCGATTCCCGGTGATTCTTCCGAACGGGCCGTGGCTTATCGCTCCCGGCTCGCCGGAAAGCGGATCCTGGTGGTCGTCGATGACGCGGCCACCGCCGCCCAGGTCCGGCTCCTGACGCCAGGTACCGCGGGCTGCGCGCTGCTCGTGACCAGCCGGGCGAGCCTGGAGGGTCTCGACGGCGCCCACCTGGTCCCGCTGGACGTCATGACCGCCGATGACGCGGCGGCCTTGCTTACCCGGATCGTCGGCCGGGGCCGGGCCGGCGCCGAACCTGACTCCGTAGCCGAGCTCGCGCAGGCTTGCGGGGCCCTGCCCCTGGCGTTGCGGATCGTCGGAGCCAAGCTCGCGGCCCGCCCATCCTGGCCACTGTCGGTCATGGTCGGCAAGATCACGGGCGCGCATGACCGACTCCGCGAGCTGGAGGCCGGAGACCTGTCGGTGCGGGTAAGCATCGCGTCAAGCTATGAGTCACTGCCAGAACGGCTCCGCCGCCTATTCCGGCTGCTGTCTCTGCTCGGTCCGTCGGACTTCGCCGAGTGGGTGGCCAGCGCCTTGCTCGGCGAGCCCGATGCCTCCGACGCGATCGGCGCGCTGACCGCCAGATCTCTGCTGACGCCGCTCGGCGTCGACGTGACCGGAGAACCCAGGTACCGGCTGCACGACCTGCTCCGTGACTACGCCGCCGAGCGCCTGGGGAAAGAGCCGGCCACCGAACAGCGCGATGCGCTGGAACGCCTGCTCTCGGCATGGCTCCAGCTGGCCCAGCGGGCGGACGGGCAGCTACCGCCGGCCCCGTGCTTCCCGCCGCGGGCCGACGCGGCACGACCGACCGTGGTCAGCGAAAAAGCGGCCGAACGGCTTACTGCTGACCCCATCGCCTGGTTTAGCTCCGAACGGGTCAACTTGGTCGCGGCGACTGAACAGGCCTGCGAGCTAGGCCACCTGGATCTGGCCCGGCGGCTTGCCTTCCACCAAAGTGCCTTCCAGTATCTCCAGGACCGCCATGACGACGTGGAACGACTGTGGCTCGGCGTCGCCGCCTGCTCGGATCGGTCAGGTGACGTTGCCGGGGCCGCGTTCGCTCGCCTCCGCGCTTGCGCCTCGGTGGTTATGCGGGGCCGGGCCGCGGAGGTGCTGGACCAGCTCAAGGCGTGTACCGAAGTGCTGAGCCGGGCCGGCGAAAGAGAAGCGGCGGCATTCGCTTGCTACTGGCTGGGTTTCTGCCTGTCTGATCTAGACCACTTCGAGCAGGCCCGCCGCGAGGCCGAGCGCGGCATCGCCCTGGCCCGCGAGGCGGAGTCGCCGCTGGCCGAGCTCCTGAACTTGCGCGAACTGAGTAACGCCCTGGCGTCCCTCGGGCTTGATGACCTCGCGCACGCGCCGAGCGAACGGGCGCTGGCCATGGCCATGGCCCTGGGCGCGCCCACCTATGAGCTCGCGGCCTTGCACAACCTGGCCCTCACATGCACCATAACAGGCCAGTACGAGCGGGCAGTAAGCGTGTGCATGCGGTGCTTTGAGCTCAGCCGCGCGCTGGGACGCTCATGCGCGGAGGCCCTCACACTGGGAGTGCTCAGTGACGCCTACTATGGTCTCGGCCGGTACCAGGAGGCCGTCGATAGCCTGCTGCAGGCCTTGCCGGTTTTTCGTGATCACAGCAGCGGCCGTTTCCATGCTGTGTGCCTGCTCAAGCTGGGCTACGCCTACTCGGCGATGGGTTCACCGAAAGCAGCCGGTTACCTCCAGGAGAGCTTGCAGAAGTTCCAGCACCTCCGTTTGCCGCGCAAGGCCGAGCAAGCGCAAAAGGCACTCGACCTGTGCCAGCCCAGGCGCGTCGGCTGAGGGTGCCGCGAAACGGGCCGCGTTGTCATGTTCTGTTGCTAAAGGTAGCCACTTTCGGTCATTATTTGATCACGCATACTGTTGTATCGCGCCGAGCCGGAGGGTGACATAGCTAAGCACACGCTGGCCCGGGGGGGCACAACGGTGCAGGCTCAGAAAACCACCTTCCGCGACGTGTTCGCGGTGACAGAGTTCCGGGCTCTGTGGGGGGCGCAGCTCTTGTCGGTCGTCGGCGATCAGCTGGCTCGCGTCGCCCTGACCCTGCTCGTCTACGACCGGACCCGGTCGGCCTTCCTCGCCGCGGTCACCTTCGTGGTCAGTATCGTGCCTACCTTTGTCGGCGGCGTGACCTTGGCCGGGCTGGCCGACCGTTACCCGCGTCGCCGCGTGATGATCGTCTGTGACCTGGCCCGGTGCGCGCTCGTCCTGGTGATGGCGATACCGCGGATGCCGCTCGCCGCGATGGTGATATTGCTCTTCGTGGTGACGCTCGCCGGAGCTCCGTTTACCTCGGCGCGGGCGGCGGTCTTCCCCGATGTGCTGGCCGGTGACAGCTATGTGATCGGTAACGCGATCATGCTCACCACGACCCAGATCGCCCAGGTCATCGGGTTCGCGGCGGGCGGCGCGATCGTCGGGTTCTTTCACACCGGACCTTCACTGCTGGTTGACGCCGCCACCTACGCCGTCTCGGCCGCCATCGCCCGCATCTGGGTACTGGCCCGGCCTGCGTCATCGCCAGGGCGGAACGAGGAGGGCACCACCTCCCGGCTCTTCGGTATCATCACGGGCGCACGGCTCGTCTTCGCGAACCCCACACTGCGGACGTCGATGCTGCTCGGCTGGCTCGCGGCGTTCTATGATGCGCCAGAGGGCGTGGCGGCACCGCTTGGCCGTTCTCTTGGTGGCGGATCCGTGACGGTCGGGATGCTGCTGGCCTTCGAGGTCCTCGGGGCATCAATCGGATCACTCGTGTTCGGCCGGGCGGTCAGTCCTGCTCGGCGGCTACGGGTGATGGGCCCGCTCGCCGTCGCCGCCTGCGCGGTTCTGACGCTCTTCGCGTTTTCGCTTCCTCTTCTTCCTGACCTGCTGATTTTGGCCGTGTCGGGAGTGTTCACGTGTTTTCAGCTGGGCGCTAACGCCGCCTTCGTCCAGGCCGCGCCGGCGGAGCAGCGAAGCCAGGCGTTCGGCCTGGCCGTGGGAGGCATGAGCCTGGGCCAGGGCCTGGTCATGATCCTCGCGGGAGCGGCGGCCGAGCATTATGCTCCGTCGGCCGTCATCGCCGTCGCCGGCGGTCTGGGTGCCATCACGGCCACGGTGCTGGCGCTGAGCTGGCACGCCAACATGAGCCGACGCGACCAGCCGTCGAGCCAGGACCGACAGTTAAGTCAGCACGCGAATGACGAGCGTCAAGCCAGGGGCTCAGGTCCAGTTGCCGGTACGCATGGGCTTGTCCTTCCGGTGGGTAGGTGCGGGTCGGGAACCTGGGTGGTTCAGGTCCAGTTGCCGGTGCGCATGAGGCTTGTCCTTTCCGGTGGCAGGTGCTGGGGTCAGAGCCAGCGTGGTTTAGGTCCAGTTACCGGTGCGCATACTGCTTCCTCTCTTCGGCTAGATGATGCCGCCGGCGTGCGGCGGCTGAGGGCGGGGGTTAATGCGATTTGTAACTATAAAAACGCTAATTGTGGTCATTCGGTTCGTCCGACCTCGCTCGGTCGCCGCTACCAGGCTATGGACGGCATATATCATGACCATGCGAAGCAACATCTGTACGTCACGTTGTCGAGCACCGGTAACGACAATCGATCGCGCCAAGGAGCTGCTGGTGCGCCTCGCGAGCTGGGTCCGTGAACGGTTTGCTGACGTCACGACCTGGCCGTTCTGGACGCTCCCGCGCTGGCTAACTGCCTTCACCGTGGTGGTGGTAATAGCCGATCTGGCCTTGGTGGCCGCGGCGCTGAGCAGCCTATCCATTCATGCACACGATCTTGAGCTGTTCGCCGCGCTGCTGGCGTGTAGCGCGGCCACCGTGGAGCTGACCAGGCGGTCGAGCGAGAACAAAGGTTTCGCGAAGGACGTCTACGCCGTCTGGGAGCTGCCGGTCGCTATCCTACTGCCCTTGGCATTTGTCGCGATTGTTCCGGCCGTCAGGACAGCCTTGACCCAATGGCGGGTCCGCCGCGCGCCTTTGTACCGGCGCGTCTTCACCTCGGCCGCTATCGGCTTGAGCTACTTCGCGGCCGGGCTGACCTTCCGGGTCCTGGCCCGCATCCTGCAGGCGTCGATGGACAAGCTCACGGCGCACGCCCTGGCCTGGATGCTGACCGTCGCGGCGTGCGCGGCGGTGCAGTGGGCGGTCAACCAGACCTTGGTGCTGACCGCGGTCAAGGGTTCGGACCCGTCGGTAAGGCTGCGGGAGGTGCAGTTCTCCCGGGAACCGATGTTCAACGACGTGACCGAGCTCTGCGTCGCCGTCCTGGTCACGTTCTGCGTGGCGAACAACATGATCGCCCTGGCTTTCGCGTTCCCGTTTGTCTCGCTGCTGCAGCGCTCGTTCCGCCACGCCCAACTGGTCAAGGACTCACGCGCGGATTCCAAGACGGGGTTGCTGAACGCGGCCACCTGGGAGCGTGAGGCGGTGGCCGAAGTTGTCCGGGCGGTCCGGACGAGGACGTCAATGGCCATCGCGCTCCTGGATATCGACAAGTTCAAGGGGATCAACGACACCTACGGTCACCTGGTCGGTGATCAGGTCATCAAGGAAATCGCGCACACCCTGGACGGAGGGCTCCTGCGCGAATACGACCTGACCGGGAGGTTCGGCGGGGAGGAGTTCGCGCTACTCCTGCCCCAGACCCGCGCAGTAGACGCTTTCCGCATCGCAGAGCGTGTGCGCGCCAGCATCGCAGGCCTGTCCATCATCGCTCCGGGGACAACGGGCGGGGAGCGGGTACATGTCACGGTGTCGATCGGGGTAGCCGCGCTGGACAGTGGCAGCAAGCGCGAGTACGCCGAGCTGATGGCGACGGCAGATGCGGCGCTGTATCGCGCCAAGGCCGGCGGCCGGGATCAGGTGCAGATGATCAGCACCACTAGGGGCCTGAGCGCGATCAGCGGCGCCGGCCGCAGCGCAAGTGGCGGTCGCGCCGACGTGCCGAGCGCATTCCGCCGCGCTCAGAACTCCTAGTCACAGTCGGTCCAGCCGACCGCGTACGTAGCTGCGTTCGTTCCGGGATGCCAAATTCCGTGCGGTGTCAGGCCCAGTGGGTGGTGCGCATGGCGTGCTGTCCTTCCGGGTGCCGGGGAGTAGGCGGGCGGGGGGTTAGGCCCAGTGGGTGGTGCGCATAGCGTGGTCTCCTTCCAGGTGCAGGGGAGTAGGCGGCGGGGAGGGTTAGGCCCAGTGGGTCGTGCGCATCGCGGGGCTCCTTCCGGAAGAACGTGCCGTGGTGGTGCACGGCTCATGTGCTGGCAGGACGATCATGTCTGAAGCGCTCAAATTTACGCCGACCGGTCGGATAATCCGACACCAACCAGTAACTCTCCCGCTCGCGCCGGGCACAAGCGGACCTTAGCGGCGGCGAGTAGCGCCGTATTGGTCCCGAGGCCGCTGATACTGTGACAAGCTGGCGCCTAGGCCATACTTTCTGTTATCGATGTGGCTTGGATACATACCGGAGCCCAAGGATGCACCCTGTGGATGCCACCTTCTGGCAGGCCGGACGTAAGCGGCTGCCGAACGTTCGGGCGTGGGCCAGCTTCCAGCTGCCGCGCTCGCTGGCCGTATTCATCGTCGTAGTGATTTTGGCCGATTCGGCCGCAATTGCGACTAGCGCCGCGACCATGTCTATTCATGCTCACGACCTGCTGGTCTTTGGCCTGCTGCTCGCGTGCAATGCGGCTACCGTCGAACTTACCCGGAGAGCGAGCGAGCCCGAGGGAACGGTTAAAGACGTTCACGCCATCTGGGAGCTTCCCGCCATCGTCTTGCTCCCACTTCTTTACGTGCTCCTCATGCCTATCGTCCGGCTGGCGCTGACCCAGTGGCGGGTCCGGCATGCTCCGGTGCACCGGCGGGTTTTCAGCGCGGCGGCTCTCGGCATTTCGTACGGCTCCGCGTTTGCGGTTTTCCGGATTCTCGCCCACGTTGCGCTCGGCTCCAGGCTGGCTCCCGGAGGCCATGTCGGCGCCTGGATCGGCGTCGTGGCGGCCGCCGCGGTGACGCAGTGGATCGTCAACCAGGCCCTGATCCTGACTGCCATCAAGTCCACCGAACCCCAGGTCCGGGTGCGGGAGATGCTGTTCGGCGGGGAGTCACTGCACAACGACGTCACGGAGCTGTGCGTCGCGGTCCTGGCCACCCTGGCCATCGCGATGAGCCTGTTCACGGTGGTCATCGCACTGCCGCTCGTGACCCTGCTACAGCGCTCCTTCCGGCACGCTCAGCTGCTCAAGGACGCCCGGGCCGATTCCAAGACGGGGTTGCTGAACGCGGCGACCTGGGAGCGCGAGTCGACCGCGGAGGTCGCCCGGGCGGTGCGGACCAAGTCGTCGCTGGCCGTGGCACTGCTTGACATCGACAAGTTCAAGAAGATCAACGACACCTACGGCCATCTGGTCGGTGATCAGGTGATCAAGGAGATAGCCCGCACGCTGAGCAGCGAGCTGCGCGAGTACGACCTGGCCGGGCGGTTCGGCGGCGAGGAGTTCTCGCTCCTGCTGCCGCAGACCCGGGCGGTCGACGCCTTCCGGATCGCCGAACGGATCCGCGCCACCATCGCCGCGCTGAGCATTATCGCTCCTGGGGCGTCCGGCGGCGAAAGGGTGCACGTCACGGTGTCGATCGGCGTGGCCGCGCTGGACAGCGGCAGCGAGCGCAAGTTCCCCGACCTGATGGCCGCGGCCGACGCGGCGCTGTACCGGGCCAAGGACGGCGGCCGTGATCAGGTCCAGATGATCAGCACGACCCGGGGCCTGTCCGCGGTCAGCAGCATCCCGCGCGGAATCAGCACGGCCGGCGGAGCGGCTCCCGACACGTTCAGCGTGTTCCGTCCCCTGGCCGGCCGGGCCGTCAATTCGTGACCGTGCCGCCTAGGCGGCTGTGGTCGCACGAGTCGTCGGGTTCGGCACCGCGAGGACGGCGAGGATCGCGGCACCGCTGGTATGGCACTGCGACGCGTTTCCGGTGCTGAGCACCTCGGGGGTGGCGTACCCCTGGCAGGTCCACCCGCCCACCGTGACCGGTGCGCCGCCGCCGTTGCCCCGCACCTGACCGTCCCTGATCTTGGCCGCGTACTCGTTCTCCACCTGGAGCGCTGTGCCGCAGTTCACGGAGCCTTTGGCAATCTTGATGACGACCGGTACGTCTGCCGCGGTGCGGGTGGTGCCGCAGGTCGCCCCGGCATCCGATGTCGCCTTCGCGGCGGAGCAGCCCGTGGCGAGCATCGCGCAGCAGCCGGCCAGGAACAGCAGGCAGCCACCCGCTCTCAGTACCGCGCGGTGGTCGCCGAGATACCACAGCCGGGTGCGCCCTCGCGTGCCGTCCCGCTCCACATGCTCAGCCTATGCCGCACCCCAGCTTGAATATTAATGCGGTAAGATGAATAATATTCCAAGGTAGCGTAGGGGCGAGGGGCAGGTACATGGGTGCGAGGGTGGCGGTCGCGGGGGCCAGCGGGTACGCCGGGGGCGAACTACTGCGCCTGCTGGCCGGTCATCCGGACCTGGAGATCGGTCCGGTGTCCGCGGCCAGCAGCGCCGGGAAGCCGGTGACCGCGGTGCATCCGCAGCTGACCGGTTACCCCGGCCTCAGCGACACCGTGTTCACCAGCACCGACCCGGACCTGCTGGCCGAGGCCGACCTGCTTTTCACCGCTCTCCCGCACGGAGAGTCCGCGCAGCTGGCCGCCCGGTTCCCGGCTGACCTGAAGATCATCGACCTGAGTGCCGACTTCAGGCTGGGCGACCCGGAGGCCTGGACGCGGTACTACCCGACGCCGTACGCCGGCCGGTGGACCTACGGCCTGCCCGAGCTGCCCGGCGCTCGTGCCGCGATCAAGGCCTCGACCACGGTGGCAGCGCCCGGCTGCTACGCCACCGCCTCGATCCTCGCCCTGGCCCCGCTGCTGGCCGCAGGCCTGGCCGACCCGGCCGACATCGTGATCGTCGCCGCCTCGGGAACGTCGGGCGCGGGCCGCTCGGCCCGGATTGACCTGCTCGGCAGCGAGGTCATGGGGTCGATGTCCGCCTACCAGGCCGGCGGCACCCACCGGCACACCCCCGAGATAGAGCAAGCCCTTTCTTCCGAACGGACGGGCCTGACAGACTCCAGCCCCGTGACTGTTTCGTTCACGCCGACGCTGGCCCCCATGTCACGCGGCATCCTGGCCACCTGCACCGCCCGGCTGGCCGGGACGGGCGCGGTTCCCGGGTCCGGCCAGGTGCGGGACGCGCTGGCCGCGGCGTACGCGGGGGAGCCGTTCGTCCACCTGCTGCCGGCGGGCCGGTGGCCGGCGACGGGTGCGACGTCGGGGTCCAACGCGGCTCATCTGCAAGCCGCGGCCGACCCCCACGCCGGCCGCGTCATCGTCGTCTGCGCCCTGGACAACCTGGTCAAGGGCGCGGCCGGGCAGGCCATACAGATCGCCAACCTCATGCTTGGCCTGCCGGAAACCGCCGGCCTGACCGCACACGGAGTAGCCCCATGAGCGTGACCGCCCCGCAGGGTTTCCGCGCCGCCGGAGTGAAGGCCGGGCTGAAATCCTCCGACGACCCGGACGTCGCCGTCGTCCTGAACGACGGGCCTTCACGGTCCGCCGCCGCGGTGTTCACCTCCAACCGGGTCCAGGCCGCGCCGGTGCTCTGGACCCGCGAGGTGGTGCGGGGCGGCCGGGTCAGGGCCGTGGTGCTCAACTCCGGCGGGGCCAATGCCTGCACCGGCCCGCTCGGGTTCCAGGACACGCACGCCACCGCCGAGCACCTGGCCGCCGCCCTCGGCGGGGACGACGCGGGGGCGGGTGAGATCGCCGTCTGCTCGACCGGCCTGATCGGCGAGCGTCTCCCCATGGACAAACTCCTCCCCGGCGTCGACGCCGCGGTCGCGGCAGCCTCCCGGGCCGGCGGCCTGCCGGCCGCCGACGCGATCAGGACGACCGACACCGTGGTGAAGATCGCCTTCCGGCGCGGCGCGGGCGGCTACACCATCGGCGGGATGGCCAAGGGCGCCGGGATGCTCGCTCCGGCGCTGGCCACCATGTTGTGCGTGCTCACCACCGATGCCGACCTCGCGCCCGCCGAGCTTGACGTCGCGCTGCGGTCAGCCACCGCGGTGACCTTCGACCGGCTGGACACCGACGGCTGCATGTCGACCAATGACACGGTGCTGCTGCTGGCCAGCGGGGCGGCCGGGGTCACCCCCGATCGCGGCGAGTTCGCCGTCACGCTGACCGAGGTGTGTGCGGACCTGGCCCGCCAGCTCCAGCTGGATGCGGAGGGCGCCGAGAAGATGATCACCATCGAGGTGGTCGGGGCCGCGTCGGAAGCCGACGCGGTGACCGCGGGGCGGGCCGTCGCGCGTAATGACCTGCTCAAGTGCGCCATCGGCGGGGAGGATCCCAACTGGGGCCGGGTGCTGAGCGCGGTGGGCACCACGGATGCGGTCTTCGAGCCCGACCGGCTGAACGTGGCGATCAACGGCATCTGGGTCTGCCGCCACGGCGCCGCCGGCGATGAGCGCTCGAAGGTGGACCTGAAGCCAAAGGACGTGACGATCACCGTGGACCTGTCCGCGGGGCCGCACTCCGCCGTCATCTTGACCACCGACCTGACCGCCGCCTACGTCCATGAGAATTCGGCCTACTCCACATGATCGTGACCAGCGACAGGGTGAACGGCGACGGGCACCGGGCCGCCTCCGCCAAGGCCGAGACGCTGATCGAGGCCCTGCCCTGGCTGAAGCAATTCGGTGGCCGGACGGTGGTGATCAAGTACGGCGGGCACGCCATGACGGAGGAGCCGCTGCGCCAGGCCTTTGCCCAGGACCTGGTGTTCCTGCACTACGCCGGGCTGCACCCGGTCGTGGTGCACGGCGGCGGGCCGCAGATCACCGAAGAGCTTGACCGGCAAGGCGTGGAATCCACGTTTACCGCGGGGCTCAGGGTCACCACGCCGGAGACGATGGATGTCGTCCGGATGGTCCTATCCGGCAAGGTGAACAAGGACCTGGTCAGCCTGATCAACCGGCACGGCCCGTTCGCCGTCGGCATGTCCGGGGAAGACGGCGGTACCTTCACCGCGATCCGCAAGGCCGCCGTGGTCGACGGCCAGAGCATCGACATCGGCCTGGTCGGCGAGATCGTGCAGACCGACTGCGGCGCCATCGAGGCGCTGCAGGCCAATGGCCGGATCCCGGTCGTGTCGAGCGTGGCCGCAGGACGGGACGGCGAGGTCTACAACGTGAACGCGGACACCGCCGCCGCCGCGCTCGCGGTGGCCCTCGGCGCGGCCAAGCTCGTGGTGCTCACCGATGTGGCGGGTCTTTACCGGGACTGGCCGTCGTCGGCCGAGGTGATCAGCCAGCTCACCGTGCCCGAACTCGAGCGGCTAGTGCCCGGGCTCTCGGCCGGGATGATTCCCAAGATGGAGGCGTGCCTGACCGCCGTGCGAGGCGGCGTCCCGCAGGCCCATGTCCTTGACGGCCGCCTCAGCCACGCCGTCCTGCTCGAGATCTTTACCGATTCCGGCATCGGCACCATGGTGGTACAGGAAGGAGTCCCGGAGCGATGAGCGAGACCGAGTCGCTGCAGAAGCGGTTCGCGGCGGCGATCATGCCGAACTACGGCGTGCCCCCGGTGGCAATCAGCCGGGGCGCGGGCTGCCTGCTGTGGGATGCGGACGGGCGTGAGTACCTGGACCTGATCGCCGGGATCGCGGTGAGCTCGCTCGGGCACGCCCATCCGGCCATCATCGAGGCGGTCAGCCGCCAGGTCGCTACCGTGGCCCACACCTCCAACCTCTTCCTGCACGAACGCGAGATCGAGCTGGCCGAACGGCTGCTGTGCCTCCTCGGGGGGGACGACCCCCCCCAGACCCCCCCCGCTCATGGGGGGGCTGCCCGCCCCCCCATACCCCCCGGGCCCCCCGCGGACGGGCGCGTGTTCTTCGCGAACTCGGGCACCGAGGCCAACGAAGCGGCGCTCAAGCTCGTCCTCCGGATCCAGGGTCCGTCCCGGCCGGTCATCGTGGCGGCCGAGGGTGGCTTTCACGGCCGGACCCTGGGCGCGCTCGCGCTGACCGGCAAGGAGTCCATCCGGGCGCCGTTCGGACCGTACGGCCGGACCGTACGGTTCGTCCCCTACGGTGACGTCGACGCGCTGCGCGAAGCGGTCGGATCTGACGTGGCGGCCGTTTTCCTCGAGCCCACCCTGGGCGAGAGCGGTATCGTGCCGCCCCCGGCCGGCTACCTGGCCGCCGCGCGCCAGGTCTGTGACCAGGCCGGCGCGCTGCTTGTGCTCGATGAGATCCAGAGCGCCGTCGGCCGGACCGGGAGCTGGTTCGCGCACCAGGCCGAAGGCGTACGGCCCGACGTGCTGACCCTGGCCAAGGGGCTGGGCGGCGGCCTGCCGATCGGGGCCTGCGTGGGCCTGGGCGCGTGCGGCTCTGGCTTCGCCAAGGGCGACCACGGATCGACCTTCGGCGGCAATCCGGTCGCCTGTGCCGCGGCCCTGGCGGTGCTCGAGGTCATCGAGCGCGACGGGCTGCTGGCCCACGTCACCGACGTCGGCGCCCAGCTGGCGGCGGGCCTGGCCGCGGTCAGCCACCCGCTGGTCGCCGGGGTGCGCGGTAGCGGGCTCTGGCTGGCCGTCGTGCTGAGCGCCGAGGTGGCCGGGCCGGTGGAGAAGGCCGCCCGGCAGGCCGGGTTCCTGGTCAACGCGGTCCAGCCGGACGCGATCAGGCTTGCGCCGCCGCTCATCCTGTCCACCGCCCAGGCCCGCCAGTTCACCGCCGCGCTGCCGGGGATACTCCACGCGGCCCAGGAGGCGCTCTGATGCCGAATGCGCAGAAGGCCTTGCTCACCTGGCTGCTGGAGCGGGCTTGAACCCGACGAACCCGGCTGCCCCGGTGACCAAGACGGCCAGGCACGCGCGGATTGCCGCCATCCTCGCCCGCGAGCAGGTCCGCTCGCAAGAGGAGCTGGCCGAACTGCTCGAACGTCACGCCAGCGTGCACGTGACCCAGGCGACTTTGTCCAGGGACCTCGACGAGCTCGGTGTCATACGGCTCCGCGCCACCGGCGGCGCGCTTGTCTACGCCCTGCCGGAGGAGCCGGGCGGCCCCGGCTCGCTTAGCTCCCAGGAACCGCAGGCCTTCCCAGGCCACCGGGGGCCCCAGAGGCAACGTGAGAACACAGCGGAGTCGGCTCGTGATGCGCGGCTGGCCCGGTACCTGGGTGAGCTGATGGCCTCGGCCGAGGCGAGCGCGAACCTCGTTGTCCTGCGCACGCCGGCCGGGGCCGCGCAGTTCCTCGCCTCTGTCATCGACCATGCGGCCCTGCCGCCGATCCTTGGCACCGTCGCGGGCGACGACACGGTCCTGGTCATCACGCGCGAGCCGGCCGGCGGCGACGCCCTGGCGGCGGACTTCCTGCGCCGCGCCGAACGCCGACGATGATGGCCAGGGCGACGAAACTTCGAGCTTGGTGCGGTAGAAAGAAGAACTGTGGAAACACCGGGACAGGCGGCAGGGGATTCGGGTAGGTCGACGCGGTTGTGGGGCGGCCGGTTCGGCGCCGGGCCCGCCGACGCGCTGGCCCGGCTGTCGGTCAGCGTGCAGTTCGACTGGCGGCTGGCCAGGTACGACCTGCGCGCCTCCCGGGCGCACGCTCGCGTGCTGCACCGGGCCGGCCTGCTGACCGACGATGAGCTCAGCGCCATGCTCAAGGCTCTCGATGACCTGGACCAGGCCTGCGCGACCGGAGCGTTCCGGCCGACGATCGCGGACGAGGACGTGCACACCGCGCTGGAGCGAGGGCTGCTTGAGCGGCTCGGCGCGCTCGGCGGCAAGCTGCGGGCCGGCCGCAGCCGCAACGATCAGGTGGCCACCGATCTCCGGCTGTACCTGCGGGATAATGCCCGGCTAGTCGCGAGCAGGCTGGCGGAGCTCGAGACCGCGCTGATCGACCAGGCGGCGAGAGGCGGAAATGTGCCCGCCCCCGGCCTGACCCACCTGCAACACGCCCAGCCGGTGCTGTTCGGCCATCAGCTGCTCGCGCACGTCCAGGCGTTCGCCCGCGACGTCAGCCGGCTGCGGGACTGGGACACGCGCGCCGCGGTCAGCCCGCTCGGGTCCGGTGCGCTGGCCGGATCGTCGCTGCCGGTCGATCCGCAGGTGCTCGCGGCCGAGCTTGGTTTCGCCGCGGCGGCGCCAAACTCCATGGACGCGGTCAGCGACCGTGACTTCGCGGCCGAATTCTGTTTCGCCGCCGCGCTGATCGGGGTGCACCTGTCCCGGCTCGGCGAGGAGATCGTGCTCTGGTCCTCGCAGGAATTCGGCTGGGTCGAGATCGATGACGCCTACGCCACCGGCTCCTCGATCATGCCGCAGAAGAAGAACCCGGACGTGGCCGAGCTGGCCCGGGGCAAGGCGGGCCGCCTGATCGGCGGGCTGACCGGCTTGCTCGTCACGCTGAAGGGACTTCCGCTCACCTACAACCGGGATCTGCAGGAGGACAAGGAGCCCGTCTTCGACGCGGTGGACACGCTGCTGCTCGTGCTCCCGGCCATGGCCGGGCTGATCGCGACGCTGCGGATCAATCCCGACAAGCTGAGCCGTGGCGCGTCGGTCGGGTTCACGCTCGCCACCGACCTGGCCGAATACCTGGTGCGCCGGGGTGTCCCGTTCCGTGAGGCGCACGAGGTGGTCGGGCATCTGGTGGTGTGGTGCCAGGTCCACGACTGCGACCTGGACGAGGTGAGCGACGCTGACCTGGCCAAGGTCTCCGGGCACCTGACGCCCGATGTCCGTCAGGTGCTGACGGTGCCGGGCGCCCTGGCGGCCCGCCAGGGCTTCGGCGGGACGGCGCCGGAACGGGTCGCCGAGCAGCTCGCCGCGTTGCGGGTGACCGTGGAGGGCCACGCCGCCTGGGCGCAGGACGTCGGGTAGGTGCCGCTCCCGCGCGACTTCTTCGCCCGGCCTGCCCCCGAGGTCGCGCCGGAGCTGCTCGGCTGCGTCCTGGAGCACGAGACAGCGGACGGCCTGGTCGCGGTCGAGCTCACCGAGGTCGAGGCGTACGCCGGCCAGACCGATCCGGCGTCCCATGCCTACCGGGGGCAGACCCGGCGGAACGCGGTCATGTTCGGGCCGCCCGGTCACGCTTACGTCTATTTCACCTACGGCATGCACTTCTGCGTGAACCTGGTCTGCGGGGGGACCGGCAGCGTGTCCGCGGTCCTGCTGCGGGCGGGGGCAGTCATCGAGGGGGAGAACCTGGCCCGGGCGCGACGGTCCGGGC
Organism: Streptosporangiaceae bacterium; assembly: GCA_050010815.1. GTDB lineage: Bacteria > Actinomycetota > Actinomycetes > Streptosporangiales > Streptosporangiaceae > Palsa-504. The sequence continues at coordinate 2,395 of JBEKKH010000084.1, read as the reverse complement.
GTACGCCCGACGCCGGACAGGACACCTCGGGCCGGACCCCGCTCGCCGCACGTGACCTGGCTCGCGGGCCAGCCAGGCTCTGCCGGGCGCTCGACATCGACAGGTCGCTAGACGGCGCCGACGTCTGCGCGGCGTCGGCGCCGCTCCGCGTCCGCGGGCCGGATCCGGGCGCGCGCACCACGGTTCGTTCGGGAAAAATTGCCTGCGGACCCCGGGTCGGAGTCTGGAAGGCGGCCGAGGTGCCGTGGCGGTTCTGGTTCGCGGGCGAGCCGACCGTCTCGGTATACCGCGCGCACGTGCCCCGGCGCCGCAAACTGGTTACCCCCTAGCGGCCGGTTGATGGCACCATGCAGGCGTGGACGACATCATCGACGAACTCGAATGGCGGGGCCTGCTCGCCATCACGACCGACAAAGACGAGCTGCGTAAGGCCCTGAGTTCCGGCCGGGTCACCATGTACGGCGGCTTCGATCCGACCGCACCCGGCCTGCACATCGGGAATCTGGTGCTGCTGGTAACGCTGCGTCGGCTGCAGCTAGCCGGGCATCGCCCGATCGGGCTGGTCGGCGGGGCGACCGGGCTGATCGGCGACCCGAGCGGCAAATCGTCCGAGCGGGTGCTGAACTCCCGCGAGACCGTGGCGGACTGGGTGGAACGGATCCGCGGCGAGGTGTCCCGCTTCCTCGACTTCGACGCCGGCGAGGCTAGCGCGCTGATCGCCAGCAACCTGGACTGGACCGGGCCGATGTCGGTGCTTGAGTTCCTGCGGGATGTCGGCAAGCACTTCTCGGTCAACCGGATGCTCGACCGGGAGTCGGTCAAGGCCAGGCTCGAGGGCGGCGGGATCAGCTACACCGAGTTCAGCTACCAGCTGCTGCAGGCGAATGACTACCTGGAGCTGTACCGAAGATACGGGTGCACCTTGCAGGTCGGCGGCAGCGACCAGTGGGGCAACCTGGTCGCCGGGGTCGGGTTGATCAGGTCGGTGGAGGGGGGATCCGTGCACGCGCTGGCCACGCCGCTGATTACCAAGCCGGACGGGACCAAGTACGGCAAGACCGAGGGCGGCGCGATCTGGCTCAGCGCCGCCCTGATGTCTCCGTACGCGTTCTACCAGTTCTGGCTCAACGTCTCCGACGCCGAGGTGCCCGGGCTGCTGAAGGTGTTCAGCTTCTCCTCCCGCGCGGAGATCGAGGAGCTGGTGCTCCAGAGCGCCGAACGTCCTGCCGCCCGGGCCGGCCAGCGCGCGCTCGCCGAGGAGCTCACCACGCTCGTGCACGGCGAGGAGGAAACCCGGCGTGCCATCGCCGCCAGCCAGGCCCTGTTCGGCCGCAGCGACCTGGCCGGGGTGGACGAGCGGACTCTCGCCGCCGCGGTGGCGGAGGTTCCGTCGACTCAGGTATTCGCCGGGACCGGCTGGCCGGCCGTTGTCGACCTGATGGCCGAGCTCAAGATCGTGCCGAGCAAGTCAGCGGCCAGGAGGGCGATCTCCGAGGGCGGCGCTTACCTGAACAACCGCAAGGTGACATCGGAGGACGCGGTGCCTGGCGTCGCCGACTTGCTGCATGGTCGTTACTTGATCCTGCGCGTGGGCAAGCGCACGATCGGTGCGATCGAAGTGATGTCCGGCTGAGTTGTTACTGAGCTGGTATGCACTCTGGCGTGAGCAAAAAGGACCTCTTATGGGGCATGTCCCGGCTTGTGCGGTAAAGATCTCCGCGCTGATTCGGTGCGGTCGGCCGGATCTCCAGGCGGCGACGGCAAGGATTGCATTCGCCTACAGAATGTTACATCGCGGTTGACCTGCGTTAACGTGATGTGACCACCCTCGATTTGACGAACGTGCCGAGCACCCCTAGAGTTCTTCTTGCCCGGCCGGATGGACGCGAAAGCGGCCAAAGTCGCCGGGACACCCCCAGGAAGTCCTTCCGGTTCTGACTTGCGCGTGCGCACAGCTCGCCCGGTAGGGTAACGTAGAGGTGAGGCAAGGATCAAGAGTTAGCAAAGTTCCTCGGAACCCAGTTGACACCAGATACCAAGCCTGGTAATGTAGAGTGGTTGCCCCGGACAGAAACGAAGGTTTCCAGAAGGTGCGCGCCCGTTTCTTGAGAACTCAACAGCGTGCTAAAAGCCAGTGCACTTTAAAGCACCAAAACCTCGTCAGTGAGGCGGCTCGTGACTATCACGGACTGATCTCACTACGATGGCCATGATCGCTTCCGGAACCGATCTTTTAGACCGGTCGAGGAAGCTCTCTATGTCAACAATCCGTCAGCAATAGCTGCGGTTGTTAATAGACATTCAACGGAGAGTTTGATCCTGGCTCAGGACGAACGCTGGCGGCGTGCTTAACACATGCAAGTCGAGCGGAAAGGCCCTTCGGGGTACTCGAGCG
>JBEKKH010000083.1:0-17940 GCA_050010815.1 Streptosporangiaceae bacterium | reverse complement strand
GGACGCGCTGCTGGCCGGCTGGGTCCGCCGCCGCATCCGACGCCACCGAGCGCGCCTCGTGGCCGGCCCGGCCCCGGTTTCCCGGCGGCCGCTGGTGGCCGCGGCCGTTTGCCTGGCGGGCCTGACGGGGCTGTCCGCCGCCAGCTGGTTCACCAACTACGGCGGCGCCAGCGACGGCGTGGTGCTGGTGGACCAGTTCATCGCCAACAAGCTGCCCGCCTGCGCCGCGATCAACGCCAGCGGCGACGCCGAGAAGTACTCCTACCTGCTGGGCGGCCGTTTCTTCTCGGACTTCTCGGTCGGGCCCGCCGCGCTCGCCGACGGCGTGCACTACTTCATCCTCTCGCCCACCGACGCCGTCGAGCGGACGGGCAACATGAGCCCGGCGCTGGCGAGCTGGATCACGGCGCACGGCACGCGGCTGGCTGACTTTCCCAGCCAGGTCTACCAGACGGTGCAGCTCTGGTACGTGCCGGCCAGCCGGTACGACCCGGTCGCGGATGTGGTCGACATCGCGGGCGGCCTGTACGTCAGCACGATCGGTTCAGACTGCGGGGGGTACACCGTGACGAACGGAACCCATGGTTCTTTTTACTCGGAATATCAGGCGCTCGGCGGCAAGGGGGTGCTCGGCGCCCCGCTGAGCCAGGTCACGGCCGCGGGGCGCGGTAGCTACGAGCAGCTCACCGACGGCGCGGTGCTGGCGGCCGCACCCGCCGCCCGCTCGCCCGCCGCCCGCTCGACGGCCGCCCGCTCCAGGGCCCGCCCGGCCGTCAGCGCGCTGCCCATCGTGGCCATGCTGGCGACGCGCGCGCCTGCCGCGTACCGCCGGGCGGACCTACCCCCGGTCGACGGGCAGGCCACGGCGGCGCAGCGGTCCGGCTGGCTGACGAACCCGTCGATTTCACGCGCCTACCTGGACGGCCAGGGGGAGAACCGAAGCAGCTACGCGGCCGCCGTCCGCCGGTTCGGTGAACCACTCGGGCCGCCGGTCGCGCTGCCCGGAGCCGTCATCGGCCAGGCTTTCGCCGACGTCGTCCTGGAGGTGCCCCGCGCGGGCGGAACCGCCCACGCGGCGGCGGTCACTCCGGCCGTCCTGGCGGCGAAGGTGCTGACCGTGCCCGGCCGGGACCGCCGCCCCCAGTCGCCGCCGCCGCTGCCCAACCCGTCTCCGCTGGGACCGGCCCAGCCCACGTCGGCGGAACCGTTCGTGATTGATCTGGGGGTGGCCCTGTGCCTGTACGTGACCAGGATTGTCGTAGTGGCCCGCCGTCGGCCTCCGACCGCCGCCGACTGGCCGCCGTGGCGGAAGGGCACCTGGTGAGGCCCGCGGCGCGCTCGGCGCGCTCGCTGCGCATCCTGGTGGACGGCCGGGTCATGCAGGACCGCTACCACGGCATCGGCCGGTACACCTATGAGCTGCTCCGCGAGCTGAGCCTGCGCGACGTGGAGCTCGTCGTCCTGTACAGCCCGAACGGCGGCCGGCTCGACGTCAAGGAACTGATCACCCGCCGCACGGTGCGGGCGTGGCCGTCCCGGGTGCCGGTGGTGTCCCTGCGGTCCCAGTGGCTGCTGGCGCGAGCCGTGCTGAGTGCGCAACCGGATGTGGTTTTCATCCCGTATCACCTCAGCACTCCCGTCCTGGCCGGCCGGACCTCCGTCGTCGCGCTGATCCACGACTGCGTGTTCGAGCGGGACGCCGCCGCCAGCGGCCCCTCGGCCTTCTCGCTGGCGTACCGCACGGCGACCCGGCTGGCCATTTCCTCCGCCGCCGCGCTCGCGACCCCGTCCCAGGCGGCACGGCGCGACATCCGCCGTTTCTACGGGGCCGCGCTCCCGGATACCGCCGTCCTGCCGCACGGCGTGGGCGCCCAGTTCTTCGCGCTGCGCGGCCGGCCCCGGCCCGCCGGACTCGGCCTTCCCGATCGCTACATCCTGCACGTCGGAGTGCAGCGTCCGCACAAGAACCAGCGTGTCCTGGTGGCCGCCATGTCGGCGCTGCGGGCCGACCACCCGGGTCTCGGGCTCGTTCTCGTCGGCCAGTCCGATCCCCGGTTTCCCGACGAGGTCGGTGAGCTGGTGACGGCGCTCGGCGTATCCGACCTGGTGTACCGCTTCCCCGGCCTGCCGGATGAGGCGCTGCTCGACCTGTACGCGAACGCGGCCGTGTTCGCCTACCCCTCGCTGGTCGAGGGGTTCGGGATGCCGGTCCTTGAGGCCATGGCGGCGGGGCTGGCCGTGGTGGCGAGCGACGCCGAGGCCGTTCAGGAGGTCGCGGCCGGGGGTTCGCTGATCGTGCCCGCCCGGCAGACCGCCGCCTGGATCCAGGCCCTCGACCGGGTGCTTACCGACCCTGAAATCGCGCAAGACCTGCGCGAGCGCGGGCAGGTCGTCGCGGCCAGGCACACGTGGGCCCGGTCGGCCGAGCGCACCCTGTCACTGCTGGCGGGCGCGGCCCGGCGGGGCGCGACGGGGGGGACAGGGGGAACAGGGGATGAGAGCGTTGCCTGAGGTCCGCCCGCCACGGCCGTCGGCCCGGGTGCGCACGGCCGTCGGCGCGGGGGGCCGTCTGTCCGGCTGGGTCCTGACCCGCAGGTACGTGCTCGCGCTGGTGCTGGTCCTGCTGCTCGGCGTGGCGAAAATCCTGGTCGCGCAGAGGGTGGTCAGCGTCGACACGCTGGTTCCGCCCGAGCATGTCGTGACGTCGGGCCTGCTGATCGGGGGCACTCCGAGCGACGCCGATCTGGTGGAGCTTGCGGCCGACCTCAAGGTGGACGGAGTCGTCAACCTGGTGGGGCCCGATGTCGCCGAGCAGGTGACGGCGGCCAGCCTGCACCAGGGCTACCTGTACCTGCCGGTGGCCCCGAACACGGCCCCGACGTGGCCCCAGCTGCGTGAGCTTGCTGCCTTCATGCGCGGCCATGCCAAGGGCGGGGCCCTGGTATACCTGCACGACGATGTGGGCGGGGGCCGGGCCGCGACGGCCGCGGAGATGCTGCTCCTGCTGGACGGCCGGGGGATACCTGCGGCGTCGGCGGACATGACGGCGGCGGAGCGTGGCTCGATGTGCGACTGCCAGCGGCTGGCCCTGCAGCGGCTGAGCGCAGCGCTTCATCCGGCCGGTCACGTCCCGGCCGGCGACCCCTACGCCGCGGCCCGGCTCGATCCATGGTGACCCGGCGCGCTCGCGGCGATCCAGTAGATCTCCGGGCGGGTCGGCACCGTCCCGTCGCGGAACAACCCGGCGAACTGGGTCCGGTATCCGGCGATCCGGCTCGCGTTCTCGGCCCGGCCGGCCAGCCATGGATGCGGGACCAGGCCCGCGTCCCGGACGAAGCCAGGCTCGGGCGCGGCCGTCTGGGAGTAGGGGAAGTCGCTGTAATAGACGATCTGGGTCCGTCCCGCTAGCTCGCGGGCGGCCCGGCGGGTAATCAGGTGGTCGACGTGGCGGCCGACGCCGAGCGGAGCGAAAATCACCCCGGCCTCGTGGGCCGTAGCGATCTCGCCCACCCGGGCGCTCACCTCGGCGGCCAGCCCGGCGTCGCAGGCCGCGACCCGGCCGCGGGCGGCATCGAAGCGGAAGGTCGGGTAGGCCGGCCACCGCGGGCCCCGGCGGAACAAGGCGTCCCGGAACCCCAGGTGGACCGGCGCGGCGCCCATTCCGGCCAGGACGTCCCGGTCCTCAGCCCGTCGCTGCGCGAAGAAGTCCTCGGCGTCGGCCTCGCCGAGCGCGCGCAGCTGCCTGCGGGCGGGCAGCGACCACGGCCGCGGCGCGGCCGCCGTGAACACGGTCGCCACCGTGATGCGATGCCGGTCCGCGAGCCGGGCCAGCAGGGCCCCGCAGGACAACACCGCGTCGTCGAGATGCGGCGACATCACAAGCACGCCCGCACCGGTGCCGTCAAGCTCGCGTATCAGTCCGGTCAGCCGGTCGGCCGTCATCGCGTCCCCCCTGCTCCTTGACTCACCCGTTCGGCCGTCAAGATCTTTTCTTTTCCGAACGGTCCGTGGTGCGTGCCCCCCGTTACGCCATTCGGTCCACCGCTAAATTGTAATCCAATAACTACATTATGTAGCGGTACGAGGCGCGACGGCGTGGCGGGAGGCAGGTGTGCCGAGGGTTAGCCGGCGATCAGGCCGGCGTACCGGGAGAAGGGGATCGTGCCGCCCCACAACTGGGCGTCGTGAGCCCAGTAGAAGACGGTGAATCCGCACGAGCGGGCTTGCTGGATCGCGGTGGCCATCATGCCGGCGGGAGCGGCGTCGAGGTAGGAAGAGTTCAGGTAAGCGGGCATGCCGTAGCCGGGGTTCTCGCCGCCGACGGGCAGGCCGTACTGGCGAGCGATGCGGCTGATCCAGCGGGTGGCGGACCAGGAGTCCATGGCGGCGTCCGTCAGGGCCAGCGACCTGTCTTCAGGCCGGCAGGAGTCGTTGTGGCCAGATCCGTCGGCGACGGAGGAGATATAGGCGATGACGTTGGTCTTGTCCGGGAGCATGGCGTAGTAGCGGTCCCAGACCGCGCCGACGCCGGTGGTCCCGTCGTTGGACAGGTTCTGCTGCTCGGTCTGGGCCAGCACGTCGGGCCGGGTTCCCGATCCCGGGGTCACCGTCTCGTAGTATCCGGTGAAGCCGAGCCGGGACAGGGTCTGCATCTGCCAGCTGGTCACGCTGTCCAGGCCGCCGACGTACCAGGTGACCCAGCGGTCGATCTGCGCCTGGGTCAGGCCCGGTTGTCCCGGCCGCCAGTTCGGGTCGGGGTTGCGGGTCATGCCGGCGGCGAGCCCGGAGCCGGTCAGGGCGGCCTGGTTGAAGGCCCAGTAGGTGCCGCCGCCCGGGTAGAGCATCTCGCCGTCGCCGCCGGAGGTGAGCCGGATGGCCCAGAAGTCAGCCATCGGCAGGCCGGCGGCGACCAGGGCCAGGTAGGCGGCGGCGGCGGTGCGGACGGCCTGGCTGAACACGAAGTCCGCCTCGGTGGAGGAGTTGCCGTCCTGGTCGGTATAGGTGCTGCCGGCCAGCTTGAATACCCATGACGGGGCGTCCTGCAGGCCCAGGCCGAGGGTGACGCGCTGGCCGGCGGCCTGGTAGGCCGCCAGCTCGGACTTCATGGTGGCCAGGTAGGAGCCGGACACGACGCCGGGCCGGGGTTCGAAGCTCGCCCAGTTCAGCTCGAACATGGCCATGGTGACGCCCGCCCGGTCCTCGGTCGCCGCGGTAACCGGCTGGGTGTCCAGCGTGCCGAAGATGACCGGCTGCTCACCGGACCAGGTGACGCTGGTGCCGGCCGAATCCCCGCCGGGGACGGGTATGCCCAGGGCCAGGATCCCGGCCGCCACCAGGCCGGCGGCGACCAGCGGCCGGGTGCGCCCGAAGGCCGCTGGCTTACGGAAAGACCAGGGGGGCGGTCGCCGACGATGGCTGGTAGCCGGTGTTTCCGGGGTAGGCGGCGAGGATGGGGTCATTGTCCTGTTCGGCCAGGCGGGCCTGGGGTCCGGTGAGCACGCAGGTGGCCACGGCTCGGGTGCTGGTGTGCGGGGTGCACAGGTGGGTGGGTCCGGAGCTGAACGACACGGGCAGGCCGCTGAGCGGGCGGCCGGACGTGGTCAGCGTCGCGCTGAGGGTGACTCCCAGTCGCGGGCTGATGCCGATGCTTGCGGTCAGCGCGGTCGGGGCCCGGGTGACGGTCTGGGTGAGCCGGCCGGTGGCGGGGGCGTAGCCGGAATCACCGGGGTAGGCAGCGGTGATCGTGTCGCGGCCGCCCGGCAGCGCGCTGGTGGTGCAGGTGGCGTGGTAAGTGAGGTCGCTGCGGGTCAGGGACACGGCGCGGCACAGCACCTTGGCGCCGTGGCTGAACGTCACGGTGCCGCCGTCGGCCGGGCCGACCGTCGCGGTGAACGTGACGCTCCCGCCGAAGGTGCTCGGGTTCCGCGACGAGGTCACCGTCGTGACGGGAGCGGGCCGGGCCACGCTGATCACCGACACCGAGTTGGCGCCCTCGTCGGCCACGTAGGCGGTGTGCGACGTGGGGTCCACCGCCACCCCGTCCGGATCGGAGCCCACGGGTACGGTGGCGGCCACGGTGCCTGCCGTTCCGTCGATCACCGACACGGAGCCGGCCAGGTTGGTCACGTAGGCGGTGTGAGTGGTGGGGTCGACCGCCACCCCGGACGGTCCGGAGCCGACGTTGATGGTGGCGGTTACGGTGCCGGTGGTTTCGTCGATGACCGAGACCGTGCCGTTGCCGCCGTTGGCTACGTAGGCGGTGTGGGCGGTGGGGTCGACCGCTATCCCGTCGGGATCGGAGCCGACGTTGATGGTGGCGGCCACGGTGGCGGTGGTTTCGTCGATGACCGAGACCGTGCCGTTGCCGCCGTTGGCTACGTAGGCGGTGTGGGCGGTGGGGTCGACCGCCACCCCATCCGGGCCGGAGCCGGAGCCGACGTCGATGGTGGCGGCCACGGTGGCGGTGGTCTCGTCGATGACCGAGACCGTGCCGTTGCCCCCGTTGGTCACGTAGGCGGTGTGGGCGGCGGGGTCGACCGCCACCGAGAACGGGCCACCGCCCACCCCGATGGTGCCGGTCACGGTGGCGCTCGCCTCGTCGATCACCGACACCGTGTCATCGTTGATGTTGGTCACGTAGGCGGTGTGAGTAGAGGTGTCGACCGCCACCCCGTCCGGGCCGCCGCCCACCCCGATGGTGGCGGTGACGGTGTAGCCACCCGCGGCCGAGGCGGGCACCGCGGTGGCCACGCAGACCGCCAGCGGCAGCGCCGCGAGAGCGGTCACCCTGGCCACCCGGCGCCAGCGAGCTGAGGTCCCGCCGTAGTGACCGGCGACGACGTGATGGCTTTCCCGTGCGCGCATGTGCCTGTCCCCTTGATTGTGCCGTGCCCCGGTCCGGTCCCCTTGGTGTGCCGTGCCTCGGTGCCGTAGTCAGTCCAGCCGCCGGCCCCTCAGGAGCGGGGTTCTGCGGCTACTCCCTCGCCGCGGGCGGCGGCGAGCAGTTGGTGGACGTGGCTCATCGCCTGCTCGGCCGCGGCCAGCTGGCCGAGGCTAGCCAGCCGCTGGGCCTCCTGTAGCTGGTCCTCGAGCTCGGCTAGCCGGGCCCGCTTCTCGACCTCGTCCAGAGCGCGCAGGATGACGGTGGGCAGGCGCGCGGGCCGGTCCTTCAGGACGTAATCGGTGGCGCCCTGCTTGATAAGTTCGACCGCTGCTTCGTCGCCGAGCACACCGGACCAGATGATGAACGGTATGTCCGGGTAGCCCTCCTGAGCGATCATGAGAGCGTCCCGGCCGGTGAAGCCGGGCAAGTGATAGTCGGACAGGATGATGTCTGGCCGGAAGGCGGCCAGCTGCTCGATAAACGACGCCCTGGTGTCCACGACGACGGCGATGAGGTCAAAGCCGGCGCTGGTCAGCAGGCGCTGGGCCAGCTCGGCATCCCAGGCTTCGTCCTCCAGGATCAGGATGCGTGCGCGGCGTCCCGCCGAGTCCGCCTCGGCTGCGGTCACGGCGTTCGGCTGGGCCGGAACGGTGATTGTCTCCGGCTGGCCCGTTTCTGGCTGGTTGCGCTGATGCTCACCGCTCATGACGCCCTGCCTCAATCCGGTTTCGGCCCGCGCCCGGGTACGGGTACGGGCTCGTTCATGAGCAGCCAGAACACGCCGAGGGTCTTGATCGCCTCGGTGAAGTCGGAAAACCTTACCGGCTTCCGCACGTACGCATTGGCGCCGTTGCGGTAGCTGTCCAGGATGTCCTCTTCCAGCTTGGAGCTGGTCAGGACGACCACCGGGATCAGCTTGGTCCGCTCATCGGCTCGCATCTTGCGCAAGACCTCAAGGCCGCCGACCTTCGGGAGATTCAAGTCGAGCAGGACCAGACCCGGATCCGGCCTGCCGTCGCCGTCGCCGTCGGGGAAGAGGTATGCCAGGGCCTCGGCGCCATCTCGCATCACGACGACCTCGTTGCGGACGTTGCTTTTCTTGAAGGCCCGGAGCGTCAGCGCCTCGTCGTCAGGATTGTCTTCCACCAGCAAGATAGTCGGGCTTTTCATGCGCTTTTCTTCCCGTCCAAGGTGAAGTAGAAGGTCGCGCCCGCCCCGGCGGTGCCCTCGGCCCAGACCCGGCCACCGTGGAGTTCCACGATCTGCCGCACGCTGGCCAGCCCGGTCCCGATGCCGGGGAAATCGCGGTCCGCGTGCAGCCGCTGGAACGGCTGAAACAGCTTGCCCGCCTGGGCGGAGTCGAAGCCGGCGCCGTTGTCGCGTACGTAACAGCACACGGCGGCGTCCCCGCTCGGTGCCGTCCCGAACTCGATCGACGCATCGTCCCGGCCGGAGGTGAACTTCCAGGCGTTCTCCAGCAGGTTCTGCAGGACGGTACGGATGAGGCGGCGGTCCGCCTGGGCCGGGACTGGCTGGGCGATGGTGAAACAGACGTGCCGATGCGGTTCCCCGCTCTGGAGTTCTGCCGCGATCCGGGCCGCCTCCGCGCCGAGATCAACCGGTTGCGGGTGCAACTCGGCCCCCGAGAGGCGCGAAAGCTCCACCAGGTAATCGATCCGCTGCCCCATCTGCACGCTGACGGCGACGATCCGCTCGGCGTAACCGCTGCCTTCCTGGCCGAGAACCTCACCGTAATCCTCGAGCAGGACCTCGCTGTAGCCACTGAGCGCCCGCAGCGGGGCACGCAGGTCGTGCGAAACCGAATAGATAAAACTCTCCAGGCTCTGGCGGGAACGCTCGGGGTCCTTCGTCCGGAGCTTGCCGGTTACCTCCCGGATGGCCACGGTGACGAGGATGCCGTCATCGGTGTCGATCGCGGACAAGGTGATCTCGGCCGGGAAGGTGCTCGCGTCGCGGCGGCGCCCGGCGAGTGGCAGGCCCGCGCCCATCGGCCGGTGCCGCGGGTCAGCGACGTACCCGGCCCGATGCGCCGGGTGCACGGCGCGGTCCGCGTCCGGGACCAGGATCTCGATGAGCTGGCCGGTAAGTTCCTCGCGCTTATAGCCGAACAGCCGTTCCGCCTGGGTGTTGACCAGGACGATCCGGCCGTCGGCGGCTATGCACACCATGGCGTCAGGAGCGGCCTCCAGGAGCGCGACAAATACGGCGTCGGGAAGCGATGCCAGCGATGCGGGTAGTGTCACGATTTGTATTCTATCAGTTACTCAAAGTCGCAAGAGCGGACACGACGTCATGCGGCCTGCTTCGCGTTCAGGGTGAAAAAGAAGGTGGCGCCGCGGTCCACGGCGCCTTCGGCCCAGGTGCGGCCGCCGTGGCGTTCGACGATCCGCTGGACGCTGGCCAGGCCGATCCCGCTACCAGGAAACTCGGTCACCGAATGGAGCCGCTGGAACGGCTGGAACAGCTTATCCACATAGGCGGGATCGAAGCCGGCCCCGTTGTCGCGCACATAACAGCAGACCGCAGCCTCACCGCCGGTGGTGGTGGCGCCGAACTCGATGGTGGCGTCGGCGCGCCTGGCGGTGAACTTCCAGGCGTTCTCGACCAGGTTCTCGAGCACGGCGCGGATGAGAATACGATCCGCGGTCACCCAGACGCCGTCCTTGATGGCGAAGCTGACCCGGCGGCCGGGATCACGGGCTCGCAGCCGGCCGGCGATCGCCACGACCTCCGCGCTGAGATCGACAGGTACGAGGTTCAGGCCGGCCCGCGACACCTGTGACAGGCGCAGCAGATCGTCGATGACCGTTGCCATCCGCTCGCTCGCCGCCTTAATGCGTTCGGCGTAGCCGCGGCCGGTCTCGCCGAGAAGCTCGCTGTAGTCCTCGAGCAGCGCCTCGCTGAATCCGCTCAGCCCGCGCAGCGGAGTGCTCAGGTCATGGGCGACCGAGTAGGTGAACGCCTGCAGGTGCTTGTTCGACCGCTCAAGCTCGGCCGTGCGCTGCCTGACGCGATCCTCGAGCTCGGCGGTCAGCGCGTGGACCTGTCTCTCCGCGGTGCGCTGCGCGGTGAGATCGGTGAGGACCAGGCACCGCAGGAGCATCCCGTCGAGATCGAACCCGCTGACCGCCAGCAGGACAGGAACGGTCGTTCCACCAGCTCCGGTCAGATCCACTTCGCCGCGCGCGCTATCGCCCGCGCCGAGATCGAGTAGCCGGGCGAACGCGGGACGGTGCGCGTCCGGGATCAGGTCAAGCACCGGGGTCCCGATCAGTTCCGAGGTATTCTGGCCGGTCATCGAGCCGAGCCGCGGGTTCGCGTCGAGAATTATCCCACGGGCGGAGACGGTGGCGGTGCCCTCGTTCATCGCCTCGACGATGAGCCGGTAGGAGCGGTCGGCGGTCGCGAGGGCGTAGACCTGCTCCTGTCCTGGCGGACCGATGATCAGCGAGTCGACGGCACCGGTCCTGATCGCCTCCATCGTCTGCTGCAACTCGCGCAGCTGGGCCCGCACTTCGGCTAGCTCGGAGCGGTCCTCCTGGCGGCCTTCCCCGGGCGGTCCCGTGGCCGGACGGGTTGGACCCGTGGCCCTCGGAGCTGGCGATCTGGCCACGTCATCACTCGCCGGAGTCGGGGTTTCCGCCACTAATTCCGGCAGGGTGGATGTCAAGCGCGAGCCGGACCGCGGAAGAGTCGGACAGGTCGCCCACGATCCGGCGCTGCGGTCCGGGAAAGCGCCTGATCAGCGTCGGCGCCGCCACGATCTGGTCGCGCGCGGCCAGCGCGGGCTGCTGGCGCACGTCGATGACATCCAGCTCCACGTGGCCCCCGAGCTCTTCGTCGCAGACACGGCGCACGGTCTCGATGGCATGGATGGAGCCGGCGGACGCGCCCGTGACATAAAGGGTCAGGACCCACCGGTCATCGGCCGTGCTACCGGTCATCACGCTGACTTCCCGGCGGTCGAAGCTGCAGTCCGACGAGGAGACGGTCGTCATCGGCGAGGTCGCCGACCAGCTTGCGGATCGGCGCCGGGAACCTCCTGACCACCGTGGGCACGGCCAGGATCTGGTCGTCCGCGGCTCGGCGCGGGTCCTCGAGCAGGTCCACGATCTCGATCGTGTAGCGGCCCGCCAGGTGCTCCTCGCAGGCACGCCGCAGATTTTCGATCGCCCGCAGGCACTTGGGCGATTGGTCGGTCACGTACAGGCACAGATCCCACTGTTCACCGGTATCGACGCCGGTCCCGTCATTCACCGGGTGCGGCTCGCTCACAGCGGGTCTCCGTTGTGCGGCACGGCGTCGGCCCAGCGCCGCGTCGCCATCGTCGACCGGTCCGCCTCGGTATCGGCAACCTGGTGGCCCTCGCGCAGGTCGATCCGGTCGATCTCCGTCCGCTCGGCGTCGAGCTGGTCCTGCACGGCCACCAGGTGGGCCTCGCGCTCGATGACGCTGCGGCGCAGCTTACGCCGGCGGCGGGCCAGTTCCTCGGCGATCCGCAGCTCCTCGTCGCGCTCGGCGGCCTGCTGGGTCACGCGGGCGGAGCCCGCCAGCACCCCCGCCGCACCGACGTACACGTCGACCAGTTCGACCCCGTGATTGGTGAGGACGAACTCCCGCACCTGATTCGAGTGGGCCGTGCCCCGCGACTTCAGTACGAACAGCAGCCGGTTGCGTTCGCCGTTGGCCTCGGTGTTACGCAGCAGCAGCCAGGTGTCCACCATCGACGACATGGTCACCGTGCTCGCCTCTTCCCCCTGACCGAGCGTCGTGATCACGCTCGTGATCCCCCGGCTCTTGAGCAGGTCGATCTTGCGGGCCATGATGGAAATCATCTCGGTGTTCACCTCGGTGTTCGGAATCCCGTTGGACAGGCTCGCAATCCCGTCGATCACGGCCACCGACGGGGTCTTCTCCTCGATCAGCTCGGCGAAGATCGCCAGGTGGGTCTCAAGCCCGTACGCGGACGGCCGCGCCGCCCAGATGCGCAGCAAGCCCGCCTCGACCCACGGCTGCAGGTCGAGCCCGATGGAGCGCATGTTCCGCAGCACCTGTTCCGGCGACTCCTCGAGCAAGACCATCAGCGCCTGCTCACCGCGCTCACAGGTCGCGTTCACCATGTGCGCGCCGAGCGAGGTCTTGCCCGTGCCCGCGGTCCCGCTCACCATGAGGGCCGACCCGCGGAACATGCCGCCGCCCAGCATGTGGTCGAGGCGGCCGATGCCCGTCGAGACCCGCTCCTCGGAGGCCTCGTAGTTGAGCGCGACCGACGTGATCGGCAGCACGGTGACGCCACGCGCGGAGATCAGGAAGGGGTACTCGTTGGTGCCGTGCGTCGACCCGCGGTACTTGACCACCCGGAGGCGGCGGGTGGAGATCTCGGCGCTGACCCGATGGTCGAGCACGATCACGCAGTCGGTGACGTACTCCTCGATCCCGTGCCTGGTGAGACCGCTGCCGCTGCCCCGCTCTCCGGTCAGGACGACGGTGACGCCACGGTCCTCGAGCCAGAGTATGAGCCGGCTGAGCTCCGCCCGCACGACCGCGTCGTCGCCGAACGCGCCGAACAGCACCTCGATGGTGTCAAGCACGACACGCCTGGCGCCCACCCGCTTGATGGCGTCGTCGAGGATCGCGAAGAGCGGTTCGAGGTCGAACTCTCCCGCCGCCACTATCTCGGACGGATCCACCCGGAACGCGAGCACCACGAGCACGCCGTTGCGCTGAAGCTCGTCGAGATCGAACCCGAGCGATCGCACGTTGAGGGCGACCTTGGCCGCCGACTCCTCGAAGGTCATGAGCACGCCGGGCTCACCATACTGGCGGGCGCCGGCCACGAGGAAGTTCAGCCCGAGCAGCGTCTTGCCCGCTCCCGCGCTGCCCGCGACCAGCGTCACCCGGCCCAGCGGCAGGCCGCCCCCGGTGATCTGGTCCAGCCCCGAAATCCCCGTGGGTGCCTTCTCCAGATCTGGACCCACCGCGCCGTCCGTGAAGCTCGTCAGCACCGTGTTAGCCATGCGCTCATCCTCCCCAAGCAAATCTGCTCACTGACGGCGACGATCCGCCCGGCGTAACCGCGGCCTTCCTCACCGAGACCCCCGTACTCCTCGAGCAGGACCCCGCGGTCGCCGCTGAGCGTCCGCATCGGGGCGGCGCCGGGCACCGTCCGCGAGCGGGCCCACCGGTATAACAATCTGTATTCTATCAGTGACTTAAAGTAATAGCAGGATAGGCGGGCGCGATGGTGCCTGCTCCGCGTTCAGGGTGAAATAGAAGGTGGCGCCGCGGTCCACGGCGCCCTCGGCCCAAGTGCGCCCGCCGTGGCGTTCGACGATCCGCCGGACGCTGGCCAGGCCGATGCCGGTGCCGGGGAAGTCGGTCACCGCATGAAGCCGCTGGAACGGCTGGAACAGCTTGCCGTTAAAGGCAGGATCGAAGCCGGCCCCGTTGTCCCGCACATAGCAGCAGACGCCGTCGTCCTCGCCCGCGGTGGTGCCGAACTCAATGGTGGCACTCTCGCGCTTGGCGGTAAATTTCCAGGCGTTTTCCACCAGGTTCTGCACCACGGTGCGGATAAGGGTGCGATCCGCGGTGACCCGGACGCCGTCAGCGATGGCGAACCGGACCCGGCGCTCCGGCTCGCGGGCTTGCAGTTCACCGGCGATGGCGGCGACCTCCGCGCTGAGATCGACCGGTCCGAGGCTCATGTCCGCGCGCGACACCTGGGCCAGGAGCAGCAGGTCATCGATGAGTGCGCCCATCCGCTCGGTGGCCGCCTGGATCCTCTCGATGAACCAGCGGCCGGATTCGTCGAGACGGTCGCCGTAGTCCTCCGTCAGCGCTTCGCCGTACCCGCTCAACGCCCGCAGCGGGGAGCGCAGATCATGGGCGACCGAATAGGTGAACGCCTCCAGGTTCTTGTTCGCCACCACCAGCTCGGCCGTACGCAGCTCGACCCGGGCCTCGAGCTCCACGTTGAGCGTCCTGATCTCGGCCTGGGCGTCGCTGAGGTCCTCGAGGATGTTGAGGCTCGCCTTGACCGCGCCCTCGGCGGCGAGGCGGTCGGCGGTCGAGTCCTCGAGGATGTTGAGGACAGCGAGCTGCGTGTCCTTGAGCTGATCCCCCTCCGCGGCGAAGTCCTCAAGGAGGCTGAGGGTGACCCGGGCCTGATCCGCTGAACTAGGCTGGTAACCAGGGGCCGTTCCGGCCGGCTCGACCGCGCCCATCCGTTAGCTGCCTCCCGCTGCGGCTCGCAGGCCTTTGATCTCCTTCTTGAGCTCGATCATGCGCAGCTCCCGTCCGACGGTGAGCTTCTGGAAACGCTCGAGGTCGGCGAGCCGGTCGAGTTCCCGTGCGCGCTGTTGTGCTAGTTCACTCTCGGCCCGCTTCTGGGCGGTGACGTCGCGGGCGGCGGCGACGACGCCGAGCACCCGGCCGGCCGCGTCCTTGTACACCGAGGCGTTGTAGAGCACGTCGGTCAGGGCGCCGTCGGTGTGCCGGATGGTCAGCGGGTAGTCGGTGACGAAGCCTCGCGCGAAAACCTGGAGGTAACCCTCGCGGGCCAGCTCCGGCTCGGTGAAGTAGTCAGAGAAGTCGGTGCCGACCAGCTCTTCCCGCGACACCCCGGTCACCCGGATCGTCGCCTCGTTCCCGTCGGTGATCTTGCCCTGCGCGCTGATCGTCACCAGCGGGTCCCGGCTGGCCTCGATCAGGCTGCGGGCGTACTGCGAGGCCGACCGGAGCCGGTCCTCGGCCAGCTTCTTCCCGGAGATGTCTTCGCTCATCAACAGGAAGCCGATCGGGTGTCCCAGGGCGTCGTCGCGGCGGGTCACGACCACGCTGGCGGTGAATCGGGAGCCATCCTGCCTGACTCGCTCGAACGTACCCTCGCCCAGGTCGTCGGAATAGGCGGCCGCCAGCAGGCGATCGGCGGCACCAGACTCCAGGTCGTGCGCTGTGTGCAGGATGCTCGCGTTCTTGCCGATGACCTCGTCCGGCGTATAGCCGTAGTTGCGGCGCGCTCCCTTATTCCAGGAAAGAATGCGATGGTCGAGGTCCATGCCGATGATCGAGTACTTCGTGGAGCTCTGCAGGATGTTGTCCAGGAACGCCTTGGCTTCGGAAAGCTCCTGCAGCAGTCGTCTGGAATCGGTGACGTCGCGGGCGGCGGCGAACACGCCGAGCACGTGGCCGTCCGCGTCCTTGTACACCGAGGCGCTGCAGAGCACGTCGGTGAGGGCGCCGCCGGTGTGCCGGATGGTCAGCGGGTAGTCGGTGACGAAGCCCCGCGCGAAAACCTGGAGGTAACCCTCGCGGGCCAGCTCCGGCTCGGTGAAATAGTCCGGGAAGTCGGTGCCGACCAGCTCTTCCCGCGGCACCCCGGTCACCCGGACCGTCGCCTCGTTCACGTCGGTGATCTTGCCCGCCGCGCTGATCGTCACCAGCGGGTCCTGGCTGGCCTCGATCAGGCTGCGGGCGTACTCCGCCGCCGAACGGAGTTGCTCGTGAACGCGCCGCCATTCGGTGATGTCGCGGGCAATGGACGACGCGCCGACGATTCGGCCGGCCGCATCATGAATGGGCGAAACGGTGAGCGAGATCGGGACGGTCGAGCCATCCTTCCTGCGTCGCGTGGTCTCGTAGTGGTCGACCCGGCCGCCGGCCCGGATCCGGCCCAGGATCTCGACCATCTCGCCGCGACGGTCGGGCGGCATCAGGAGCGAGATGGAACGCCCGATGATCTCCTCCGCCTGGTAGCCGTAAATCCGCTCCGCCGCCTTGTTCCATGTCGTGATGACGCCATCCAGCGTCTTGCTGAGGATGGCGTCATCCGATGAGTCGACGATGGAGGGCAGGAGCTTCGACCCGGCCGCGCGATTCCCCGGGCGCCGTGGCCGTGGGGTCACCAGGTTTCCTGGCGAATCGCCTGCGTGCACTGTCATGAAGAACCTCCTGCGCGAACCAGTACCGATCAAGCCGGTCGGCGCGTGTTGTTCACGTGCCCGCCCCCCGAGGCGGACGTCACGGATCGGAGTCGTTCGGTCACATTATAGCGGCTACCGTACACGAAGCTCGATCCGGGAAGTGTTAAGAATCGAGCCGAGCCGGGGTGCGAGCACACATATCGCCGGTAATGCGACCCATCTCAGCGAACCGGGGATGTTACCAATGCGAGGACGATAATCACGGCTGCGAGCAGGACGGTGGTGACCACCACATACTGTCTGACCTGGCGCAGGCTGATCTTTACCTGCCGTTCGGCCTCAACGGCCACGCCTGCCGAAGCCAGGGCCGACTCCGCAGCGATGACCGCGGCCTCCGCCGCGGCCCCGGCCCCGGCCTGCAGTTCGGCGTAAGCCCGGAGGGCGGCCGCGATGTCCGCCTCGACCTTGGCCGCCGCGGCCTCGATGCGATCCAGCGCGGCAACGCTCCTGGCCGCCGCGCGCACGGCCACCGACTCGGCCGCGACCGGGCGGACCGCCATAGGGCCGACGGCGACCGGGCCGCCCGCGACCGGGCCGGCATCCTGGGGTGTCGCCTCCGGTCCCGGCGCCGCGGCGGGAATTCCTCCGGCCTCGCTCGCGCCGGCCTTGCTCGCGCCCTCGCCCATGGCTCCCGCCGCTGCGGTAACGGCGGCCTCGGCGTCGGTCGCGGTAGCGCCCGCTCGTCCGGCTTCCCTTTCCGCCGTGGTGTTCGATGCGTCGCGCAGGAAGCTGATCACAGCCTCCCTCGCCACCGCGCCGACATCAGGAGGGGCGTGCGGAGCAGCCCCGGACCGCGGCCGCCGACCACGACCGAGACGGCGATGGCCGCTGCCCGGCGACCCGGTGGCACCGGTTGGACTGCTCGTACCGGCCTGGGTGTTTCTTGTCGCGGGCATGACAGCTCCTTGGGACGAGCCAGTATATCTAGCTCCTTAATTACTCTACGTGATTCAAGTGAGACGGAACGGAGTCAACCGGACCTCTAGTTCAGGGCCATCCGACCCAGGCCATCCGGCCCAGTCATACATGACTGCACCCTCCCCGGCAGATGTCCGGGGAGGGCGCAGCGATGGGGCAGGTTAGACGCCGCTGCCGATGTCGGTGGTGTAGAGGGTGAAGGGCAGGGTGCCGTCCCACAGGTGGATGTCGTGGGCCCAGTAGAAAACCGTGAAGTGGCAGGTGAGGGCCTGCTTGATGGCGCTGGCCATCATGCCGGTGGAGGAGCTGTTGGTGTAGAAGGACTCCAGGCTGGCCGGCAGCCCGTAGCCGGGGTTCTCCCCGCCGATCAGCAGGTTGTCGGCGACCGCGATCCGGCTGATCCAGCGGGTCGCTGACCAGCCGTCCATCGTGGCCGAGGTCAGCGGCAGGACATCGTCGCCGGCCGCGCAGGCGTCGTTGCCGCCGGATTGGTCGGCGACGGAGGAGATGTAGGCGATGACGTTGGCCTTGTTCGGGAGCAAGGCGTAGTACAGGTTCCAGACGGCGCCGACACCGGTGGTGCCGTCGTTGGACAGGTTCGCCTGCTCAGTCTGGGTCAGACCGTCGGGCCGGGTTCCCGATCCCGGGGTTACCGTCTCGTAGTATCCCGTGAAGCCGAGCCCGGACAGGGTCTGCATCTGCCAGTTGGTCACGTTGTCCAGGCCGCCGATGTACCAGTTGATCCAGGTGCTGATCTGTGTCTGGGTCAGGCCCGTGGTGCCGGGCTTCCAGTTCGGGTCGGGGTTGCGGGTCATGCCGGCGGCGAGCCCGGAGCCGGTCAGCGCGGCCTTGTTGAAGGCCCAGTAGGTGCCGCCGCCGGGGTAGAGCATCTCCTCGTCGCCGCCGGAGGTGATCCGGATCGCCCAGAAGTCGGTCAGCGGGAAGTCGGCGGCGATCTTGTTGTAGTAGGTGGCGGCGGCGGCGCGGACCGCTGCGCTGTACACCCAGTCGGCTTCGGTGGAGACGTTGCCGTTCTGGTCGGTATAGGTGCCGCTGGGCAGGGAGGTCACCCAGGACGGCGCCTCCTGTGTGCCCAGGCCCAGGGTGACGCGCTGTCCGGCGGCCTGGTAGGCA
>JBEKKH010000082.1:0-17973 GCA_050010815.1 Streptosporangiaceae bacterium | reverse complement strand
ATGATGCGCGGCCACCGGGCCGCCGGGCGCACCCTGCGCAGGCTGCGGGTCATCTCCGAGCCGGTGACCGACTACATCCGGTTCGAATGGCAAGACGCGGACCAGCTGGTCAAGGCCGGCGAGGACGTGCGGTGGCTGCCGCGCCAGCGGGCATCAGCGGTGATCCTTCCCGTCAACGACCTGTGGAGCTTCGACAACGAGACCATCGTCTTCACTCACCTGTCCGGCGACGGCCAGGTCCGGGGATACGAGCTGACCCGCGATCCCGCGCTGGTGGCCCGGTGCCTCACTGCGTTCGAGGACGCCTGGCGGGCCGCGATCCCGCACAGCCAGTACACGCCCTGCTGACTTGACCACGCCAGTTCAGCAGGCCCGCGAAGCGCTGGGCGCCCGCCTGCGGGAGATCCGCAAGGACGCGAACCTCAGCGGCCGGGCGCTCGCCGCCGCCATGGGCTTGCACTTCACCAAGGTCAGCAAGATCGAGAACGGGGCCCGCAGCCCTTCGGAGGAAAACATCCGTACCTGGTGCATGACGTGCGGAGCCGACGACCAGATACCCGACCTGATCGCCACGGTCCGGCACATCGAGGCGATGTACCACGAGTACCGCAGGCAAATGCAAGCCGGGCTCAAGCACCTGCAAGAGTCGTCGGTACCGCTGTACGAGCAGACGTCCCTGTTCCGGATCTACGAGAACACCGTCGTGCCCGGCCTGTTCACCACCGCCGAGTACGCCGCCGAGATCTTCCGGTTCTGGTCCGAGTTCATGGGCCTGGCCGAAGACGTGGACTCAGCGGTCCAGGCGCGGATGGAACGCCAGCGCGTCCTGTACACAGGCGACCGGCAGTTCCGTGTCGTCGTTGAGGAGCAAGTACTCCGCACCCGCGTCGGCCATGCCGACGTGATGGCGGGCCAGCTCGACCGGCTGCTCGCCGTCATGTCCCTGCCGAGAGTCCAGATCGGCGTCATCCCCGCCGCCGGCGAGCGGCACAGCCTCACGCAGGGAAGTTTCTGGATATTTGACGACTCGCGGGTCCGCATCGAGACCGTCTCCGCCAGCCTGACCATCACCCAGCCGCGCGACATCGCTCTCTACGCCCGCATCTTCGGCCGGCTCCAGCAATCGGCCGTCTACGGCCGGGAGGCACGGCAGGTCATCAGCCGCGCGCTCCGCGACCTACCCGCCCAGGCCGAATAATCGCGGTCAACTTCTGTCAACTTCCTTGCCGACGGACACCGCCGCGCGTTTGGCTACCGGTAACCACATGCCGACAGGGGAACAGCAGCCAATGCCGAGCACCGCAGCAAATTCTGACATCGCACCCGCCGTAGACCAGCCCAAGCACCCCCTCCACGCCATGACCACGTTCGAGCTTCGCGACTACCGCCACCAGCTCGGAAACGCCATCGCGTTCTTCGACAAACAAGACCCCGTACCTCCGGTGCGGTGGGACCTGCAAGCCGCCCTTGACGCTGTGATAGCCGAGCAGGACGACCGCCGAAGGCTCGCCCGTGCCTGACTCCGGCCCCGACCAGGGGCCGGCCACGCGCTGGCCGTCAGGCCAGCGGCACGCTGGCATGACGGGCTCCCCTGACGATCATCGCCGCCGGATTGTCCAGCTCGCCAGCCGCGAGCTGAACCTGTACGGCAACCAGCTCGCACGGTGCCTGCAAGCCCTCGGGACCACAGCCCCTATCCGCGCTGACATCCAGCGCGAGCTCGCCACGGTACGCGCCGAGCAGGCAGCACGCGCCAGCACCAGCGAACCCGGCCGCGCCCCCGACCTCAGCGGGCTGACACCGGGCCAGCTGGAGCGGACCCGGCGGGAGCTAAACGCCAGCCTGGCCCTGGCCAAACCCGGCTCACCCACGCACCGGCCGATCCTGGCGCACCTCGGCGCCATCGACACCGAGCTTGCCCGGCGGACCGGCCAGCAGCCCTGACACCATACAAGCTCTCTCCATCGCGCCCCTAGCGGGTCGCGGTTCGCGGCCAGGAACGGGCATGCAGCCCCCCGAGCGGATCACGAGCACCGCCCTCGCAACCACGCCGGGGCTGCCCGCGCCTCGCCCCTGAATTCCCGGCTCATCGCCATAGGCAGCGCCGGTAACGATGACCTGTGGGTGTTCAGGTTGTCCCAGATCAGGATGACCGGGGCATGCAGTTCCTTGTGCGCGGCGGCGATCAGGCCAACGTAGTCTTCTTCGGACATCGAGCGGCGCTCGCCCGTGCGCCCGCGGTAGATGCGGGCCCGGTAGAACAGGTGACCCCGGCTGCCGGACTTCAGGCACACCAGCCCGGCCAAAGGCACCCGCCCTGAGTTCTTGCCGCAGACCGTGACCACCCTGGTACTGCCGTCGACGGATTCGCGGATGAGGCCGGCGTGGCCGGCCGGAGCCGACCAAGGGAACATCCGGTCTATTCCGGCAGCTTCGACCCCATCACACCCGGTCATCTCGACATTATCGAGCGAGCGCCCGCCGCGCGATCTCGGCCTGCTAACATTCCGGCGGCTGCGGCCATGGCACCGGATGCTGGCTCGCTGCACGGCGGCGCGGCTCGACCGTGAGCTCGCCGCCGGCACCAGCCCCGAGGCCAGCGCCAGGCTCGCAGCGCGCGTTGCTGCTGACCACCATCAAGTTCCGCCGCGTATCCCGCTCAACCGGGCGGGGATCATCCAGTTGGCTCTGCCGCTCGCCAGGCTGGCAGGCCAGCTGGCTACGTCCGGCCCCGTTCTGGTGCAAGGCGTGGCGATGATCGGCCTGCTGCTCGCTGACGGCATGGGCCCGCTCTACCGCGATGCCTGCGGCGACGATCTAGACGACATCATCGGTTAGGCGACGCGGGCACTGTCCCTCCCAACCTGATCCCGGCTTCGCTGCCGTGAGCCACCGCCTTCACATCCGGCTGGCACGATGAACCCTCCTGCCGACTATGGCCGGCCTAACCGTCGTCCACCGTGCCGGCGGCAAAGCCCCGGCACAAGCCGGTATTCGGGCCGACGGCGGCCAGGACCTCGGCGGGCACCGGACCGGCCAGGACCACCACGGTGCTGAAACTACGTAACATCGGCTCGATCGAAGCCGCCAGGAGCCGCGGAGCCGGGCGCTGGGGACGCGCCGTGGCCGGTGATGGCGGCGGACTTCTTCAGCGTGTCAAGGATCGACAGGCCCTGGCCGACCAGGCCGGCGACGACCTCGTTGACGCCCTGGGTGCCGTTGAGGATGGTGAGGTTGGAGTCGGCGAGGCCGCGGGCGGCCGCCTCGACCAAAGCCGGGAGGACCTCCACGAGGCGGTTGGCGGCGATGAGCTCCTGGTTGCCTTCCCGCAGCGAGGCCGCCCTGGCCTTGTTCGCCTCGGCCTCGGCCTCGGCGATGGTCCGCTTGCTGAAGGCCGTTGCCTCCGCGGCGAACCTGGTCTGGTCGCGGTCGGCCTCGGCCAGGGTGCGCTTGCGGTAGGCCTCGGCGTCCGCCGGCCGGCGGACCTCGGCCTCCAGGCGCTGGGCGGCCAGTTCGGCCTGCCGCTGGGCGAGCGCGGTCTGCTGCTGGATGACCTGCTGCGACGCCTGCGCCTGAGCGAGCGGGCCGGCCTGCGCCGCCCGGGCGTTGGCTTCCTCGGTCTCGGCCTGGAAGCCCGCGCGCTTGATGGCCGTGTCCCGCTCGAACTGGGCCTTCATCGCGGCCGCCGCCAACTCCCGTTCGGTCGCCTCCTGATCGGCCCTCGCCTTCGCGATACGGGCCTGGCTGGCTACGGCGGCGGCGTGCGGCGCGGCCAGGTTGTTGATGTACCCCGAGGAGTCCTCGATCTCCTGGATCTCCAGCGCGTCCACCACGATGCCGAGCTTCTCCATCTCGCTGTGGCTGCCGCCCTTGACCTCCTGGGCGACCCGGTCCCGCTCCCTGATGATCTGCTCGACGGTGAGGCCGCCGATGATGGATCGCAGGTGGCCGGCGAACACCCGGCCGACGAGCACCTCCATGCGGTCCTGCTCGGCCAGGAACCGGCGCGCCGCGTTCGCGATCGACGCCTGGTCGTCGCCGACCTTGAACGCGGCGACCGCCCGGATGTTGAGCCGGATGCCCTGGTTAGTGATGCATTCCTCGACGATCTCGGCCTCTTGCAGGGCGAGCGAGAGGATGCGCGCCTTCTGCTTCACCGGGACCACGAAGCAGCCGTGTCCGGTGACGATGCGGAATTGCGTCGCCTCGTTCCGCCGCTTCGAGCCGGAGATCAGTAGCGCCTCGTTCGGCGCAGGAACATGCCAGAAGAACATGACGGGCTCCCCTCGGGCCGGGCCCTGGTGATTACTGCTGGATGGGAGTGACGAAGACGGAACGAGCCGACAGGATGTCGACCACCGCGATGCGGCTGTGCCGCGCGATCGGCTCGTCCGACCAGGCCGCGAAGGCCTCGGTCCCGCCGCGCACCGGCAGCAGCACCTCGCCGGGCCCCTTCGCGGGGATGGACACCGTGACCCGCCCGACCTTGCCGATAAGGCTTTCCTGCGCGTCCGCTGACACATTTCACCGGCTTCCTGATGCTCCGTGCCGGTACTGGTATACCACCGGATGGTGGCCTGGAAGAGACCGGGCACTGCTCCCGGCGGTCGTCCCATCCAGCCTCAGTTCACGTCGTGCCGAAAGGATTTTCTATCGTGAGCATGCCGAAGCGGCGCCCGTCCTGCAGATCTTCTGACATGAGACGTTCCGCGCCGGCCCGGATAGCTGCCTGGACGATTAGCGCGTCCCAGAAGGACAGGGTGTGCTCCTCTTCAAGCCTGCTCGCGGAGACTATGAGCTGTGGCTGCGTGGCGACGTCGCACCATTCTCCGTAGGCCGCCACGACGGCCCGCGCTTTCGCCAGCGGCATGGGCGGCTTGAATTTCCTGGTTACGACGGCGTAGAACTCTTGCAGCACCTGGGTGCTGAGGGAACCGCTGCGGCCATCCCACAGCTCGGCCAGGAGCGCTATGGCGATGTCGTGCTTGCCGCCGGCGTCCGTGTCGTGTGCGTATACGAGGATGTTGGTGTCTACGAAGGTTTTCACAGATCGTAGAGTTCCTCGCGATGCCAGGCCGGCGTTCCACCGCCTGAAGCGCCGACTAGAGCTTCAAGTGCGACAGCCCGGGCTCGTTCGTAGCGCTCATCGGCTTCCGCCAGCTCATTGAGCTGCTGGGCAACAAGGCCGCTCAGCGACATTCCGCGATGAGCGGCCACGATCTTCGCATGCCGGATAGTCGCCTCGTCTAGCTGGATAGTCAGGTTACGCTTCGCCATGACCACAGGATATAACGTGGAACACGCGATATCCACACTATTCGGGGTCGCGCCCTGCCGCGCCCTGCCTGAAGCCTGCGGCTGGTGATACCCGGTAGGTTTTTCGTGTTGCCCAGCCTGCTGCGTGACCGGCCATATCGGCTAGTCAGAGCTGATAGGTGGCTTCGATGGCGAGTCGTCGCTGCGCGCTGACGACCGTCAGCCCGGTGGATTTGGTCAACCCCGTCCACGTGCCAAGTCCGAAAATGTCCGACCCGCGCGGCGGCTGACCATCGAAGCGGCGATCGAGCTCTGATCGGCGTGCCTGACGGCGGCGAGCATCTCCAGGTGCCGTCAGGCAAGCAAGTGCCAGGTACCGGCCCATGGTGCTGCGGTCATTCCCGGGTGGCCGGCGGGTACCTGTGGTTGCCGTGATGCGCGAGCGCACGGTGGTACTTCCTATCGGGGAGGATTCTGGCTCCGGGGAGTTCTTTGTGCATCCCGGTACCCAAAATCCTCCCGTGAGCCCAAATGCTCCCAGGTAAAACCGGTCAGCTGGAATTCATGAGCGAGTAGGTGCGGGTGAGGTTGACGGGGCCCGCCGGCCTGCACGCGCAGCGCCCGGCGGCGGATCCCGGACTCCGCAGCGGAACCGCTGGCCGCCAGGCCCGCAGGCCAGGCCCGAAAACATCCGCCCCGCACGTCGGCTCACCCTCGTGGCGACAGTCAGGCTCTGAGGAAAGGTCAGCTGCTGTCCGATGTCCGAGACAGGGTGCGCGTGCCACGGCACGCCCGGGACCGCCCCCAGCCCCGCCGCGAACGCACGCACCTCACGGGCCCCGGTCATCACGTCCGCCACACAGGCAAGACATCCCCGCCCTGCCGCCGTCAAATCCGGCCGGCACGATGTACCCCCGAGCCGGCGATAGCCGGCCCAACTCTCCGCCGTGCCGGCCGCAAAGCCCCGGCCGAAGCCGGTATCCGGGACTCATGCGCTAGCAGGTGCACGTGAGGCTGGGGAACCCCGCCATCCGGCACGCAGAGCGACCGGCCGCGGGCACTATGCCGATCCGGTGCATCCTCATACACGCGGGTTCCACCACCAAGCCCGGATCTACCACGACCGAGCCGCGAACGGACGCGGAACGACCCGTGGTGTGGCGGTTGGGACAGGCGCGACGAGCGGGACGGCCGGGCTCGCCGGCGTGGCCGGTTTATGCGGCCGGCGAGGTCAGAGACGACACGCCGGCGAGCCGGTCGAGCGCACCGGTGATCTCGTCCGCGGCCGAGACGACACCGCCTGCCGCCCGTATCTGCTCCGACCAGTGCTCGGCGCGGGACCGGAACGCGGGCTCGTCGAGCAGCCGGGTCAGCTTGGCCGCGATGTCGCCGGGATCGGGGTTGTGGGGGTGCGCGACGGCCAGCCCGGCACCGCTGTCGATGGCCCGCACCGCCGCGTCCAGGTTGTCCATCCAGAAGGGCATCACCAGCTGCGGCTTGCCGAAGTACAGGCCCTCATGGAGGGAATTGCCGCCGCCGTGGTTGAGGAACGCGCGCACGTGCGGGTGGGCAAGCACGGCGAGCTGCGACGGCACCCAGGCCTCGATCCGCACATTCGGCGGCAGCTCGCCGGGCAGCAGGTGATGCCGCGACCGCGGCAGCTTCCACAGCAGCCGATGCTCGGGCCAGAGCCGGGCGGCCGCGTCGAGGACCGCCTGGATCTGCTGGGAGGTCGGCCGCATGACCGTGCCGAAGGCGACGTACACGACGGACTCGTGCGCGTCCAGCCACCGGGCCAGGTCGTCGTCGGTCACGGTCGTGTCCAGGTCGCGCGAGATGATCGCGCCGAGCATCCTGACGTTGGCGGGCACGTCGGGGAACGGGTACTCGATGCCGAACACCGAGTGCGCGAGGACCGCGACCGCGCCGTCCGCGTACCGTGACTTGCGCAACGACGGGTTGGGGAGTCCCTCGGCCTGGCGGGCGCGGACGTACGCCAGGTTCGGCCGCAGGTACTTGGGTCGCATGAGCACGCCCAGGGCACCGAGGCGGAACGCGATGTTGCGGGCTTTCTGGCCCGCGGACATATCCCTGGGCAGGCCCGAGTAGGGTGCCGGGTAATCCCACGGCAGCCGTTCGGCATAGGCATCGCTGACGGGCATCGGGCAGCTGAGCACGTACGGCACACCCCGCAGGCCGGCCGCGTCGATGGCCCAGGACGCGCTGAGGTCGATGACGGCCAGGGCCGGCCGAACGTCGTCGATGATCTCCAGGGTCCGCAGATATTGCTGACGGCTGTACGAATGGTCGATGTTGATGTCCACCACCGCCGCGAAGTTTCGCAGCGGGGAACTCGTGGTCATGGCCCGCACCGTCTCCTCGGGCCAGTTCGCCGGTTCCAGTTCGGGTTTGGCGGGGCCGAGCGAGGCGAACCGCACCGACTGGCCGGGAGAAATGGCTTCGATTTCTCCCTGGCGATCGTCGGTGGATGCGAACCAGATATCCCCGGCACCGCGCGCGGTCAGCTCTCCGGCCATGCTGATCAAGGGATTGATATGGCCCCAGCTGGACGCGGTGACGAACAAGATTCGCCGGCCGCCGTTTTCTTCACTTGCATTGCCCACGGGATTCTCCTTGTCGAGGTCTCGGCAGGTACCTGGTGTGCCGCGTCAGGCCGCGACGGCGTTCGCCTGGCCGGCGTTCGCCTTGCCGACGATGGTCGGCCGGAGGGTGAACGGCGCCCTCGGCATGGTGCCGTGCTCGAGGACCTGTACCGCCAGTGGCGAGGCCGCCAGCGTGCTCTCGGTATCGCGATTGGGATAGCAGCCGGCGCAAATCCAGCGATGCGGCCCCACCAGCAGATCCTGGATCCGGCCGCGCACGGTGCCCGGACGGGCCCGGACGTGCTCAAGGAACAGGTACTGGCCGCCCGGGCGCAGGACGCGGTTAATCTCGCGCATCGCGGCCGCGGAATCTGGAATCGTGCAGTGGACGAGCGTTCCCACCACGGTGTCGAAAGAATCATCCGGGTAGGGCAGCCGCTCAGCTCCGGCCTGTTCCAGCTGCCACGAGCCGACGGGCGGAGCCGAGGCGGTGAGCTTGCGCTCCAGCAGGCGCAGCATGAACGGGCTGGGTTCGCTCACGATGAGTTCGCTGACCGCGCGGGTGTAGTGGGCCAGGTTGTAGCCGCTGCCGGCCCCTATCTCGAGCGTCCGCCCGTACGCCTGACCGACCAGCCGGTGGCGGGTTTCCTGCTGCCCGTAAATTTCCGTGTAGTGCATGGCCAGCGGATACCATAGCGCGAATAGCCGCGCGCTTAGCTTTTCTAGCATAGACATGGATTAACGCCTTCCGCTGGTTCGCTCTTAGCTTGCCGTTCTCTATTATGATTATTTAACGAGTCTGGGGAATTCCCTTGAAAGCACCCGGGGATCCGTGCTTATAAGGTCAGTTCAGGCCGAGCGCTTTGTTAATGAGATCGAATATTTCGTCGTCGGTGTCGGCCGCCAGTTCGGTTTCAGCCGCGGCTGGCTGCTCGGTGGTGTCGAGCCTCCACTGCAACGTCTTGAGCCGGGTGACCAGCCGGGCCGTGGCCTCGGCATCCAGCGTGCACTCCGCCATGGCCGCCTCCAGCAGGCCAAGCTCGGCGAAGACAGGGTGCGTGACCGACCCGGCCTCCTCCGGGCTCAGTTCCGCGCGCAGGTGCCGGGCCAGGCTGACCGGATTCGGGTGGTCGAAGATCAGCGTCGTGGAAAGCCGCAAGCCGGTGTCGGCGTTCAGCCGGTTCCGCAGCTCCACCCCGGTCAGCGACGACATCCCCAGATCGAGGAAGCCTCGCTCCGCCTCGACCGCCGCCGCCGACCGGTGACCGAGCAGGATGGCCAGGTGGGTGCAGACCAGGTCGAGGAGCAGCGCTTCCTTCTCGGCCGCGGGCAGCCCGTAGAGCCGGTCACCCCAGGACCTGGCCCCGTTGGCGGCCTGCCGCAGTGGCGCCTGGACGAGCCCGCGCAGCAGCGGCGGGACCTCGCGCACCCGCAGGTCGAGCCGGACCGGGACGATCAGCGGGTAATCGGCGCGAGACGCCGCGTCAAGCAGGCCAAGCGCCTGGCCGGTCGGCAGCGGGAGCAGCCCGTACCGGGCGAAGCGGGCCACGTCGGCGGGATCGAGGCCGCCGGTCATTTCGCTGCGCTCGGTCCAGAACCCCCAGGCCAGGGAGACCGCGGCCAGCCCGCGAGCGCGGCGGTAGTGTGCCAGCGCATCCAGGTAAGCGTTCGCCGCGCCGTAGTTGGCCTGCCCGATCCCGCCGGCCAGCGCGGCGTAGGAAGAGAACAGGACGAAGGCCGACAGGTCCATGTGCCGGGTCAGCTCGTGCAGGTTCCACGCGGCGCCGGCCTTGGCTCTCAGCACCCGGGCCAGCTGCCCGTCCGACATGTTCTCGAGCAGCGCGTCATCCAGCATGCCGGCCGCGTGCACCACCGCGGTGAGCGGGTGCCCGGCCGGGATGGCGTTCAGCGCCCCGGCCAGGGCGACCCGGTCGGCGGCGTCGCAGGCGACCACGCTGACGTCCGCGCCCAGGTCGGTCAGCTCGTCCCGTAGCGCGACCGCCCCCGGCGCGGCCAGGCCTCGCCGGCTCAGCAGCACCAGGTGACCGACGCCGTGCCGGGTGACAAGGTGGCGGGCGACCAGCGCGCCCAGGGTTCCGGTTCCGCCGGTGACCAGGACGGTTCCCTCGCCGGTGGTGTCCCATTGCCAGACGGCGGATTCCCCCGTCTGGGCCCGGACCAGCCGGGGGACCGTGACGATGCCGTCCCTGATGGCCAGCTGAGGCTCGCCTGCGGTCAGGGCCGCACCCGTCGCCGCCGGGAGGGCATCCTCTGAGGCCCGGTCGCAGCCCAGGTCGGCCAGGACAAAACGGCCAGGGTGCTCGGACTGCGCCGAGGACACCAGCCCCCACACCGCGGCGGCGGCGGGGGCGGGGACCGCATCCTGCCTGCTGGTCGCGACAGCCCCGCGGGTCACGAGCACCAGGCGGGAATCGGCGAAACGGGGGTCCCGCAGCCACGACCGCAAGAATACGAGCACCGCGCGGGCCGACTCGTGCGCCACCGCGGCGGACGCCTTGTCCGTCGCCAGGCCGTCCAGGCGCAAGATGACGACATCGGGCGCCGGGTCCGGGATGTCGCCGACGGCCGGCAGCCCGGGCGCCGTCCACGTCGCGGTCAGGTCATCGGCGCCGGCCCAGGCGAACTCGCTCCATTCGACGCGGAAAAACGCGTTCTCGCGGTCCGGTTCGCCGGCCGGCAGCCGGTCGGCCGATACCGGGCTCGTGGTCACGGCGCCGATCATGACCACCGGTGCGCCCGCCGTGTCCACCGCCGTCACCGACACCGTGCCGTCGGCCGCGCGGACGAGCCGGACCCGGAGCCGGGTCGCGCCGGTAGCGGCCACCGAGACCCCGCGCCAGCCCGAGGGCGGTCCCGGCACGGCCGAGCCGAGCGCGAGGACCTCCTGCAGCAACGCGGGGTGAACCCGGAACCCGGCTGCGTCCGGATTGATCTCATCCGCCAGCGCCAGCTCAGCGAACGTATCGCGACCGCGCCGCCACATCGCCCGGACGGTCTGGAACGCCGGCCCGAGACCGCAGCCGCTCAGCCGCAGCGCATCGCGGGCCGCGTCGAGGTCCACCGGGATCGCGCCCTCTGGCGGCCAGGACGCTGGCATGGCCCCGCCCGCGCTGGCCCCGCCCGCGCCGGGCGCCGTCAGGGTCCCGGTGGCATGACACGTCCAGGGCAGGCCTGCCCCCGCCCGGGAATGGACGGTGACCGGGCGCCCCTGTGGGCCCATCGGCCCGACGGACACCTGGATCTCGGCCGCGCCGTACCCCTGATCCTCCGGCAGGACCAGGGGTACGTGCTCGGTCAGCTCGCCGACGACGGTGCAGCCGGTCTCCTGGCCGGCGTGCAGCGCCCATTCGAGCACCGTGGTCCCCGGGACCACCACCGAATCCAGCATGGTGTGGTCGGCCAGCCACGGATGCGACCGCACGCCGATCCGGCCGGTCAGCACGGCGCCGCCTTCGGCCGTCTGGCTCAGCACCGTGCGCAGCCCATCGGGCTCCGTGTGCTCGGGCGCCGCCTCGATCCAGTACCGCTCCCGCTGGAAGGCATAGGTGGGCAGCGGGATCGGCTGGCCGCCCGCGACGGTGCCCCGCCAGTCGATGGACACGCCGTGCACGTGCGCCTGGGCCAGCGAGGCCAGCAGGCGTGCCTGCCCGCCGTCGTCGCGGCGCAGGGACCCGATGACCACGGCCTGGCTCCCGGCATCGGCGATGGTCTCTTCCAGGCCCACGGTCAGCACCGGGTGCGGGCTGCACTCGACGAACACGTCGTGGCCCTGCGCGAGCAGGGCCCGCACCGACTCCTCAAGCCGGACCGTGTGGCGCAGGTTCTGGTACCAGTACTGCGCGTCCAGGCTGGCGGTCGATATCCAATCGCCGGTCACCGTCGAGAAGAACGGGATCTGGCTTTCCCTCGGCGTGATGCCGGCCAGGCGGGCGAGCAGCACGTCGCGTAGCTGTTCCACCTGGGCCGAATGGGATGCGTAGTCCACGGAGATCTTCTTGGCCCGGATCCCGGCCTCCGCACAGCACCCGAGGAGTTCCTCCAGCGCGGCCGGCTCCCCGGAGATGACCTCGGCCGACGGCCCGTTGATGGCCGCCACCGCGAGCCGCCCGCCCCAGCGTTCGAGCAGCGCCGCGATCCGGTCGTGCGGCGCGGCCACCGATACCATGCCGCCGTGACCGGACAGCTGTTCGCCGATGACCAGGCTGCGCGTCGCGACGATCGCCGCCGCGTCGGTCACCGACAGCGCGCCCGCGACGCACGCCGCGGCGATCTCGCCCTGGGAGTGCCCGAGGACCCCGGCGGGCTCCAGCCCATGGGCCCGCCACACCTCGGCCAGCGAGACCATGACCGCCCACAGCGCGCACTGGGCCACGTCGACGCGATCCAGCGCGGGCGCACCGGGCTCGCCGCGTAGCACCGCTCCCAGGGACCAGCCGACGTGCGGGGCCAGCGCCAGTTCGCATTCGGTCATGCGGGCGGCGAACGCGGGTGAGCTCTCCAGCAGGTCGGCGCCCATGCCGGCCCACTGCGCGCCCTGTCCGGGGAAGGCCAGCACGACCTTACGGTCCCTGCGGGCCGCGAAATGGCCCTGGACCAGCCCGGCGGCCGGCGTTCCCGCGGCCAGGGCCCGCAGTCCCGCCCGCAGGTCGTCCTCGCCCGCGCCGATGACCACGGCCCGTCGCTCCAGCGTCGAGCGCCGGGTCACGAGGGAGAAGGCGGTGTCGACCGGGGCCTGGCCGGGCGCCTCCGCCAGGTGCGCGAGCAGCGCCCGGGCCTGGTCGCGCAGCCCCTGCTCGGTGCGCGCCGACAGCACCCACGGCACCAGCTGGTCCGGCCCGATACCGTCCGAGCCAGGTACGGCGGCCGGGCCGACTGCGGCATCCGGGCCAGGTGCGGTGGCCAGGCCAGGTGCGGCGGCCAGGCCGGACCCCGCACCCGCACCCGCGGCCGCGGGCGGCTGTTCGATGATGACGTGGGCGTTGGTGCCGCTGATGCCGAACGAGGACACCGCGGCCCGGCGCGGTCGCCCGGTCTGCGGCCAGGGCATGGCCTGGCTGAGCAGCCGGACCGTGCCGGCGGACCAGTCGACGTGCGGGGTGGGCTCGTCGATGTGCAGGCTGGCCGGCAACGTCTCATGCTGCATCGCCAGCACCATCTTGATCACCCCCGCGACGCCGGCGGCGGCTTGGGTGTGGCCGATGTTGGACTTGACGGACCCGAGCCACAGCGGGTTCTGCGCGTCCCGGTCCAGGCCGTAGGCGGCCAGCACGGCCTGCGCCTCGATCGGGTCGCCGAGCTTGGTGCCCGTCCCGTGCGCCTCGACCGCGTCGACCTCGCTGGCCTGCACGCCCGAATTGGCCAGGGCCTGCCGGATCACCCGCTGCTGCGAGGGCCCGTTCGGTGCCGTCAGGCCGTTGGACGCGCCGTCGGAGTTGACCGCCGAGCCGCGAACGACCGCCAGCACCTGGTGGCCGTGGCGGCGAGCGTCGGACAACCGCTCGAGCAGGAGGAGCCCGACCCCTTCGGCGAACCCGGCCCCGTCCGCCGCGGCGGCGAACGGCTTGCACCGGCCGTCCCCGGCGAGCCCGCGCTGCCGGGCGAAGTCGACGAAAAGCCCGGGCGACGACATCACCGTCGCGCCGCCGGCCAGCGCCAGCGAGCATTCCCCGGACCGCAGCGACTGGGCCGCCAGGTGCAGGGCCACCAGCGAGGAGGAGCAGGCCGTGTCGACCGTGACGGCGGGTCCTTCGAACCCCAGCGTGTACGCCACCCGGCCAGAAACCACGCTGACGGCGTTGCCGCTGGTGAGATAGGCCGCGTACTCCTCGGGGGCGTCCTGGGCCCGGAGCAGGTAGTCGTTGACCGACAGGCCGGTGAAGACGCCGGTCTGGCTGCCGCGTACCGACTGCGGATCGATCCCGGCCTGCTCGAACAGCTCCCATGAGGTCTCGAGCAGCAGCCGGTGCTGGGGGTCCATGACCATGGCCTCGCGCGGGCCGATCCCGAAGAAGCCGGCGTCGAAGTCCGCCACGTCCGCCAGGAAGCCGCCCTCGCGGGTCCGGGAGACGCCCGGCTCGGCCGGCAGCCGGTCGTAGAGTCCGTCCAGGTCCCAGCCGCGGTCGGCGGGGAAACCGGCGATGGCGTCGGTCCCGGAGGCCAGCAGCTCCCACAGGTCCTGCGGCGACCGGACACCGCCGGGGTAACGGCACGCCATCCCGACGATGACGATCGTCTCGTCGGCTCCGTTCGGCGTCCCCGCCGCGGGACCCCGTTCGGCGGCCCGCTCGGGGGCCCGGTCGGAGAACTCGGCCGACAGGTGAGCGGCCAGGTCGGCCGGGGTCGGGTGGTCGAAGACCAGGGTGGCGGGCAGCAGGAGCCCGGTGGCCGCGTTCAGCCGGTTGCGCAGCTCGACGGCCGTCAGCGAATCGACGCCCAGGTCACGGAACGCGTGGCCGGCGTGGAGCAGGTCGGCGTTTTCGTGCCCGAGCACGGCGGCGGCGCTGGTGCAGATCAGGTCGGTCAGCAGCGCCTGACGCTCGGCGGCGGGCAGCCGGAGGAGCCGCTCCCGCAACTCCGGTGTCTCGCCGGCGCGGGCCTGACCGGCCAGCCGCCGGGCCGGGCCGCGGTACAGCGCTCGCAGCAGGGGCGGGACCTCGGCCGGGTCGCCGTAGCTCAGCAGGCCCGGGTCCAGCCGGACGGGGACGAGCTGATCCCGGCGGGTCGCGAGCGCGGCGTCGAACAAGGCCAGGCCGTCCGCGCTGGACAGCGGCAGCACGCCGGACCGCTGGACCCGGGCCACGTCGGTGTCGGTGAGGTGACCGGTCAGGGCGCTGGCCTGGGCCCACAGTCCCCACGCCAGCGACGTCGCGGGCAGCCCCTCGAGCCTGCGGCGCCGGGCCAGGCCGTCGAGCAACGTGTTGGCGGCCGCGTAGCCGGCCTGCCCGGGGTGGCCAAGCACGCCCGCCGCCGCGGAGAACAAGACGAAATCGGCGAGATCGGCGTGCCGGGTCAGCTCGTCCAGGTGCCGGGCCGCGTCGGCCTTCGGGCCCAGCACGTTCCGCAGCCGTTCGAGGGTCTGCGACTCGAGCACTCCGTCGTCGAGGACCGCCGCGGCGTGCACGACGGCCGTCAGCGGATGCTGCTCGGGGACGGAGGCGATCAGCGCGGCCAGCGCGTCACGGTCTCCGACGTCGCAGGCGGCGACGGTGACCCGGGCCCCCAGCTCCGCCAGCTCGTCGCGCAGCTCCCTGGCCCCGGCGGCGTCCGGGCCACTCCGGCTGGCCAGCAGCAGGTTCCGGACGCCGCGCGCGGTGACCACGTGGCGGGCCAGCAGGCGGCCGAGCTCGCCGGTGCCGCCCGTGATCAGTACCGTTCCCTCGGGGTCCCACCGCTGCGGCATCCGCAGGATGATCTTTCCCACGTGCCGGGCCTGGGCCATGAAGCGGAACGCCTCGCGTGCGTGCCGCACCTCCCAGCCGGTGATCGGCAGCGGCCGCAGCGCGCCCGCGGCAAAGAGCGGCGCGAGCTCGGCCAGGATCGCCCGGATGCGTTCCGGCCCGGACTCGGTGGTCTCGTACGTCCGGTAGGTGACGCCCGGGTAGGAGCGCCGGAGCGTCTCGGCATCGCGGATGTCGGTCTTGCCGATCTCGAGCAGGCGGCCGCCCGGCGCCACCAGCCGCAGCGAGGCGTCCACGAACTCCCCGGCCAGGGAGTTCAGCACGACGTCGACCCCGCGGCCGCCGGTGGCGGTGCGGAACCGGTCCTCGAACTCCAGCGTGCGCGATGACGCGAGGTGAGCGTCGTCGATGCCCTCGGCCCGCAGCGCCGGCCACTTGTCCGGATTCGCAGTCGCGAAGACCTCCGCGCCCCAGTGGTGAGCGAGCTGGCGAGCCGCCATGCCGACGCCGCCGGCCGCCGCGTGGATCAGCACCGACTCGCCCGGCTGAAGCCGGCCCAGGTCGGCGAGCCCGTAGTAAGCGGTCAGGTAGGCGACAGGCACCGACGCCGCCTGAGCGAACGACCAGTCCGCCGGCATGCGGGCCAGCAGACGATGATCGGCCACGGCGACCGGCCCGAACGCGCCATCGAACATCCCCATCACCCGGTCACCCCGGACCAGGTCCCGGACCCCGGGCCCGACCTCGGTGACCACCCCGGCTCCCTCGCAGCCGATGGTCGCCTCGTCCGGGTACATGCCCAGGGTGATCAGGACGTCGCGGAAGTTCAGGCCGGCCGCCCGGACCTCGAGGCGGACCTGCCCGGCCGTCAGCGGAGCCGCGGCCTGCGGGCAGGGCACCAGCGTCAGGGTGTCCAGCGTCCCCTTCTGGGGGGTGTCGAGCCGCCACGGGGTCAGCCCGTCGAGCGCATCGCCCGGGACGGGCGCGGACAGCGCGTCGTCCGGCACGCGCAGCGCGTCGTCCGCCTGCAGGCGCATCAGGCGGGGCGCGTAGGCGGTACCCTGCCGCAACGCCAGCTGCGGTTCGCCGGCCTGGACCGCGCCGGGCAGGGCCTGCCACGACGCGGGATGACCGTCCAGGTCCGCCAGCGCGATGCGGCCCGGGTGCTCCGACTGCGCCGACCGCACCAGGCCCCAGGCGGCCGCGCCCGGCAGGTCCCGGACGTCCTCGCCGGAATCGACGGCCACCGCCCCGCGGGTCAGCATGACGAACTGAGTGCGCGCCAGGCGGTCGTCCGCGAGCCAGTCCTGCAGCCGCGTCAAGATGCCGCCCAGGGTGGCCTCGGCGGAGCCGTCCGGCGCGGCGGCAGACAGCAGCATCACGTCGGGGACCTGCCCGGCCGGCCATCCGGCCACGTCGGTCATCAGGTGCGCGCCGACGCCGGCCCCGGTCAGGGAAGCCACCACGGCCCTGGCCTCGTCGCCCGCCACCGCCCAGCGGTCCGCGTCGCGATCCCGTGAGGAGACCGCGGCGACCGTGGTCCACGCGACGCGGAACAGCCCGTCTAGCACGGCCGGGCCGACGTTCGCGAGGGTCATCGGCCGCAGCGCCATCGACTCGATCGAGGCCACCATGGCGCCGGAGGCGTCGGCCAGGTCCAGGGTCACGGCGTCCGGGCCGGCCGACCTCAGCCGGACCCGCAGCGCGGTGGCCCCCGTGGCGTACAGCGAGACACCCTGCCAGGAGAACGGCGCCATCAGGGCGCCACCGCCGGAGTCCGGCCGCAGCGATGCGGTCTGCAACGCCGCATCGAGCAGCGCGGGATGCAGGCCGAACCTGGCTGCCTCCGCCCGCGCCTGATCGGGCAGCGCCACCTCGGCGAACACCTCGCCGGGACGCCCCTGCCAGGCGGCCCGTACTCCCCGGAAGGACGGCCCGAAGTCGTACCCGCGCTCGCGCAGCGCCGCGTAGAAGCCGTCCACCGGCACCGGTTCCGCGCCGGGCGGGGGCCACGCGACCAGGTCCCCGCCGCCATCCTCCGCGCCGGCCAGGTCCGCGCCGCCGGCCCGCGCGCCGGCCAGGTCCGCGCCGCCGGACGGGGTCAGCGTGCCGGTCGCGTGCTGGGTCCACGCCCCGCCGGCCTCATCGCCGGAGCCGGCCAGCCTGGGCCCCCCGGCGGGACGGGCGTACACCGTCACCGGCCGGTACCCCGGCGTGCCGGCCTCGCCCAGCACGATCTGGACCTGGACCTCGCCGACGCGCGGCAGCACCAGCGGGGCCTGCAGGGTCAGGTCGGCGATGCGGCCGTACCCGAGTTCGTCCCCGGCCCGGATGACCGCCTCCACCAGCGCCGCGCCCGGCACCAGGACGGTGCCCGATACGGCGTGGTCGGCCAGCCACGGATGCGTCCGCAGCGACCAGCGGGCCGTGGCCACCAGACCGCCCCCGGTCGCGAGTTCGAGCGCCGCGCCGAGCATGGGATGATCCGGCGCGCCCAGTCCCGCCGCCGTCACGTCGGCGGTATCGGGGTTGGTGGCGGGCCAGTAGTGCTGGTGCTGGAAGGGGTAGGTGGGGAGGTCGATGCGGTGGGCGGAGGTGCTGGCGTAGAAGATGTTCCAGTCGACTCCGGTGCCGTGGGTCCAGGCGTCGGCGAGGGAGGTCATGAAGCGGTCCAGGCCGCCGTCGTCGCGGCGCAG
>JBEKKH010000081.1:0-18086 GCA_050010815.1 Streptosporangiaceae bacterium | reverse complement strand
AGCGAGGTCTGGACGGCACCCTCGGCCCACGCGGGTGTCCAGGAGACGTCGTCTCCGGCGATGAAGATGCCCCGCTGTTCCGGTGGCATGCGTTCTTGCATGAAGTGGGCGTACATGCGGTGATTGTACCGGTAGTGCCCGGGCAGCGCTCCCTTGAACGCACCCAGGAAGTGCCGGTCAGCCTCCCAGGACACGGTGATCGGGTCGCCGATGATGTGACTGGCGATGTCGGCATCGGGATAGATCTTGTGCAGGGCGTTGAGCGCGAGCCGGACCCGGCGGTCAACCGGCTCGGGCAGCATCTTCAGCGCGTCGCTCATCCAGGAGTAGGTCAGGCAGATCACGCCCGGCTGGCCGGGACCGTTGTCGAACAGGTAGGTGCCGCGGGTCAGCCGGTCGGTCAGCGTCATGCTCATGACGTCGCGGCCGGTGCGCGGGTCGATGTCCTTCCAGAACGGCCGATCGACCATCACGAAGGTCTTGGAAGACTGCATATAGCGAGTGCGGTCGAGGGCAGCCCAGATCTTCTGGGAGAACAGCGACTCCTCGCAGTCGATCTGCGTGGTGAGCAGCCAGCTCTGGCAGGTGATCAGCACGGCCGCGTACCGGCGGGTGCCGCCCCAGGCGTCGGTGACCGCGATCCGGCCGTCGTCCTCGCGCGCGATCCGCGCGACGCCGGCCCGGGGTGCGCCGGAGTGCAGCGAGGCCAGCGAGGTACCGGCCGGCCAGTGGGCGAGCCCGAGCGCGCGATGGCGCCAGATGCCGCGGGGAACCTGCTCGGCACCGCCGACCACCAGGCGCTGGTTCTCGTCGCAGCCGGTCATCACGACCCGGAAGATCTCCAGCATGGAGTTCGGGTAATCCGAGTCCCAGCCGCCGGTGCCGAACCCGACATGACCGAAGACCTCGCGGTGGTGAAACGACAGCGCGGAGAACGCCTTGGAGG
The DNA here is from genome assembly GCA_050010815.1 of Streptosporangiaceae bacterium. Taxonomy (GTDB): domain Bacteria; phylum Actinomycetota; class Actinomycetes; order Streptosporangiales; family Streptosporangiaceae; genus Palsa-504. Next base: position 17,140 of record JBEKKH010000081.1, on the reverse strand, counting down.
TGGCCACGAAGTCGTAGAACGTGCGATCGTCCCAGCGGGGCACCAGGTCGTTCCACAGCGACTTCAGCGTCGAGACGTCGCGCGCTCGGATCGCGTCCTGGATGTCAGCGAAGCGGACGTCCTCCAGGGCCCGCTCCCAGGCCTGCGCAACCTCCGTGAACAGCGGCGGAAGGTCGTCCAGCGTGCGGGCGTAATGCGTGACGCCCTCCAGGTCGATGACCGTGCTGCCCGCGGTCTCCGTCAGCGGGTTGGGAAACGGCTGGGTCTGCAGGCCCAGCATGTCGACATAGTGGTAGAAAGCCGTCGACGACACCGGGAAGCGCATCCCGCCCAGTTCGGCGACCACACCCTCGGCTCCCTCGAACGGCTGCGAACGCAGCCGACCGCCCATCCGCGACGCCTCGTAGACCACTGGCTTGATACCGAGCCGCATGAGCTCGTACGCCGCGACCAGCCCGGAGATGCCCGCGCCGATGACGGCGACCTCTTCGCCGTGCCGTTCGGCCGGGATCGAGCCCAGGCCCGCCGGGTGCGAGATCCAGTCGTCGAAAGGGAAGGGAAAGTCCGGGCCGAAGACCGTGACCTGGCCGGTCCCGTCACGGCCACGTTCGTTCACCATGAAAGCACCTAACGCCGCCGGTTGCTGCCCCTGTTACGGGTGAGGATACGCAGGACCGCGCCGTACATTCAAAGTAGCGATGGAAGGAGCGGAGTGTGATGAGCGGTCCTGACCATGGCCGACTTCCAGCGCCTGCGCCGCCGCACCAAGGATCTCGCCTCCGCGCCGTTGATCGCCGCCTCGATCTTCCTCGACGTGCTGAACGTGTTCCTGTTCTTCCTGCGGATTTTCGCCAGGGAAAACTGACGCGGCGAAGTCAGGCGGGCCGACGAGGTGCGGCCGGCCCGCGGCGGCGGCCGGGGCCGGCGCGGTGCAGGCGCCACCAGGTGAGCACGGCGAGAACCGCGGTGAGCGCCAGTTGCATGGCCATGTCGAACAGCCAGATATGGGGACTGTGCTGCCATAGCGGGTCGGGTGTGTTACCCGGGGGCGGCGGCGTGACCTGGTTCAGGTTAGAGGTGGACGCGACCGCGCCGAAGCCCCACCGGGAGGGCGACAGCCAGGACAGCTGGCCAAGGCCAGCCATGCCGTTGAGCCGGAAGACGCCGCCGCTGAGCACCACCTCGGCCAAGACCGCCACCACCAGCAGCGGCATCGTCTTGTCCGACGAATTGACCACCGCCGAGATCAGCAGCCCGGCCGTCATCGAGGCGATCGCGAGCACGGCGATGCCCAGCATGAGCTCCGGCAGCGGAGCGCCCGTCAGGAAGGCGCCGTGCCGGGGCAACGGCCGCCCGGCCAGGCCTATCAGCACGAGCACGACCGCCTGCACCGCGCTGATCAGGCCGAGCACCGCGAGCTTGGACGCGAGGTAGGCCCCCGGCGACAGCCCGGCCGCTCGTTCCCGGTTGTAGATCGGGCGTTCCTTGACCAGTTCCCTGACCGCGTTGGCCACCCCGATGAGGCAGGCGCCCATGACCAGGATCAGCAGGACCTGTATCGCGTTGCCGTTACTCGTCCCGGTCAGCCCGCCGGGGTCCGGGATCGCCCTGATCAGGGCGCCGAGAATGACCGGCAGGAGCGCGATCACGCCGACGTAGTTGCGGTCCGAGGCGATGACGGCCAGGTACCGCCGGATGAGGGTGGACAGCTGAGCGAGCCGGTTCTGCGCCTTCGGCGGGACCGGAGCCGCCCGGACGGCGACCGCTGACGGGTGCTGGGCCTGCGCCGGCGCGGCCATGTACCTGGAGCGGTACACCGAGCGCTGGTACTCCCCCGCCCAGTCCCGGTCCGGCTCGGCCTCGAACGCCCGGAAGACCTGCGCCCAGCCCGGCTGGCCGAAATGTCGCAGCCCGTCGGCGGGCGACCCGAAATACGCGAGCTTCCCGCCCGGCACCAAGACCAGCAGCCGATCGCAGACGTTGAGGTTCGCGACGCTGTGCGTCACCACGATCACCGTCCGCCCGTCCTGGGCCAGGCCGGACATCATCTCCATCACCGACATGTCCAAGCCAGGGTCCAGCCCGGACGTGGGTTCGTCCAGGAACAGCAGCGAGGGCTTCGTCAGCAGCTCGAGCGCGACATTGACCCGCTTTTGCTGACCGCCGGACAGAGACGAGGTGCGGGTATCGGCGTGCGCCGTCAGCGACAATTCGCCGAGCACCTCGTCGATCCGGCGGGCCCGTTCGGCCGGGCTGGTGTCGCGCGGGAACCGGAGTTCGGCGGCGTACCGGAGCGCGCGGTGCGCGGACAGCTGCGTGTGCAGGATGTTCTCCTGCGGGACCAGGCCGATCCGGTGCCGCAGCTCGGCGTAGTCGGCGTACAGATCGCGGCCGTCGTAAAGCACCGAGCCCGCCGTAGCCGGGCGGATGCCGGTCAGGGCGCCGAGCAGAGTCGACTTGCCGGCCCCGCTAGGTCCGATCACGCCAAGCAGGCACCGCTCGCTGAGCGGGAAGCTGATGTCGTCCAGCAGGACCTTCCCGCTCGGCAGCGTGACAGTGAGTCCCCGGGCGTCCAGCGAGACGTCGCCGACGTCCACGAATTCCTGCAGATGGTCGCCGACGAGCCGGAAGGCCGCTAGGCCGATGCCGACGACGTCGGCTTCTGTGACCTCGGCCGCCCTCACCCGCTGGCCGTTCAGGAACGTGCCGTTGTGGCTGCCCAGGTCGGCGATCTCGTACCCGCCTCCCGGCGACCGGCGCAGCTCGGCGTGGCGGCGTGACACGCTCAGGTCCGGCACCACGATGTCGTTGTCCTGGGCGCGGCCGATACTCAGGGACTTGGCGGGCAGCGCCATGATGGCGCTCGGCGCCCGGTCCGCCCACACCGTCTGCTGGGCCGACCACACCGCCGTCGCCGAGGCCCCGGAGACTCCCGAGGCCCCCGACGGGGCCCCGCGGCCTGGCGCGTCGGTGACCACGCAGGAGACGACCGGGCCGGCCTCCGGGTGGCCCAGCCGGACCTGGCAGGTATCCGCGATCTCGACCCGCCGGACCCGCTGGCCGGCGGCGAACGTCCCGTTGGTGCTGCCGCTGTCTTCCAGCAGCCAGCGGCCGTCCTGCACCCGCACGACCGCATGCCGCCAGGAAACCAGGGGCTCATCGACCACGATGTCAGCCGCCGGATCGCGGCCGATCCAGTACTCAGGTCCGGCCGGCAACCGCTTCCCTGAACCCTGCGCCCGCACCGTAAGCGGCGGGGTGACATCGTAAGAAACCGCGTTCTCGGCCGTCATCTGCTCACTCTGTCCTCAATGAGAGGTGCGGTAGTAGATGCACGATTCATAGCACGGGCGGACGGCCCGCTCCAGCCGGTGGTCTCGTGCGCGACCTCGGCGAGCAGGCCGGCGATGTCGACGGCGGCCCGCGGCCGGCCGGCCCGGGCCGAAGCCGATCGCATGGCGGCCAGCGCGGCCGGGTCGTCCCGCAGGCGTACGATCTCCGCGACCAGGTCACCCGGCCTGGGCGCATAACGGCCCGCGCCGGCCTGGACGACGAACTCGGCGTTGCCTTCCTCCTGGCCGGGCACGTAGGAGGTCAGCACGAGCGGAGCCGCGCAGCAGGTCGCCTCGGCAATGGTCCCCGGTCCTGCTTTGCCCACGACGACGTCGGCGCAGCGGAGCCAATCGGCCATGTTGTCGACGAAACCGTGCACGGTGAGCCGGCCTCCGGCCCGCTCCGCTAGCCGGGTGAGCCGTCGGCGAAGCCGCTGATTACGCCCGCAGATGACCGCGACGTCCACGTTCTCGACCTGGCCGAGGATGGCGACGGTGCGGCGGTACATGCCGCCCGAGCCCTCCGCGCCACCGGTCAGTACGACCAGGAACCGCCCGCGCAGGCCCAGCGCTTGCTGCCGCGCATGCCGCTCGGGCGCACTGGCCGGCGGCTGGCAGAACTCAGCCGCGACCGGCAGCCCCGTCTCCACGTAGTGCCCTTCCGGCATGCCGTCCCGCGCGCACAGTTCCGCGACCGCGGCGGATGGCACGATGATGCGGTCAACCCCGGCGTACCGCCATGACGGGTGCGCGGTGATCAAGTCCGTGATGACCGTGATGACCGGAGGCAAGCCCGGACTGCGGTCGCGCGCGCGGGCGGCGGGCTCAGCCGTCATCGCGTGGAAGGCGACGATCACGGCGGGCCGCCAGGCCGAGACGGCCCTGGCCACGCTGACGTAGGCGAGCGACACGAGCCTGCGCCTGAGCCGGCCGCCGACGCGGGGCGCCCCGTAGGCGTGCCACAGCATGCCCCATAGCCATGGTGCTGTCCGGATGGCCGGACCGTACAGGCCGACGATCCAGCGGAGCCTGCGCGGAGCGTAAGGCCCGCGCAACGGGTCGCACAGGTACAGCGAGAAGCTGCCAGGACAAGCGCGGTCGAGCGCTTGAGCCACCGCCTTCGCGGCGCTGCGATGGCCGCCGCCGGTGTCGCCGATGAGGAAGAGCAACCGCACGGGCGGCCGGCCGTCTGCGGTCATCGCGCACCAGTCCCGGTCGAGGCCAGCATGCGGTACAGCGACTCCCACTCGGCCAGCCAGCGGTGCCGTTCGTGCCCGCTGATGATCCGCAGGCCGGCCGCGGACATCCTGGCCCGCAGGCTCCGGTCTGAACACAGCAGGTTGAGGTAGGCCGCGACCTCGGCGGCCTGCCCGGGACGAGCCAGGAAGCCGTTGTGTCCGTGGCGGACGAGTTGCCCGAGCGCGCAGGCGTCGACGCCGACGACGGGCAGGCCGGTCGCCATCGCCTCCATCGTGGTCAGGCTCTGCAGCTCCGCCTCGGACGCGATCGCGAAGACGTCGGCCAGACGGTAGAGGCCGGGAAGATCGGATCCGGGGACGAAGCCAAGGAACCGCACCGTACCGGCCACGCCCAGCCGCTGCGCCCGGGCCCGCAGCCTGGCCTCGTCCGGCCCGGCGCCGGCGATGGCGACCTGGGCCCCGGGTTCCAGCCGGGCCGCCGCGTCCAGCAGGACGTCCGTCCGCTTTTCCGGGCTGAGCCGGCCGACCGACAGGATCAGCGGCCGCCCGGCGGCCAGCCCGTAGCGATCCCGGATCCGGTCATCGGCAGGCCCGGGCGAGTACGTCCCCAGGTCCACCCCGTTCGACAGGACCGCGGACGGCACCCGCAGCCCGCGCTCGCGCAGCAGCCCCAGCGCGGGCGCCGTGGGCGCGGTGACGTAGGCGCACCGGTTCGAGAACCCGACGACGTGACGGTAGAAAAGAGCGTCGACGACCTGCGACCGCGGCGCCGTGGACGGGTGGACGTTGGCCGGCAGGTAATGGTTCGTGTACACCACGGGTACGCGCTGCCGGCCCGCCCCGATCCGGGCCATCACCCCGAGCGTCGCCGGGGAATGGATGTGGGCCACATCAGGCGCGAACGAGGCGATCAGCTTGCGGGCTGAACCGGCCGGAAGGCAGGCGAGCCTCATGCCCTCGTACCAGGGCCAGCGCAAGGAACCGCGGTAGGTGACGCTCACCTGCTCGGTGGTAGCGAGCCGGCCTCGCCAGCCCGGGCTGGGCACGACCAGCTTCACGGCGTGACCGCGCTCGGCCAGGCCCCGGGCGAGCTCGCTGGTCACCCTCGGAACACCACCTACCATGGGTTCGTACTGGTCGGTGACCACCAGGATGCGCAGTTCCCCCTCGGGGCGGCCGCCCGCCGGCGCCATAGTCATCGTCCGGTCCGGCGGGCGTAAAGCCAGACCGCTAGCGGTACCGTCGCGGCGAGCAGGGCGCAGGACCACAGCGCCGAGGCCAGCTCGGGATGCTGCATCGGCCAGGAATGGATGGCGGCGGCAGGATCGGGGTTCCCGAGCAACTGACGGCAGGCGGCGGCGAGCACGCTGACGGGGTTCCAGTTCGCGACGTCGCGGAGCACGGATGGCAGGCTGGCCGTGGAAATGAAGGCGTTGGAGGTGAGCGCAAGCGGCATGATCACGGTCAGCCCGATGGCCTGGGCCGATTCCGCTCCCCGGGCGAGGATGCCGATGCACGCCCCGGCCCACGCGGCGGAGTAGGCGAAGAGCAGCGCGAGCACGAGGGCGAGGGCGATGCTGCCGGGTCCGGCGTGAATTCGCCAGCCCACGGCCAGTCCGCTCACCACGGTCACCGCGGCGGCGATCAAGGTCGTGATGAGATCGGCCAGGGTCCGGCCGATGATGACGGTCGCGCGCGACATCGGCAGCGAACGGAACCGGTCGATAAGACCGGTGGACAGGTCGACGGCCAGCCCGATGGCCGCCCCCTGAGCGGTTCCGCCCATGTTCACCGCGAAGAGGCCCGCGATGAGGTAATCGCGGTAGCTGCCGTGCCCGGGCAGGACGATGGCGCTGTTGAACACGTAGCTGAACAGCAAAACGAAGACCAGCGGCTGAACGGTGACGTTGAGCAGCTGCTCCGGCGTGGTGGCGATCCGCGCCAGCGTGCGCCAGGTCAGCACACGCACGTCGCTGAGCGCCCAGCGCAGACGGTCAATGTGGCGCGCCCCCGCCCCCGCCGCCAGCGCCGGCCAGGCGGCATCCGCCTCCCGCAGGCCAGGTGGGCTGCAGGCCACGGCGCTCATGCCGCCACCGGCCGGGTCAGCGAGGCAAACACGTCATCAAGGGAAGGCGACCGGACCGCGATGTCATCGACGGCGATCCCGGCGGCGTCGAGCGTCCGGACGATCTCGGTGACCAGCCCGGGGCGCGCCAGCACGGGAAAGTCCAGCCCGTGGTGCCCGGCCAGCCGCCGGACCGGGCCCGCCGCGTAGCCGCGGACCTCCTCGGTCACGCGGGTCAGCGAGACCGAGGCGGGGACGGTCAGTCGCAGGTGGGAGGGGCCGAACCGGGTCTTGAGCTCGGCCGGGCTGCCCTCGGCCGTGACACGGCCGCCGGCGATGACGCAGATCCGGTCCGCCAGCCGGTCGGCCTCGTCCAGGTACTGGGTGGTCAGCAGCAGCGTGGTACCCGCGCCGACGAGGTCACCGATGAGGCCCCACAGGGTCAGCCTGCTCTGCGGATCGAGTCCCGTCGTCGGCTCGTCGAGAAACAGGACGCTGGGCTGACCGAGCAGGCTCGCCGCCAGGTCAAGGCGCCGCCGCATGCCTCCGGAGTAGGTGCGGACGGGGCGGTCGGCGGCCCGCTCCAGCTCTAGCGTGGCCAATAGGGCAGCCGCCCGGTCCTTGGCCTCCCGCCGGGTGATCCGGCTCAGCCGGCCGATCATCACGAGGTTGGCGCGGCCGGTCAGGCATTCGTCTACGGCAGCGTACTGCCCGGACAGGCCGATGCGCCGGCGCACCTCGGCGGCCTCGCAGACCACGTCGTAACCCGCCACCCTGGCCCAGCCGGAATCGGGACGCAGCAGCGTAGCCAGGACCCGGATCGCGGTGGTCTTGCCCGCCCCGTTGGGCCCGAGCAGGCACATCGTGGTTCCGGCGGGAACCGTCAGGTCCAGGCCGGCCAGAGCCTGGGCGGAGCGAAACGACTTGACCAGGCCGTGGGCTTCGATCATCACCGGTACGTGCACAATTGGTTCCCTAACGCAAGAGACGGGCAGCCCGCCGCGGGCCGCGGCTGGGTCGGGTGGGGCTGAGCCGCGCCCAGGAACAGGTCGGAGTGGACGCATGGCGGGTGATCGTCGCTCGATCCTTATCGACGCGCGGGTGAACGGGTTCCACGGTGCGCACGGGCTCGCCCGGTCGGTGATGAAGCTGGCGGCGCACATGAGCGAGCCCGCCGACGGCCTGGCGCTGCGCGTGCTGGTCAACCCTAAGCAGGCCCAGATCTTTCCGCTGTCCGAGCTGCCGGCCCACGCGGACGTGGTCGGCACCGACGTCACCGTGGGCGCGGTACACCGCTGCCGGGAGCTGGCCGGGCTGATCCGTGCGGTCGACGCGGCTGTCTTGTATGTTCCGTACCCGACCTTCACTCCGCTGGTGCGGCCGTGCCCATTCGTGGTCACGGTGCACGACTGCACGATCGAAAGCGATGTGGGCTTCGCAGGCAACTGGCTCCGCCAGGCCGCCACGAGGACGGCCACCGGGATGGTGCTGCGGCGGGCCGCCGCGATGACGGCGCCCAGCCGGGCCAGCCTGGCCGAGATCCGCCACCACTACCCCGCCGCCCCGAACCCCACGCTGGTACCGAACGGAGTCGACGTCAGGCCATTCGGGCAGGTGACCGCGGCCGCGGTGACGGCGGCGCGAGATCGCTACCAGCTGCCACCGGTGTTCATCCTCGCGGTCGGCGCCCACCGCCCGCATAAGAATCACGAGGTACTGGTGCGGGCACTGGCGTCCGTTCCGGATCATGTCGGGCTCGTCATCGTGGGCTACTTCGACTCCAGCTTCCATGACCCGCTGCCTGGCCTGATCGCCGAGCTCGGGCTGGAATCCAGGGTGAAGCTGGTGCCTGACGTGGCCGATGAGTGTCTGCCTGCCGTGTTCTGCGCGGCGTCGGTGTTCGCTTTCCCCTCCTTGGCCGAGGGGTACGGTCTGCCGGTGCTCGAAGCCATGGCGGCTGGGGTGCCCGTCGTGATGAGCGATATCGAGGTGCTGGCCGAGGTGGCAGGGCCGGCGGCGCTGATGGTGCCCCCCCGGGACGTGAGTGGCTGGGCGTCGGCCCTGGTGGCGGTGCTAGGCGACGCGGCGTTGTCCGGCCGGCTGACCGATGCTGGCCGGGCCGTCGCGGCGGCGGCAAGCTGGGACCACGGGGCTGCCGCCCTGAGCCGCCTGCTGTCCGCCGTGGCCAGCCGGCAGCTGAGTCGATCGCGCATCACTTCGCCCTGTTAGATGGGTGTGCTGTCGAGGCGACGCTACGCAGCACCGCAAGGTGAAGCTCGGGGTGCTCGGGGGGAAGCGCGGGGGGCAAGCCAGGTCTCACCAGAGTCTCCCTGCGGCTTGCCTTCTCGTCGGCCTCCGATTAAGAGCATTTTGCCCCACGGCCAGGCGGTTGACACGGCCCTTGGTGATCGGCCAGCGTGGGAAACTACCTTGCGTCAGCACGCGGATGGCACAGACGTCGTTACAGGCAGGGAAAGGAGAAGTATGGACACAGCGGAGCGTCACGAGTTCGTGCGGAAGCACCGGACCTGCATTTTCGGGTACAACCGCCAGGACGACGGCCCCGCCATGACGGTCGTGTACTACGTGCTGGACGGCGATGACCTGCTGATCTCGACCATGGCGGCCCGCGCCAAAGCCAAGGCTGTGCGCCGGAACCCGAAGGTCAGCCTCTGCATCCTTGACGAGCAATGGCCGCTTACCTACCTGCAGGTCTACGGGAATGCCACCGTGGAAGAGGACTTCGACCAGGCCGTGGACGTGCTGCGCCGGGTCATCGACCTGATGGCCGGCGAGCAGATGCCGGCCTCCAAGCTCCCGGAGATCCAGCGCATGGCCCGGGACGAGGGGCGGGTGGTGATCCGCTTCAAGCCGTACGCCACCTTCGCCACCCCGCCGCGCCACGTCTACAAGCCGGAGGACATCGACACGCTGACCCATTTCACCAGCAGCAGCCAGCCCTGGTAGTCAGCCGCTGACCGATGTCCGGGACAGGGCGCGTCCGGGATCGCCCGCCAGCCCTCGCCGCGACCGCAGGCGGCTCACGGCCCTGGCGTCACTTCTGCCACTCAGGCGCGGGGCGGTCAGGCGGCGGGGACGGGGACGGGGAGCACGGCCGCATCGGGGAGGGTTTCGGCGGACGCATCGGGGCGGGTTTCGGCGGCGGCGGGGTCCCACGGCTGGTGAATGCGGCCCATCAGCGGCGAGGAGATCATGAAGTCAGCGGTGGCCCGGTTGCAGGCCACCGGGATATTGCAGACCACCGCGACCCGGAGCAGGGCCTTGACGTCGGGGTCGTGGGGGTGCGGCTCGAGCGGATCCCACAAGAACACCAGCAGGTCGATCTCGCCCTCGGCGATGCGGGCACCGATTTGCTGGTCGCCGCCGTAGGGGCCGCTGCGGAAACAAGTGACAGGCAGCCCGAGCTCCCGCTGCAGGAGGTGACCGGTCGTGGCCGTGGCGAACAGCTCATGACCGGCCAGCAGGTGCAGGTTGTACTCGGCCCACTCGAGCATGTCCTGCTTCTTGTTATCGTGCGCGATCAGGGCAATCCGTCGCCCGGCGGGCGCCGGCGTGTGGTCGGGCATGGGAATCCTCTCGGCCGGGACAGTCCGTCTGCCACCTAGTCTGCGCGTCGAGAAACCATGCGTCCAATGACCAGTAATGAGAAGAAGCATGACGTGCAGTCATGGATTTAGCCTGGATCCGTGGTGTGTCGAGCGCCACAGCACATTCGGCGTCTACTGATTGTCAAATGTCTGTCTAGGTATTGTAAGGTTTCCGTATGGATTCGACCGAGGGCTCGCCGGTGCTGCGCATCGGTGAGCTGAGCCGACGCCTCGGCGTCAGCGCTCACCTCCTGCGGGCGTGGGAGAGCCGCTATGGGCTGCTTCGGCCGGTACGCACGCCCGGCGGTTTCCGGCTGTACTACGAAGCGGACGAGCGGCGGGTCCGCCGGATGCAAGCCCATCTCGCCCGCGGGCTATCGGCCGCCCAGGCGGCACGGGCCGCGCTCGAGGAAGACAACGGGGAAGCCAACGGGGACATCAACGGCGATGCCTCCGGCCGTGCCCAGAACCGGGCGGCCGGCCCTGCGCCCGCGAGTCCTGCGCCCGCGAGTCCTGTGGCCGCGGTCCCTGCGTCCCTGGGTGCGGCATCCCTGGGTGCGGCGTACGAAAACCTGCGCCGGGCGCTTGACGCCTTCGACGAGACCTCGGCGCAGGCGGTTCTCGACCGGCTCGTGGCCGACTTCTCCCTGTTCACAGCGCTCAGGGAGGTGATCCTCCCGTATCTGGCCGAGCTCGGGACGCGCTGGGAGCAGGGCACGGCCAGCATCGCCCAGGAGCATTTCGCCAGCAACGTCATCCACGGACGGCTGGCCGGGCTGGCCCGGGGCTGGGGGAACGGGCACGGCCCGCTCGCCGTGCTGGCCTGTCCCCCGGGCGAACTGCACGACCTGCCGCTGATGATCTTCGGCATCGCGCTGAACCGCACCGGGTGGAGGGTCAGCTATCTCGGCACAAGCACCCCGCTGGAGGAGGTGACCCGGACCGTCGAGGCTAGCGATCCGGACCTCGTCGTGCTGGCCGCGGCTAGGCCGGGGACTCTCGATCCGTTCGCCGCGCAGCTGATCGCGCTGGCCCGGCGTGCTCCCCTTATGCTGGCCGGAGCTGGGGTAACGCCGCAGCTCGCGGCATCTGTGCAGGCCACACTGCTGACCAGCGACCCGGTGACCGCGGCAGAAAATGTCGGGTGGCCGCGTTCTGGTCACCATCCCGCCAATTCTTCCCCAGGCATATATAGGAGCCCCGCATGACCGAATCACGGCCCGGCCTGGCCGAACAGCACCAGGACCACCACGGTCGGCACCAGAAGGGAGCCGGCGGCGCGCACGAGAGGCGGGCCCCCCGGGAACCCGTGCAGCGCGGGAACAAGTGGTGGACGCTCGTCGCGGTATGCCTGGGCACGTTCATGCTGCTGCTCGACATCACGATCGTGAACGTGGCGTTGCCGGATATCCAGCGGGCGCTGAACTCCAGCTTCTCCGACCTGCAGTGGATCGTGGACGCGTACGCGCTGACCCTGGCCGCGTTCTTGCTGACCGCGGGCAGCCTGGCGGATATGTACGGCCGCCGCCTGATGTACCTGATCGGCCTGATCGTGTTTACCGCCGCGTCGGCGCTGTGCGGCTTCGCGGTCAGCACGCTGATGCTGCAGCTCTCCCGCGCCCTGCAGGGAGCCGGCGGAGCGATCATGTTCGCGGTCTCGCTGGCGCTGCTGGCCGACGCGTTCCGTGGTAAGGATCGCGGCGTCGCGTTCGGCGTGTGGGGGGCGGTGACCGGTCTGGCGGTGGCCATCGGCCCGCTGCTCGGCGGGCTCCTGACCACCGGCCTGTCCTGGCGGTGGATCTTCTTCGTGAACGCGCCGATCGGCATCGGAGCGGTTGTGCTCACCCTGTTCAAGGTGGCGGAATCACGCTCGCCCAAGGCCAGCCGACCCGACTGGCCTGGCTTCGCACTGTTTACGGTGGCGCTGTCGAGCCTGGTCTACGGGCTGATCGAGTCGAACCAGCGGTCCTTCACCGACGGCCTCGTGCTCGGCTGCTTCGCCGTGGCGGCCGCGCTGCTCGTCGCCTTCGTCGTGGTGGAGCTGCGCAGCGCGGCCCCGATGTTCGACCTGAGCCTGTTCCGGCTGCCGACGTTCAGCGGCGGCTCGGTGGCCGCGTTCGGACTCAGCGCGTCCATCTTCTCGATGCTGCTCTACCTCGTGCTGTACATCCAGGACATCCTGGGTTACTCGCCGCTGGCCACCGGCGTCCGGCTGATGTTCATCTCCGGTGGCATCCTGGCCACGTCCACCGCGGCCGGGCGGCTCACCTCACGAGTGCCGGTCCGGCTCCTCATCGGTCCCGGTCTGCTCATCGTGGGGGTCGGGCTGCTGCTCATGCGCGGGCTCGGCTCCGGCTCGCACTGGACTCATCTCATTCCGGGCATGATCGTGGGCGGCGTCGGCGTCGGCATGGTCAACCCGCCGCTGGCCTCGACCGCCGTCGGTGTGGTACCGCCGCAGCAGGCTGGCATGGCCTCCGGCATCAACTCCACGTTCCGCCAGGTCGGGATCGCCACCGGCATCGCGCTGCTCGGAACGCTGTTCTCCAACCAGGTGAACACGCTGGTGCTGTCCCGGGTCAGCGCCGTGCCAGGCCTGGCCCATAGCGGCCCGCAGATCGCGACCGCGGTGCAGTCCGGGCAGGTCGGGTCGGTCATCGGCCGGCTGCCCGCGTCCGCGAGGCAAGCCGTCGAAACGATCACCAGGACCGCGTTTACCGTCGGCCTGAACCGCATCTTGCTCGTCGCGGCCGTCGTCGCGCTGGTGTCCGGCGTGGTGTCGCTGGCCGCCATCCGCGGCAAGGACTTCGCGGCCAGCCACGGTCCTGGATCCGCAGCATGAGCTGCTGCATCAGGCACCCGCAAAGGAGGAAGCCGTGACCATCGCCGCCTCGCCCGACCAGGGCGCCCGGCAGCACCCCGAACGCCCATCGCGTCCGGTCAACTACGACCGCGCCTCCTGGCGCGAGGCAGCGGCCTGCCGCTTCCTGGACACCGAGATCTTCTTCCCGATCAGCAAGACTGGTCTGGGGCTGGTCGAAATCCAGGAGGCCAAGGAGGTCTGCTCGCGATGCCCGGTCCGGCAGGCCTGCCTCACGTTCGCCCTGGACACCCGGCAGGGGTACGGGATCTGGGGCGGCTACGACGAAGAGGAACGCCGGATGCTGCTCCGGCAGCGGCACGGCTTGTAGGAACGTCCCGCGTCGCCCGCCGGGGCGGCGACGCGGGAGGCGCGCGAAAGCCACGGAAGAAATTTTCCCGATCTCTGCCGGCCCTCTTGAACCCGTGCGCACCGCACCTGAACAGCCAGGAAGCAGGATCCGGCCGTCGGGGGGGACGCGGCGGGGACGTGGTTGCGAGGGCCCGCCCGATTAAGCCGGATCTGGCCGGGTAGTCGCTGCCTACACGCCGACGCCGTCGGCATAGGCAGGAGAGGCCAACCCCATGTATATCGGAATCGGAACCCTGGTTGTCATTGTCATCATCGTGCTCGTCATCTTGATGCTGCGCAGGTTATAGATTCGCTGGCGCATACGCCAGCCGCAGGAAAGGTACAGAATGAGGGCCGGGCAGGCGGGCGCGGGTCACCGCGCCCCGTCTCGGTTCTATTTAGCCAGTCCGGACACGAGGTTGATCGACGTGGCGATGATCACGGCACCCAGCGGGAACGACACCCACGCATGCCGCAGAGCCGTCCGCCGGATCTGCTTGGAGCCGATGTCAGTGTCCGAGACCTGGAACGTCATGCCGATCGTGAACGACAGGTAGGCGAAGTCGCTGTACTGCGGATCGTCCTCCTCGTTGAAGTCAATCCCGCCAGGGTCACCGGAGTAGTACAGGCGCGCGTACTTCAGGGTGAATACCGTGTGGACCAGGGTCCAGGACACGAAGACCGACACCACCGCGAACCCGGCCTGCAGGTACTTCAGGTCTCCGGCGGCGCCCCCGGCGTTGAACAGCACCGCCCCCACGGCGGCCAGGCTGGCGATCGCCGCGCCGAGCAGGATGAGGTCGGTGAGGTCGCGGTTGGGCTCTTCGCACCGGGCGTGGCTCGCGGTCGCGGCGGGGTCGAGCCTCCACAGGGTGGACCACACCCATCCGCAGAAGACCAGGCCTAGCAGGTCCCAGCCGATCAGGAACGAGGCCCGGCCCATCCCGGCGCCCGCAGCCGCCGCCCCGGCGGCGATGGCTACGCCGAGGGACACGAGCAGCTTCGTCCGGGCCGACGCCATGGTGCGGGGGTCGGGCTCGCGAGCTGCGGGTTGCTTCGGCCCCAGTCGAGCAGGCCCTGGTTCGGAAGACATGGCATCAGGATGGCAGGTACGGGCCCGGTGATCTGGCCCGGGCCGTACATAGCGACGCGGCGGGCCGCGCTAGCCGATGGCTAGCATGACCCGCCGCGATGCTGGATGATCAGATCGGCTGGACGCTGTCAGCCTGGGGACCCTTGGTGCCCTGGCTGGCGGTGAACTCCACCCGCTGGTTGTCCTGGAGGCTACGGTAACCGTCAGCCTGAATAACGGAGTGGTGAACGAATACGTCGCTCGAGCCGTCATCGGGGGCGATGAAACCATAGCCCTTGTCGGCGTTGAACCACTTGACTGTACCCTGGGGCATTTTGTGCTTTCTCCTACTGAACGACTTTCGGGATCCGCGTGCGCGAACCCCCGATGCTGCGGTCGCCTGTATTTAAAAGCCGGACTCTGGAAATCCGCGGCGCCCGCTCTTAGAACTTCGCAGGCGCTGTGACACGAACACGAACTTCCAAATAACCAGAATGAGGGAACACTACCACGATAGTTCGGTGCCGGGGAACGATTGCCCCCGGACGCGGCCGGCGCAGACCCGCCGGAGCCCGCCTGCGCCGCGGCGGGGACGCCGTGGGGGGACTTTGGGGACATCGCCGATGTGCGATAATGAAGGCGGGTCCAGGGCATTCCGCACGCCGGCAATCACGCCGGTGCCGTCCGCGGGCCCGGTGAGCCCGGCGCACCCTGCGCCAGGGATGGGACGGCCGATATGTTCGGCTTCAAGGTCATTAACCAGTACGAGCAAGGCATTGTCTTCCGCTTCGGCAAGATGCTCCCCGACCTACGCGGACCTGGCCTGACCTGGGTTAATCCGATCTCTGACCGGCTGCGCAAGGTCAACATGCAGATCATCACGGCGGCCGTGCCCGGTCAGGAGGGCATCACCAGGGACAACGTCACCGTACGGGTCGACGCGGTCGTGTACTACCGGGTCATTGACCCGATCAAGGCCATCATCAACGTGCAGAACTACACCTTCGCGGTGTCCCAGGTGGCCCAGACGTCGCTGCGCTCGGTGATCGGCCACAGCGACCTAGACCAGCTGCTGTCCGAACGGGACAAGGTCAACGCCAAGCTCAAGGAAGTCATCGACGCGCCCACCGAGGAACCGTGGGGCATCCGGGTCGAGCGGGTCGAGGTCAAGGACATTTCCCTGCCCGACTCGATGAAACGATCGATGTCCCGGCAGGCCGAAGCCGAACGCGAGCGTCGCGCGCGGATCATCTCTGCCGACGGCGAATACCAGGCGTCCAAGAAGCTCGCGCAGGCCGCCGCGGTCATGTCCGCCGACCCGGCCGCGCTGCAGCTCCGGCTGCTGCAGACCGTCGTCGAGGTCGCCGCGGAGAAGAACAGCACCCTGGTCATGCCCGTCCCGGTGGAGCTGCTGCGTTTCTTCGACCGCGCCGCCCGCAACGTCGCCCCGGCCATCGCCGAAGCCCTGGGAGGCGCCGGGTCCGAGCCGGCCGCTCAGGACCAGGCCAGCCTCCCGTCGGCGCCCGCGATGCCCGCGCTCACCAGACCCGCGGACCTGCCCGACAACGCCGCCCTGAACGCCGTGCCCACGGCCGTGCCCGCGGCCGTGCCGGTCCCGGCCGGGCCGGCTAACGGGAGAGAAGCGGGTTAAGAACAGGGCTACGAGCCGGGGTTAGCCCCGGAGCTGGCGGAGGATGCGGGACAGGTGGGCACGGTCGGCGGGGCTCAGCCGGCCGAAGACCCGCTCGGACTCGGTCCCGCGGATCGCGTCGAGGACGCTGGTGCCTTGGCTGGTCAGCTCGACCAGGGTGGCCCGCCGGTCGTCGGGGTCGGGCCGCCGGTGGACCAGGTCCTGGGATTCGAGGGCATCGACGACTTCGGTGGCCGAGCGCGGCGCGATGTGCAGGTGATCCGACAGCGCGGACAGGCGCATGGTCCCTCGCCGGGTGAGCACGCGCAGCGCCCGCAGCTGCGACGGTGTGATGTCCCAGGGAGCCAGGCTCTTGGCGGAGGTCTCCCGCAGCTGGCGCGCGACGGACCAGAAGGCATCGGACAAGCGCTCGTCGGCGGCCGAATCGCCCCCGCTGGCTGGAGCGTGCTGGCCGCCTGGGTGCTGACCGTGCGGGTGCTCGTCGTCCGGGTGGCGGCCGCCCGGGTCCTGGGTCACGGGAATATGGTATCACCATCTAGTGTTGTAGGCTCACATTGAGGTAACCTCAACAATATCGCTTCCCAGGGCCCGCACGCCGCCGTGCCAGCCCTCCCCCGACAGAATCGAGAAACCTTTGGCGTCACCAACCCAAGAACCCACGAATCACGAAACCGCACGTCCGGCCGGCAAGCGCGGCGCCAGGACCGTCACCGCCGCGGAGAAGGCACAGGCCCGCGAGGTATCGCTGCGCCGTATCGGGCAGCTCTTCATCCCCTACCGCGGGCCGCTGGCCATCGTCACCGCCATCATCGTGGCCTCCTCCATTATCGGGCTGGCCTCCCCGTTCCTGCTCCGCGCGGTGATCGACAACGCGCTGCCGGAGAAGAACGTGCGGCTGATGGCCTGGCTGGTCATCGGCATGGTCGCGGTGGCCGGCCTCACCTCGGCCCTGGGCGTGATCCAGACCTGGATCAGCACCAAGGTCGGCCAGCAGGTCATGCA
>JBEKKH010000080.1:0-18139 GCA_050010815.1 Streptosporangiaceae bacterium | reverse complement strand
GCTTCGTCGGCCACCACGCTGTCCGGCAGCGGGATGTCGATCTTCTCGAGCAGCGCGTCCAGGGCACGATCCCGCGCCTGGACGACCTGCTGCATGGCCTTCATCCGCTCCAGCTGGGCGCGGGTGTCGGCCCGCAGCTCACCCAGCGTGTCGAACTCGCTCGCGAGCTGCGCGAAGTCGTCGTCCAGGCCGGGCACTTCCTTGACCTTGACGCTGTGCACGGTGACCGTCACGTCGGCCTCATGGCCCGCGAACTCACCCCCGGCCAGCTCGGTCCGGAACGTCGCGGAGTCCCCGGCGGCCATGCCGGTCAGCGCGGTGTCGAGCCCGTCCAGCATGGATTCGCTGCCGACCTGGTAGGACAGGCCGCTGGCCTGAGCGTCCTCGACCGGCTGGCCGTCGGACGTGGCGGACAGGTCGATGGACACGAAGTCGTCGGGCTGCACCGGCCGCTGCACGCCCTTGAGCGAGGCGAACCGCTCCTGCAGCGATCCCAGGTACTCCGCCACCTCATCCGGGTTGACCACCGTGTCATCGACCGTCACCGACAAGGTCGCGAAGTCGGGCAGCTCGAACTTCGGCCGGATGTCGACCTCGACGGTAAAGGTCAGCTCCTTGCCGTCGTCGATGCTGGTGATCTCCACCTCGGGCTGGCCCAGGGCGTAGACGTCGCCGTCCGCGACCGCCTTCGCGTACAGATCGGGTATCGCGTCGTTGACGGCCTGGCTGAGCACGACGTCGCGGCCCACCCGGCGGTCGATCACCGGCGGCGGCACGCGGCCCGGCCGGAAGCCAGGGATACGGACCTGCCGTCCGACCTCACGATAGGCCTTGTCGAGGCTGGGCTTCAGCTCATCGAAGGGCACCTCGACGCTCAGCCGAACACGGGTCGGGCTGAGCTCTTCGACGTCAGTCTTCACGTCCGCGTCACTCCGGGATTGGGATGGTAACTCAGCGCTTGATCGCTGAGAAGTCTAAGCCGACAGTCTAGGGGCTATCTAACTCTGACAATGCGAACCGGCGGCGGCTGGTCGTTCCCGTGACGGTTGTCTCCGATCACCAGATGCAGCAGCCAGCTCACCAGCCCGACGATGATGGCACCCCAGAAGGCCGGCCAGAACCCGGTCACATGGAACGGCAACGTCAGGTCGCCGGCGATGACGCTGGTCAGCCACAGCAGCAGGCCGTTGACAACCAGCGCGGCCAGGCCGAGCGTGAGGACGTAGAACGCGCAGCCGACCACCTTGATCAGCGGCTTGAGCGTGGCGTTGATGAGTCCGAAGATCACGGCCACCACGAGCAGCGTGCCCAGCCGGGTCCAGCCGCTCCCGGCGAGCAGGTTAATCCCGGGGACCGCGGCGGTCGCCACGCCGAGCGCGGCGGCGGACACGAGCACCCTCAGCAGGAACTTCATAACTCGATATTACTCGACTTGGCAACAGCCAGGCGCTGAGGCGCAAGGGCTCGGACCGGGGTGGGCCAACGGCGTTGACGGAGGGCTGCCTCCGCTAGCCGGGAGTAATGAGGGCTGGTGAACGCTGGGCAGGGACGCGTGTCAACGCGAACGCGGCGTGACGGGGCGGGTGCAACGGGTGAGACGTCGGGGATCGCGCCCGGGTGAAGCGGCACCTTCCCGTGCCCCGGATCCACCGCCAGGCCCGAGGCCGCCTGGCCTGGCGCCGATTGTCGGGCACTCAGTGAATATCGACGTGATCACCTTGAAAGAGCCGACGGTAGGCGTTGGGGGTGGTGCCGCGCCAGAGGCGGAAATGATGACGCAGGGCGGTCGCGTTGCCGAAGCCCGACCTTTCCGCGACGGCGTCCACGGTTGCGTCGGACTCCTCGAGCAGCTGCTGGGCCAGCAAGATGCGCTGCCCGGTCAGCCAGCGCTGCGGCGTGGTCCCGGTGTCCTGGACGAAGCGGCGGGCGAAGGTCCGCTCGGACATATTTGCCCGGGCGGCCAGCTGGCGGACGGTCAGGGTCTGGTCCAGGTGGGCGCCCAGCCACTCGAGCAGATCGCGCAGCGTGCCGTCGCAGGGCGGGGCGACGGGCTGCATCACGTACTGCGCCTGGCCGCCGTCGCGATGAGGCGGCACCACCATGCGCCGGGCGATGCCGTTGGCGACCCGCGACCCCTGCTCCTTCCTGACCAGGTACAAGCAGGCGTCGATGCCGGCCGCCGTGCCCGCGCTGGTGATGACCGGATCGTCGTCCACGTACAGCACGTCCGGATCGACCTTCGCCTGCGGGAAACGACGGGCCAGTTCGGCCGCGTGCCGCCAGTGGGTGGTGCAGCGGCGGCCGTCAAGCAGGCCGGCCTCGCCCAGGATGAAGGCTCCGCTGCAGATGCTCAGCACCTTCGCGCCGCGGTCCACCGCGGCGCGTAGGGCGTCGAGCAGGTCCGGCGCGAATCCGGCGCTTTGTGGCCGGGCCAGCCGGTCATCGCCGACGGCGGGCAGGGCGATCAGGTCCGCTTCGGCCAGCCGCGGCAGACCGGCCGACGGCTGGATGGTGAAGTCGTTGTACGCGCGCAACGGTGGCGGCTCGCCGCTGACCACGGCGAAATCGTAGGGGGGCAGCCCGTCGTCGGTGCGGTCGGTGCCGAACACCTCGCAGATGGTGCCGAACTCGAACGGGAGGAAGCCGTGCACGACCACGACGGCGACGTTACGCAGCATAGCCAGCAGTATGCCCCAGACCTTGGCAGGATGTCACCCAACAATGGCATTACTGCCATTGGCCGTCGTCGCGGGGCCTGGCATGCTGGAGGCATGGACGCTTACACCTCTTGTTCCTGGGTCGTCCGCCTCGCCCGCCAGGTCCGCCGCGGAGTCCTCGAGCTGCACGACGCCAACAGGCGCGCCAGCGAGCTGATGTTTTCCTTCTGGCTGGCCGAGTCCAACCGGGCACCGGACACCTACGCCGAGTTCTTGCTGCGCTCGCGGGCCAACATCCGGCACGAGCCCACGGCGTGCGGCCGGTCCGGCGGCTGCCAGGTCAGCTAGCGCCTCGGCAGGTTCGCTCCGGCAGGTTCGGGTTCGCGTCGGCCGGGGCGGGTAGGGCGCGGCCGACCGGGACAGCAGGCAGCGGCGATGAACTGCCACCACGGTCCGTTCGGGAGAAGAATGGGTCGGGTGCGGGGCGAACGATCACCGATGACACTGAGCCCGGCCCAGATCAGGACGAGGGCCGCAGCGATACGGGCTGTCGTGGTGCCCGACTGGCTGGCCGAGGTGGTGCGGCCGCGGCCGGTGGCGCCGCCGTGGCCGGAGATGCTCCGCGCGGTGCTGGCGATCTGCGTGCCGCTGGCGGTGGCGCTGGCCTTGGGCAAGGGCACGCTCGGCGTGCTGCCTGCAATCGGCGGCCTGCTCAGCACGATGGCCGACACCGGCGGGCCGTACCTGAGCCGGGTCAAGCGGGTCGGCAGCGCCACGGTGTTCGGCGGTGCAATCGGGCTCGTCATCGGGTCCGTCACGCATGGTCATGGCTGGCTCGCGCTGGTGGCCCTGGTTGTGGTCGCGGGCGTGTCCGGCGTGCTCAGCTCCGTCGGCGACATCGGGTCGATCACCGGGCTGCAGCTGCTGGTCTACACGGCGCTCGGCGCCGGGCCCGTCGGCGCGCTGCGGCCGGTCTGGCACACCGCCGCGGGCTTCCTGGTCGGGGTCATCTGGGCTCTCATCCTGATCGTGCCCGGCTGGCTGGCTTCGCCGCACGGCAAGGAACAGCGCGACGTCGCGGCCGTTTATGAGGCGCTGGCGCAGGAGTTGCGTTCGGTCGGCACCGCCGCTAGCTTCACCTCCCGGCGGCAGGCGCTGACCGCCGCGCTGAACACCGCCTACGATGAACTGCTCACCGCCAGGTCGACCGCCATCGGGCGGAACGGGCGAATCGCCCGGCTGGTCGCCGTGCTGAACGCAAGCCACCTGATGGCCGAGGCGGCGACCGCGCTCGGCGTCGCGGGGACCCCGCCGCCGCCGATGGTCATCGACACTGTAACGCGGCTGGCCGGAGCGATCAGGGACGGGACGCCACCGCCGATCATCCCGCCACCCTGGGACAGCGGGCCCGCCATGCTCACGCTGCGTGACGCCATGGCGGGAGCGGCGCGAGCCCTGGCCCAGGATTGGTCCCCCGAGCATCACACCCGCACCGGGCTCCGCGACCGGCTGCATGGGGGGTTGGCCGAAGCGGCGGTGCAGGCGGGAACCGTGGCCGCGGGGGCGGCGGTGGGAGCGGCCGTCGGGGCGGTGGGAGCGGCCGTCGGGGCGAGGCGGCGGATCCGGGGGTTGGCGGAGCGACTGCTCGAGGAGTTCGGCGGCGGCACGCTGAACCGGATATTTACGCTCCGGCTGATGATCTGCATGGGCGTGGCCGCCTTGGTGAGCGAGGTGCTGCCGCTGCAGCGTTCCTACTGGGTGCCGCTGACGGTCGCGATCGTGCTCAAGCCGGACTATGGTTCGGTCTTCGCGCGGGCTCTGCAACGGGGCATCGGGACCATCGTCGGGGCGGTCGCGGGCGCGGTGCTGCTCGTGCTGGTGCACGGAACGTGGCTGCTGATCCCGTTCGCGGTGCTGGCCGCGCTGCTGCCATACGGCCGGAGCCGGAACTATGGGCTGCTCGCCACGTTCCTCACCCCGCTGGTGGTCGTGCTCATCGACCTGCTCACCCCGGCGGGCTGGCGGCTGGCCGAGGACAGGCTGTTCGACACGCTGATCGGCTGCGCCATCGCCTTGCTGGTCGGGTTCGCGCCCTGGCCGATGAGCTGGTACGCGCACCTGCCGCGGCAGTTCGGCCAAACGGCGCTTGACGTGTGCCGGTACATGGAAGAGGCGCTGCTCGTCCCGGATCCGTCCGGGGGTGAAGGGGGGTCGTCTGGGGGCGAGGGCGCGTCTGGGGGCGAGGAGGGGGGCGAGGAGGGGGGTGCGGGTGGGGGGATGCGGCCGCCGGCTCGGTCGCGGATGCGGCGGGCGACCTACCGGGCCCTGGCCGACCTGCGCACCGAGTTTCAGCGCACGATGTCCGAGCCGCCCTCGATCAGCCGCCGGGCGACCGCATGGTGGCCCGCGGTGGTCGGCCTGGAACAGGTCACCGACGCGATCACCTCGGTGGCGCTGGCGGTCAGCCGCGGTGCCCCGGTGACGGCGGACGGGGTCAGCATGCTGTCGGCCGCGCTGCGGGCGGTAAGCGAGGCGGCCGCGACGGGAACCGCGGTGCCGGCGCCCTCCGGGCTGCCCGAGGACGAGACGCTGAAGCCGGTAACGGAGGCGGTGCGGGCGCTGCTCGGGGTGCTGGGCAGCGGCCAGCGTCTGACGATCCGCGACTAGGCAGCGGCCCTCGCTGTTGTTCGGGGTGCGCTGGTGCACGTTGGTGCGTTGGTCGGGCTGGCCGGATTCGAACCGGCGGCCTCCGCGACCCAAACGCGGCGCGCTAGCCAAGCTGCGCTACAGCCCGTATGGAAGCTGAGTGTAGCGGCTGCCCCAGACTGTCCCGCTCGTGGTCCGGAGTTGACGGTGTGAACCGCACCCACAGGTCTGGTTCGTGTGTGGCGCGATAGTACGTGCGTGGCTGCAGCGGGTCGGCCGAGGGTAAGGATTGTGGTGGATCCGGGCTTCGTGGCGGATCTGGCGCATCCCCGTACACCGGATCCACCGCCGAGCCCGGATCCACCACGGAAATCGTGCGGGGGCGGGTCTTGTGGGCCGGGGGGGACGGGTGCGGCGGGTGTGAGCTGCTGACACACGATCGCCCGGGGCGGTGGGGGCGGGTGGCGGTGGGTTAAGGGAGGCGGGGTTAAGCGAGGCGGGGGGTTAAGGGAGGCGGAAGTGGTAGCCGGCGGCCAGGAGGCGGGGGAGGACTATTTTCAGGGCGGCTACGGTTTCCGAGCGGTCGCCGCCGCCGTCGTGCTCGAGGATGATGGAACCGGTCCTGGTGTTGCCCATGATGTTGTCGACGATGGAGGCGACCCCGGGGCGGGACCAGTCACGCGGGTCGACCGACCAGTCGAGCGGGGTCATCCCGGTCTGGGCGCAGCGCCGGAACACCGCGGGCGACCAGGCGCCGTAGGGCGCGCGGAACAGGGTGGGGACTCTTCCGGTCACATGGTGGATGGCGCTGGTGGTCCGGTTCATCTGGTCGGCGACGGCCACCGGGGTCAGCAGCGCCAGATCGGGATGGGTCCAGGTGTGGTTCGCGATCGCGTGGCCCGCGGCCGCGACCTCGCGCGCCACGCCCGGGTGAGCGTCGACCTCGATGCCGATCATCGAAAAGGTCGCGGTTACCCGGTGCTTTTCCAGCAGCCGAAGAATCTGCGGGGTGTACACCAGGCTGGGGCCATCGTCGATGGTCAGCGCGATGGCCTTGGGCCCGTCGTCGACGTAGAACATCGGCCGGTCATCGTCGCGGCGGCGGCCCCGGCGGCGGGCGGCCCTCGGTTTGGGCTGAGTGGGCCGGGCCCGGCGAGACTCGGCCGGGCGGCCGGACGACTCAGCGTCGGCTTGTACCTGCGCGGTGGTGACGAGTTCATGGGCGGGATCCGATGCGCAGCCGGCCAGCAGGGTCAGGCCCCCGGCCACCAGCAGGACCCGGCGCGTCACGTCGGCGCGGGCCGCACGGGGCGATCGTTTCTCCGCGCCAGGTATCTCCGCGTCAGGTATCTCCGTACCCGGTATTTCCGTGCCCGGTTTGTCCGCGCTCACCGTGCTGACCCCCAGCTGACGTCACCCTCGGCGCGGTTGCGCGCACCGAACAAGAAGACTGCCAGGAGATGACATTGGTTGCAATGACCACTCAAAGGTGGCCAAACAGCTTCACTGTGTGATCTATGCGGTTTTCTGGATCCTCAAGCCGGGCCTGATAGCTGATGACTGGATCATGATCCAGATTGCCGCGATTCCCGCGTCCGTGGTCCCGCTGGCCCCTACCCTAGTTCAGTGCTTTCCGGGCCAGAGGCCTTGGAGCTTCTACCTCAACAGAGCGGGGCATCAGATGAGCAAGTTCGGATCCGCGAGGGCGGTTCTCGCGGTATCGGCCGTCGTCGCCCTGGCCGGGTGCAGCACCTCGGCCAGCAGCTCGGCGCCGGTGTCGAGTAGCACCTCATCGGGCAGCGCCGCATCGAGTGTGAGCGCCACGCCGGCGGCCACCCCGACCACGAGCTCGAACGCGTTCGTGCCGGCCAGCTCGATCTCGTTCCCCATCGCGGTCGGCAACACCTGGCTGTACCAGATCACCGCCAAGATCAACGGGGCTCAAAGCACGGAGACGAAAAAGATCCTGTCCGTGGTCCCGGTATCCGGCGGCCGCCGGGTCGTGATGTCGCAGACCACCGTCCTGGACAGCACCAGGACCACGAGTCAGGACACGTTCGTCTTCTACTCGAACGGAACCATCGGGTACCCGGTCACCAACAGCGAGGTGTCTGTGACGGGCGATGGGGTGCTGTGGCCGAGCGCCGCCGGACTCGCGTCGGGCCGGGCCTTTACCTCGGTCGTGCCGATCAAGGTCAACAACACCGGCCCGGCCCAGGACGCGAACGTCACGGTGCAGGGCGAAGGGACGCACACCGTCACCGTCCCGGCCGGCACCTTCCAGGCCACCCTGGTGGTGATGACGATGTCCGTCCGGGTGAGCGGCTTCGGTTCGGACGAGGAGGTCGAGACCTGGGTGGCCCCGGGCACCGGCCCGGTCAAGTCCGAGGTTCTGCTGCTCGCGGCCGGCCAGGCCAAGGTCGTCACGACCGAGGAACTGCTGTCCTTCACCAAGGGATGAGCGGGCTAACGGGTTTCTTCTGAGCGGTCCTGTGCCCACAGAGTATGGAAGACGCCGTCGCGGTCCGTGCGGCGGTAGGTATGCGCGCCGAAGAAGTCGCGCAGACCCTGGACCAGCGCGGCCGGCAGGCGCTCGGCCCGCAGCGCGTCGTAGTAGGACAGGGCGGCGGAGAAGCCGGGAACGGGGATGCCGAGCCGCACCGCGGTCGCGACCACGTTGCGCCAGGCGTCCTGGGCGGCGGCGAGTTCCTTGCCGAACTCGTCGTCGACCAGCAGCGTCGGCAGCTCCGTGTTGTTTTCGTACGCGGCGCGGATGCGGTCGAGGAACGCGGCCCGGATGATGCAGCCGCCCCGCCAGATGGTCGCGATCTGGCCGAGGTCGATGTCCCAGTCGTACTCGCGGCGGCCGGCGTCCATCATGTTCCAGCCCTGCGCGTAGGACACCAGCTTGGAGGCGTAGAGCGCCTGCTCGATCTGGTCGGCGAACTCGGCGGCCTGGTTGGCCGCGGGCCGCGGGCCGGGCAGCCCGCGGGCGGCCCGGCGCAGGTCCGCGTGGCCGGACAGCGAGCGGGCGAAGACCGCCTCGGCGATGCCGCTCACCGGGACGCCCAGGTCAAGAGCGTCCTGCACGGTCCAGCGGCCCGTGCCCTTCTGCTCGGCCTGGTCGAGCACGATGTCGACGAAGGGCTCGTCACTCTGTTGGTCTGTGTGCGCGAGCACGTCGGCGGTGATCTCGATCAGGTAGGAGTCGAGCCGGCCGGTGTTCCATCGCCTGAAAACCTCGGCGGCCTGCGCGGGCTCGAAGCCGACGGCGTGCCTGAGCAGGTCGTAGGCCTCGGCGATGAGCTGCATATCGGCGTACTCGATGCCGTTGTGCACCATCTTGACGAAGTGGCCGGCCCCGTCCGGGCCGATGTGGGTGCAGCACGGTGTCCCGTCGACGTGCGCGCTGATGTTCTCGAGCATCGGGCCGAGGGACCGGTAGGACTCGGCCGAACCGCCGGGCATGATCGAGGGCCCGTTCAGCGCGCCCTCCTCGCCGCCGGAAACGCCCATGCCGACGAAGTGCAGCCCCTGATCCTTGAGCGCGGCCTCGCGGCGGCGGGTGTCCTTAAAGTGCGCGTTGCCGCCGTCGATGATCATGTCGCCGTCCTCGAGCAACGGCGCGAACTCGTCGATGACGGCGTCGGTGGCGGGCCCGGCGTTGACCATGATGACCAGGCGGCGGGGGCGCTCGAGGGCCTGCACGAACTCCTCAGCGGTCTGGGCCGGGACAAAATCGCCCTCCTCACCGAACTGCTTGACCATGTCGGTGACACGGGCGGACGTTCGGTTATGAAGGGCGACGGTGTAGCCGTGGCGGGCGAAGTTACGGGCCAGGTTCCTGCCCATCACGCCGAGTCCGGTGACGCCTATCTGCGCGGTTGCTTGCCCGGTGGCGGCCATCTGCTGGGTCTCCTTTGCCTTCGCTGTCCCTGCTCCCCTTGCCCTGGCTACCGATCACTATGCCACTGGGACGGTGTCGGCCGGCTGGGGAGCTGGCGGCGGGGCGGTTACGGTGCCGGGGTGGAAGGCGACGGCGGCACGGGCGGCTCAGCTCGCGGTATCCGAGGTTTCGCGGCTAGCTCGCAGGGCGCGTCGGCGCATCAGCCAGTCCGGGCGCCGGACGGTGATCGCGCCGCAGAGCACGTCGCAGCGGACCACGATCACCGGCGCCCCGGGCTGCGGCTCACCGTTCAGTTCCGAGGACTTGGCTCCGAGCACGGCCCGGCCGGTCATGCGCACGTCGATCCCGTCGGGCACGAAGATGGTGACCGTCCCGAACCTGACGCTCGCGTCGATGGTGGTGACATGCTGCCCGATGACCGCATGCTGCATCTCCAGGTGGCAGTCGCCAAGCACCGAGCGGACCGCCAGGTGAGGCGGGACGACCCAGGGGCCCTTGCGCGACTCGTTGCCCAGCACCGCGGTGATCTCCTCGGGGATCGCCGCGACATCGCCGTGCGACGCCGCGGCCGGCCCGGCGGCGGGAAGGTCGACGGTCAGGCTGGCCAGGTCGCCGAGCGTGGGCGCGACGAGGGCAGCCTCGCTTCGCTCCGAGTACTCCTCCAGGCTGAGCCGCCCCTCCGCCCGGGCGGAGGCGAGCACATCGACCGTCCGGTCACGATCCGCGTCCGATGCGCGCACCAGGCTGCCGCCGGGCTCGGCGTGCTTGCTGTCGGGACCCACGGCTGCCTCCAGGCGCTGGACGCTGATCGCTGTCTTCGACAGCTACTGTATGTTATAGCATATGGTGATGAACAAACAGGCGCCACTGCAGGCTCTCACGGCCGACCCCGGCTTCCTGCTGTCCCGGGTCGGCGCCGCCGTCCGCGCCGGGTTCAAGGATGTGCTGGCAGGCTGGGGCATTCGCCCTCTGCAGTACGTGATCCTCTTGGTCCTCGACGCCCGCGGCGGGGTCTCCCAGCAGGAGCTGTGCTCGGCCGCGGGCGTCGACAGCGGCAACATGGTGCAGCTCCTCGACGGCCTGGAGGCGCTGCGGTACGCTCAGCGGGCCGGCGACCCCCGCGACCGCCGCCGGTACCTGGTGACCATCACCCCGCGTGGGCGGTCGACCCTGGCGGAGCTGCGGCAAGCCGTCGAGGAGTACAACGAGCGCTTCCTCAGCCCGCTCACCAGGCAGGAACGGCAGCAGCTGGCCACTACCCTCGGCAAGCTCTATGCCACCACCGCCGAAGCCCAGCCGGGAACGCTCCGCCAGTGACGGGACGGAGCGCGGGACACGCCGACGACGAACGGCTACGCCGGGTCGCCAACCAGGCGACGTGGCCCGGCGGCATTGGTTGTGGTGATGTCGCGACAGGCGGGAGACGGTACGCTATCCGGGTGACGGCCGGGCTCGCTGCGGCTGCCGCGGGCGTAGCTCAATGGTAGAGCTCCAGCCTTCCAAGCTGGTCATGCGGGTTCGATTCCCGTCGCCCGCTCTGTGGAAAGTCCCAAAAATACAGGCCCTTCCAGGCTGGTCATACGGGCTCGATTCCCCACCGCCCGCCTCGTAAGGCCTTACCTCATCGATGCTTTCCGAACAGGCGGCCGGCTGATGGCCATCAGGTCCGCCGACTGGCGGCAGGGGCCCTGATCCCGAGCCTTCCCTGATCAAGCAGGATCCCCGAACCCAGCCACGCTAGCGAGAAGGACCACCTGGAGACCTGCCGTCCTACCGAATTCCGAGCGCCCGCGGGGCCGATCACGACGCACACGGAACGCCGGACATGCAAAAGACGATCCGCTACCGCGGCGCCGGACAAGGCCGCGAACGGGCCGCTACCCGCATGCTGGCACCTTCAGCCCATAAGACCTGTCGCCCGCAGCGGCCGGGGAGCCGGACGGCACGCCGCCAAGGCGGCCGGCGGCACGGCAGGCGGGCCGGATCCGGGCAGCCGGGAACGGCATTAAGGTCAGCGACCGCAGACGGCTGCCCGCTGAAACTGCTGCTCACGTTCATGGCGGCGACAGGAAGGCAGCTACGCGGCAAGGAACCCCAGGCTCGGCCTTCAGCACGCCCTCATGCCTGAATAGCGGGCGTCGCGGACTCGTATACCTATGCAGTGGACTGCATGCCACCAACGTCGAAGCGATCGTCAATTCACCATTTTCGTTCGTACCAGAGACGCGCCGACGTGCCGATTATCTGGCAGTCATGTCAGCGGTCCGGACGGCCTCGCGCAGATCAAGCCGTTCTGTCTGGTCGTTGCATTAGCCTCTCCGGAGTATGCGTGCGACGCCTGTTGCGACGGTAGTAGCAAGTTTCCACCCGGCTGTTATGAGAAAGTACGACAGCCACTGTTCGGCGCCGCCAGGGTTAAACGCGTACTTCTGGCCGAGGTTTACTACGGGCAGCATCAGGTCGAGCGTGTAGATGATGCCGTTGAAGTGCGGCGCGTTTCCCGCCTGCAGGGCTGGCGGCGGCGTCACGGAGAACACGATGCTCCCGGCGATGAGGAGCAGAGCCAGCCAGCCGAGTGCGCGGCGGGGGCGGTACCCGTAGCCCACGGTGATGTCCTACAGCAGGCTCCACGCTTTGGATACCGGGCCTTTCCCCTTGTGCTGAATCCGCTCTCTGGCATACTGCACGTGCCGGGCCGGGGCAGGGCTGATGGCCGTATAGTGCGCCGCGAGCTGCCTGGTAGGTCAGGCCGTCCAGGTAAAGGCGATCGGCCACCTTGCCGGGTCGTCATGAAGCACCCCGATGGTCGCGTGCCTGAGGTCCACGCCACCCTCGATCCGGACATCGGGCTCCAGGAGGAGCTCCTGAGCCCGCAGGCCTTCAGCGCTGATTGCCAGGCCGGCCGGATTGGTGAACACGGACCCGTGGAGGCCGACCTTGGCCCCGACAGTTGCCCCGGTGAGCTTCACCTCGCCTCCGCAGTCACGTGGCTGCAGAACAAGTCCGCAGTTACCTGGGCGCGGGACAAGCGGCACGCCATGCCGAACGGATCCCGCAGTTCAGCCCCGCCCAGCAGCAGCCGCTCTCCGACCCGGATACTTCGCAGGTTCACCTCACCGAGCGCCTTCACGTTCGTGAGCACGAGGGTGCTGCCGATCCGCGATCGTTCCGCGTTCAGGGCAGGTTTCCCGTCGCCGGTCTCCAGTACCGCGCCCGCGAGGTTCACATCGCCGCTGACGTCCGCGCCTGCCAGCATTAGTTGCCCGCGGCAGGACCTCCTGGGCGTTGAGCATGCCGATGCTCGCACGCTCGAGGTTGACCGCGGTGCCGCCCGGATTGTCGAAGGTGCTTTTCCTGGCCGACAAGTTGGCCGCCAGCCGCGCCCCGATCAGCGTGACCTCGCCGCGCGCGCTGAACCCCTGGCTCAAGAACGCACCGCCCGCAACCCCCAGGCCCCCGCGTTGAACGCGATGCCCCCGGGTTATCCGGGCGCGCGCCGCGCATGATGAGTTCGACGCTGATCCGGCAGTTGTTGGCCCGGGTCTCGCCATCGACTGCGAGACCGGGGCATGCGAGCGTCCCGCCGATCGTCGCGTGGCTCAGGTCCAGCCCGTGCTCTCCCAGGCACGAGATCTGCGCCCCCGCCAGGTTCAGGGTGCCGGTCAGCGCAGCGCCCTCGAAGGAAACCAGGCCGCGCGCCTTCATGCCAGAGCAGTCCGCCTCCCCGTCGTCGGACAGCCCTCGCGCCAGGACGGCCACGGCCCCGGCACCCGCAATCCCCACGCGGATCCCGCGCAGCAGCAACTGACCGTCTACCCTGGCCTGCTGCAGCTGGGCCGTACCCGCGACATGCGAGCCTAATGTCCAGGGTGCCGTTCAGGCGCAGCCTGGTACCGTCGGGCGCCTGTAGGCAGGCCGCGCGCCGCGACGACTTACTCCGAAAGGACCTTCATGAACATGGATAGCCGTACCGAGTTCCGGGTCGAGGGTCTGCCCGCCCCGCTCAGCCACTACACCGATGCGGTTCGCTGGGGCGACCTCGTCTTCATCTCCGGTTGCGCGGCCATCGACGAGAAAGGGCAGGTCGCTGCACCCGGCGACGTCGCCAGGCAGGCCCGGGTGGTGCACGAATACCTGGGCCGCGCGCTGGCCGCGGCGGGCAGCGACTTCGCCCACGTGCTCAAGGTGACCGTCTTCCTGACTAACATCGCCGACCGGGGCATCGTCAACGAGGTACGTAAGGAGTTCTTCGGCGCTGCCCGGCCGGCCAGCACGCTGATCGAGGTCGGCGCCTTGGCCATTGACGGCCTCCTAGTCGAGATCGAAGCCGTGGCCGGTATACCGGCGGCATCGTGATTAAGGGCGCAGGAATGCCGTGAAGAGCGCGAGGAATACCGCGCACGTGGGTCGACGCGCAGCTGAACGGACGGCCAGCCACCGTGCGTTCGGAAGTAGCAGCCGCTCGGGTTGGGTTCGGTGCCTGCGTGGAATTGGCCGCAGACCAGGCGGCAGACCGAAGGGCCACGCGAATCGAGGCGTGGCCCTTCGGGCAGGTGATCTGGCTCCAGCTATCGGGCGGGCGGATCAGCTTCCTGTGCACTGCTGGCTGGCGTATACCAGGCCGACGCGAATTACACCGTAAGGCGCTCGTGCCGCTACCTGATGGACGGGCTGATGGACGGAGTGATGGATGGTCTGATTGACGGCCGCCGGGTAGAGACCGCGGTTTCCTACCTGCTGGTCGACGGCAGCCGCGATCTGCACGCCTGCGCCGCCGGGGAGGGCGGAGGGGTGGATGATCAGTATGGTATTTCCGGAACCCGCAGCCTTCTGAGCTTGGTAGATGCTCTCGAAGAGGGCCTGAGTCTGGGGGTAAGGCCGACACGACGGGTCGTGCTGGGCGAGGGAAGTGACGTTGGCGGGGACGCCGTCGGCGCGCAGCATGCCTTGCAGTCCAGACGGATCGCTCAGCTGGCGGATGGTGACCTTGATGTCGCCATTGGCCTGCTTGGCCACCGTCCAGGCCGCCAGCTGTGCGGTGCGCGGATGGCTCGCCGGGTGGCCGGATTGGCTGGCCGTGTGACCGGATGGTGCCAGCGCGGTCACGGCAAGGGCTGTCCCTGCCATGACCGCAATGGCTCCGGTAAGACCGGTGAGCCTATGCCACCTGCGCCTGGCCCGGCCGTTCCGCGCGATGGCGTCCGGTGGCGTGTTCATGTGAACCCCGGCGAGGGAATCCTTGGCCATGGCGAGGGAGTCCCGCACTACGGCCACCGTGTTGTTAGCGTTCATTTGCTGATCTCCTGACCGTCGTGACTGGGAATCGCGGCCCGTAGCGTTGCGACCGCTTTGTGCAGGTGGGCGCCGACGGTTCCCGGGGCTATGCCAAGGACCCTGGCCGTGGTCTCGGTGTCTAGGTCCAGCAGCAGCCGTAGCGTGACGACCTCGCGCTGACGTGCGGGCAGCCGCCGCAGCGCGGCCAGCAGGTCGCCGCTGACCGCTGTGGCCTGCTCGCCGGGCATCGCAGTGTCGTGGTTGCCAAGGGCGACCTCATGCCGACGCCGGCGCCACCAGGACACGTGCGTATTCAGCGCGGTGCGCACGACCCATGCCCGCGGCACCTCCAACTCGCGAACCTTCCGCCACGACATCCACGCCCTGGTGTACGCCTCCGCGACCAGGTCGTGGGCCAGGTGCCGGTCACCGACGTGAAGCAGAACGATCCGCAGACAGTCATCGCGGGTGGACTCATAGAACTCCGCGAATTCCATCGGTAGTTGCTCCATACTCCTTACACGCATCACAGGGTCAATCCCTTTACCCGCTTCGGCTCCGGCCACAGCCAGACGAGGAAGGTCGCAGCCGCCGGGCGTGTGGGGTCCGGAGAGAGGAGATTGATCCTCATCCGGCGATCGAGAGGACCGCAAGGCTCCCTTCGTGACGCTTGAGCCTGATGATAATGGGAACTATTTCGCGGTCGCGCAGATGCTGATGAGCCCGGCGGAACAGCTGCCGATGTGGCCGGCGAGGCTACCGGAGACCACCGAACGATAGTCTGCCTCGACGGGAGCGAGGGTTGTTCCGCAGTGATCAGGAACTGCCATCGGAATTAAATCGCTGCAATGCCCAGGGCAAATTGGGGGCGTATCACTCCGCGGTCCGCCGGGAAAACGTTGAGAACTATTGAGGTCGCAGCCGCAGGTCAGATGACATGTCGACAACGTCCGCCGGGGTCGCGGTTAGGCCGGGAGCGGTATCCCGCTGAGCCGCGCGCAATAGTCGGCCAGCGCGTCCTGGACCGCGGGGGAGCGGGCCGCGGGATGGAACTGCTGCTGATGCTTGTGAAAGAAGCAGCAGCCGCTGACCAGCGCCGCGGGCTGGTCGCTAACGGCCAGCCAGGCCTGCGTCAGGTACCCCTGCGCCAGGTCGTCCGGCGCGCCCGCGCCGCCCATCTTGGTCGGTACCCAGCCAGGGCTCACCGCGTTCGACAGCACTTCGGGCCACCGCCGCGCGACGGTCATGGCCAGCGCGAGGTCATACAGCTTGCTGTCGCTGTAGGCCTGCGACCCGCGCCAGGCGCGATGCTCCCACTGGGGGTCGCCGAGCGCGGGGTCGCCGCCGCGGTGCAGGCCCGAGGTCAGGTAGACCACGCGCCGCGGGCGGGCGATGAGCGCCGTGAGGATATAGGGCGCGAGCACGTTGATCTCGAAGACGTGCGACAGCCCGTCGGCCGTCTCGATCCGCCGCCGCTCGTCAGGCCCGACTGCGGCGTTGTAGATCACCGCGTCGACGTCACCTAGCGCGTTCACCTGGTCGGCCACGCCGCGCGCCTGCGCGATGCTCGACAGGTCGCCGGTCACCACCTGCTTCGCGCCGGGTAGCGCCGTCCTCGTCTCGCCGGCCCGCTGCTCGTCACGGGCATGCGCGATGACCGAGTGCCCCTCCTCGATCAGGAGACGCGCGGCCATCAGGCCGAGGCCATCGCTCGAACCGGTTATGAATACCCGTGCCATCAGCTCTCCTCACTCGCCACCGGACAGCAACTTGAGCGCGCCCGTCCGTGCGGCAACCCAGCGTGCATGCGGTTCCCCTGCACACGGCCTACCACGTGATCCGCTGGGCACTCATGCGAACGCCGCCCGGTTCCACTCGACCCACTGCGCGAAGGTGCGCGCCGGACGACCGGTCGGCGCCTGTACGCCACCGGAGACAGGCACGACCGCCGCTTCCGGGCCGAAGGTGCCGAACACGGAGTCAACGACGGAGTCCGGGGTTCCCTCCGGGAACGCATGCGACTTGGCGACCTGCAGGTCGAACTGCTCCGCCCGCAGTTCCCGTCCCAGGACACTGGCAGCGATCGCGGTCTGGTCGGCCACCGACAGGGCATCCGGACCGGTGATCGAGTACGCCCCGCCCGCGGGGCTCCCGGCCAGAGGAAGGCAACCGCGCAGGCGGCGATGTCGTCGGGGTGCACCACGGGCAGCTTCACGTCCAGCCACGGAGCCCTGACGACACCCTTTCCGGCGTCAGCGGTCCACATGAGGAAGTTGTAGTCGAACCCGCTCGGACGAAGGAACGTCGCCGGCACGCCCGCAGCGGTCAGCGCCTGCTCGCCGGCCCGGTGGCGGGCAGTCAGGACGTTGCGGTCGCCGAGCGGCAGCGCACGACCGACATCGTCGGCCACGGTCAGATCGCCCTGAATCACTTCCACGCCTTCCGGCGCGTCATACTTCGCCGGATCGCGAACAAGAGCGACGGTCTGGTGGCCAGTGCCGGCGAGGGCACGAGCGACGCCGCCGCGACAGTCCCGGCCGCCCCGGTAACGAGAATCTTCATCAAATTCGCTTCCCATCTGCCGCACAGTCCCTCGCGGCATGATCATCACGCCAATATCCTCGACACCGCCGCTCATGCGCCCCAAGCGCCGGCGGACGGGATCGCACCTGGATCCGCGACCAGTCAACGAGGTTGGCGCGGTGGCCAAGGCGGGAACGACCGAGCCTGCGATGTTCGCCGGACAGCTGCTGAGCCTCCAGGTCGGCGACGCCGAGGCGGCGCTTGCCGCCGCGCCGTACCAGGTCGACGTCACCTACCGCGCCACAACCAGAACGCGATGGAGCCGCACGCGGCGACGGTCGCCTGGGTCGCTGACGAGCTGATCGTCCACGATTGCTCCCAGAGCGTGACGCACGAGGCCTGGTCGCTCGCCGAGATCTTCGGTCTCCGGCAGGAGCAGGTGCACGTCTCGTCCCCCTACTTGGGCGGCGGGTTCGGCGGTAAGCTGATTTGGCAGCATCAGATCCTGGCTGTCGCGGCCGCGAAGCTCGCGCAGCGTCCGGTCCAGATCGCACTTTCCCGCAAGGGCGTCTACCGGGTCGTCGGCGGCCGCACGCCACCGAGCAGCGGGTGGGTATCGGCGCCCAGGCGGACGGGCGCTTCGACGCGTTGATCCACACCGGCACCGTGACGAAGACCCGGTACAACTACCTGCCCGAGGCATTCATCACGTCGACGATGTGCCTGTACGCGGCGGAAAGCATCACGCTCGAGGTCCGGGCAGCCCACATGGACATGGTCGCCAACACGTTCATGCGAGCGCCAGGCGAGGCGGTCGGCAGCTTCGGGCTCGAGAGCGCGGTCGACGAACTGGCCGTGCGGATCGGCATCGACCCGATCGAGCTCAGGATCCGCAACGAGCCGGACAATGACCCCACTACCGGCCTGCCCTTCTCCTCACGCAACCTGGTCCAGGCGTACCGGGCGGAGGCGCAGCGGTTCGGCTGGGACCAGCGGAACCCGACACCAGGCGCGCGCCACGCCACCGGCACGCGCGTCCGCGATCTCCCGATCACGCTGGACAAACTGCTGTTAGGGTGACCCTTCGTCAGTCAGGCAGTCTTGCCCAAGTCAGTTGGTCTCGTCGTTGCTT